>ONHE01000082.1 GCA_900317545.1 uncultured Prevotella sp. | reverse complement strand
TGGTTCGACCGCTTCAACCACGACTACTTTGCCGACCGGCTCCCCCGGCCGCGCCTTTCCGTGGGCCGCTCACGCACCCGATTGGGCAGCATGACATGCCGGCGGCAGATCCGTATGCTGCGCACCGTGCGGACTGACTATGCCATCCGGCTCTCCAACTACTACGATCAGAGCGAGCGGCAGTTCCAAAATGTGCTCCTGCATGAGATGATCCATTATGACTTAGCCTACTCGGGCCAGCGCGACTCGTCGCCCCACGGCCCTCTGTTCCGTAGTCGCATGAACGAGCTGAACAGGCTCCACGGCTGGGAGATCACGGTGACAACCTCCGTGCGCGGGCTTCGCGTGGTTGGCGGAATGACGAAGCGGAAGACCTATTTGGTGCTCGCCCTGACAATGCAGACCGGACATCGCGTGCTCTCCGTGGTCAACCCGCGTTATGCCCGGCACATAGATCAAATCCTGCGCACAGCTTCCGACGTGACGGATCACGGCTGGTATACCTCCTCCGACACCTATTTTGCCGTCTTCCCCTGCGTGCGCAGTCCGCGCGGACATCGCGTCCCGCCTGCCCTTTTCGATGAGAAAGTCAGTCGGATGACGCCCTTCAGCCTCCGCTGACCTCCGCACCCGCGTTCGCAGCCTCCTGCTTTCGCCTCCGCTGCCCCTTGCTCCCGGACCTGCCGGTCTCTGCTTCTGTCCGCTCGTCGTTCCCATTCGTCTCACCCTTCGCAACCTTCTTCCGATCCGGCAGGTAAACTTCTTAGGATCAATTTGTAAAGTGTTGATTTTCAATATTTTAATTTTGGTCTGCGCGGAGCTATGCTTTTGGCCGTCGAAAGCTATGCTCCGGGCTGCCTAAAGCTATGCTCCGGGCCGCCCAAAGCTATGCTTTCCGCCAGCCATCATAATCCTCTGCTTTCAGCGTCACATTCTGTCCCTCCTTCGGTACGTTTCTGATACCCTTCCCGAAGGATTATTCAGCCGTGTCGGCAGGGCATTTCCGTCCCGCATCCGACCGCCGTTTCGGAAGCTGAAACGGGCCTGGCCGCTCTCAGACTGTCATGCGCCGAAACGCAGACAGGGATGCGCCGAACGAGTCGGTGCATCCCTGTCTTTGTTGCTTTCGTCGGCAGTGAGACCTGCCGTCGTCGTTTAGGTCCTGCCGCAGCGGTCCTCCCGTCGTCAGCCAATCAGCTGCGGGACGAACGAGGAGATGATCAGCACGATCAGACCGACCACCAATACGGTGATCGTCTTGCGCGAACAGCCCTGCCATTCTTTCAGAATGATGCCCCAAACGTTGCTGAATACCACGTTGAGAGCCATCAGGATGCAGAACGCGAAGGTCAGCAGCGCCGGACTGTCTGTAAGGAATCCCTTGCCCAAAGCCAATCCGAAGAACTGGCTGTACCACAGTGCGCCGGCCAATAAGCAGAATAGTGCGTTGTTGGCCCATACCGAACCCTTGCGGTAGTCGCCCCAAGTGTGGTTTCGTTGGTTTTGATACAGGCAGTAGACAGCGTTGGTGGCGAAGCCGCCCAAGGTCACAAGGAGCGTCGCAGGAAGCGTTGTGAACATCGGATTCACACCCTCAAAGTGAAGTTCCTGCCCCTGATAGAGCCCGATATTGAAGCATGCGCTCATGAAACCGGCCAGCAGTGCCACGGCGATACCTTTCGGGAAGTTGAAGTCCTTCACGGCTTTGCGTTTCTCTTCTTCCGACAGTGACTGCGCCTTCATGTTGCCGGCGACACCGATGATGGCGATGCCGACGAGCGTGACGATCACGCCGATGACGACCGAAGTGGTGATGTCGGCAGCGTGTCCGGTGAACAATGGGGCAAGAATCGTGCCCAAACCGGCGCACGTGCCCAATGCAATGCTCTGTCCGAGAGCCACACCCAAGTAGCGCATGGACAGTCCGAAGGTCAGTCCGCCGACACCCCAGAGCACGCCATAGAAGATGGTCATCCATGTCGCATGGGGATTGTTGGCGAAGAGTGCCATAAGACTCTGACCGGCAGGGACGGCAAGCATCGCTCCCAGCAACGGCAGCACGAGCCAGGCGAAGACTCCCTGGATGATCCAATAGGATTCCCAACTCCAGTCCTTGATCTTGTTGATGGGGACATAGCAGCTTGATTGGCAGAAGGCGCCAATGGCTATAATGATGAGTCCGAACAGTATTTCCATAAGGTTGATGATTGAAAGGACAGATGTTTCACCGTCGTCTGGGAAAGCAGAATGTCAGTTCCGGCGTCGGCGAAACATTTGTCCGTGGTTGAAAGAGGCGTAACGACTTACGCCCCTGCGTGATTACTTGCGGTTGGAGAGGACGTCTTTCTCGTACTGGGCAACGTCAGCCAGATACTCCTCACCTACAGGGATGTTGTGCTTGAAGTTGTAATAGTCGTACACAGCGCCGAACGGAAGTGTCTTCTCCTCTTCCATGAGGGCGAGCCGCTCAAACCATTTGCCTTCGTCTTCATATTGACGCAGCTGGGCCAGTGGCTCGAGGAAGCCCTGCAGAAGCGACTTCTGGGTAGCCCGGACACCGATGATATAGGCGCCGATACGGTTGATGCTGGCGTCGAAGTAGTCGAGTCCGATGTGAGCGCGGTGCAACTGTCCCGAGCGGATCAGTTCCACGAACAGGTTGCGCGTGTTGTCATCGAAGAGCGTAACGTGGTCGGAATCCCAGTGCATGGGACGTGACACGTGCAGCATCAGTTCGGGTACGAAGAGCAGCAAGGAGCTGACTGCGTCCGACACATTCTCCGTCTGCTCGTAGTGACCCGTATCCAACGTGTAGATGACATTGTTCTTCGAGCAGTAGCCGGCATAGAAGTCATGAGAACCGACGGTGTATGCCTCGAGGCCGATGCCGAAGAGTTTGGCCTCCAAACATGATTTCATGTCGGGCAGCTGTTCTGCCAAGATCTCGTCGAGCGATTCCTTCAGGATCTGGCGATAGCGATAGCGCTCCACCGTGTAGTCCTTGCTGCCGTCGTGAATCCAGATGTTCATGATGCAGGGATCGTGCTGGAACTTGCCCATTGCGTCAGCAATGCGGCGGCAACGCTTCGTGTGCTCAATCCAGAAATCACGGATCTCCTTGTCCGGGTTGCTCAATGTGAGATAGCCGCTCTTCGGATGTGAGAAGGACGTAGAGTTGAAGTCGAGCTTCAGGTTGTTCTCTTTAGCCCATTCCATCCAGCCCTGAAAGTGCTTTGCCTCAACCTGATCGCGGTCCACGAACGTATCGCCGAACTCGCCGTAGGTCTCATGCAGGTTCAGCCGAAATGTACCGGCAAGCAGCGAGGTCACCTTTGAAATGTCTGCGCGCAGCTCTTCTATGTTGCGTGCCCTGCCTGGATAGTTGCCCGTGGTCTGGATTCCGCCCGATGCAGCTTCACCTCTTTCGAAGCCCATGACATCGTCGGCCTGCCAGCAGTGGAGTGAGATAGGTGTCTTTTCCAATGTCTCCAACGCCTTGTCCGTATCAACGCCGAGCGCAGCATAGCGCTCTTTTGCAATCGCATAATTCTTTTCAATCAGTTCTGATTTCATAATGATCGTTTTTTAATGATATTGTATAGTTTTAATAGATGTTATTTTTCGATTTGTCAGACCATATCTCTCTGTTTCTTTGGTCATATTTCGCTGTTTCCCAGATCGGGTGTCCCGATGGTTCAGTCCGGCCGTTCCGAATGGATGGAGGTGTGGAACGGCCAGACCGTCAGCTTATTGCTGCGTGACCGCAAGATACTTCCCGTAGGCCTGATCCCAGACTTCGCGGTCTTTGGGTGCAAACTTTTTCAGTTCGACAGAATCGGCGATGATGCGCCGCATCTCCCAAATGTCCTTCACGCAGCCTGCTGCTTTCGCCTGCAGCATGATGTTCCCGAGCGCCGTCCCTTCCTGCGGGCCTGCCAAGACGGTAACTCCACACGAGTTAGACGTGAACTGATCGAGATACTCATTCTTCGAACCGCCGCCGATGATGTGCAGCACCTCGATGTCGAAGTTGGCAAATTCCCTCAGCCAAGTGATCACCTGGCGGTAGCGGAGAGCTAAAGAGTCGAAGATGCAGCGGCAATATTCGGCATAGCCTTGCGGCACGGGCTGGTTGGTCTTGATGCAGTAGGCTTCGATGGCCTGCACCATTGAGGCGGGATTGGCAAAGCTCGGGTCGTCAGGGTTGATGAGACTCTTGAAGCCGGTGCATTGCATTGCCTTTTCCATCAGCTCCGAATGGCTCATCCCCTTGGTCTCTGTCCACTCCTTGCGGCAACGCTCATAGATCCACATGCCACATATATTCTTGAGGAAACGTGTGGTTCCTTCGATGCCTCCTTCATTGGTGAAGTTGAGGTTGAAGCTGCGTTCGTTGATCACGGCGTTATCGGTTTCGATGCCCATCAGTGACCAGGTGCCGGAGCTGAGATATGCAAACTTCTCGTCTCTTGCCGGCACTGCAGCAACGGCGCTGGCGGTGTCGTGGCCCGCAACAGCTATGACGGGTACAGCTCCGAGGCCGGTCAGCTTCTGCACTTCCTCCGTCAGCGTGCCGATGATGGTAGCTGGGAGGGTCATGGGACCGAACTGATCGCGGCGCAGACCGATGCTCCGGATCAGGTCCGGATCAAGTTCTTTCGTGACGGGGTTGAGAATTTGAGATGTCGAAGCGATGGTATATTCGCAGATGGCGTTGCCTGTGAGCATGTAATTGAGTGCATCCGGGGTGAAGAGAACCTTTTCTGCGTTCGCCAGAGCGACGTTCTTGTCCTGTTGCATCTGGTAAATCTGGAAGAGGGAGTTGAAGTTCATGAACTGGATACCCGTCTTGCCGTAGACTGTCTTCTTGTCAATGGCTTTCTCAAAGTATTGCTCCATGGTGTCCACGGTGTGCGGGTCGCGGTAGGCGAGGGGATTTCTGAGAATGGCTCCGTCGGCACCTACGTAGACGAAATCGCATCCCCATGTGTCGATGCCGATGCTTTGGATGGGTATGTTGCGCTCTGCTGCGAGCTTCAGGCCATTGATGATTTCGGCGTAGAGGGCAAATATGTCCCAGTAATAGTGGCTGCCTGTTTGGATGAGACGATTGTCGAAGCGTGTCAACTCTTCTAATTCGATTTTGCCATTGTCCAGCAGTCCGATGATCGTACGTCCGCTGGTGGCGCCCAAGTCTGCTGCAAAGAAATATCTTTTTTGATCCATAGGTGTAGGTAGATTATATGACTGATCATTTTTGAACGATGCAAAGATAGTGATATTTTCTTCTTTTAAACACGAATATTTGATTTTTCAGCAGTGAGTTTTGAGATTTTTTATATCTTTGCAGATTATAAATAAACTGTAAAAATCATTAATACGATGTCAACACTAACCTTTGTCATTATTACCGTATTCATTATCGGCTATCTCTGCATTGCTCTTGAGAGTCTTACGAAGGTCAATAAAGCGGCTGTTGCTTTATTGATGTTCGTTTTCTGCTGGACTTTCTACATGATCGATCCTGCGCCTTTCGTGCAGTTGATGCATCCTGACAGCCATGTCGGAGCAGATGGATTGCTGGCTTTTGTCAACAGTCTGATCGAGGAGCATTTGGGCAGTACCTCCACCACCTTGTTCTTCTTGATGGGCGCCATGACCATCGTGGAGATCGTAGATCAGAACGGAGGGTTCAACTGGGTACGCAATGTGATGCGGACGAAGAGTAAGCGCGGTCTGCTCTGGAAGATCGCTTTCATGACTTTCTTTCTGTCTGCCATTCTCGACAACCTGACGACCAGCATCGTCATGATTATGATCTTGCGCAAGCTCGTGCCCGAACACAAGGACCGCATCATCTATGCGTCGTTGGTGATCATTGCAGCCAACTCCGGCGGTGCCTTCTCCCCGATCGGTGACGTGACGACGATCATGCTCTGGAATGCCGGTATGATCACTGCCGCGGGCGTGATTTCAGAGATCTTCCTGCCCTCTGTGGTGTCGATGGTGGTACCGGCTGCGATCATGCAGTTCATGCTGAAGGGCAACCTAATCGACGATGAGGCCAACACGTCGACGGCGGATGGCGACTACGAAGTGCTCGACTTCTCGTCGCTCCAGCGTAAGATCATCTTCGCGCTCGGTGTGGGCGGTCTGATGTTTGTGCCGATCTTCCGTTCGCTGACCAATCTTCCGCCGTTTGTCGGCATCCTGCTTGTCTTGGGTGTATTATGGACCACGACGGAGATCTTCTATCGTCGGCTCCACCGCGATCATTCGGGTGAAGGCTTTTCGCGCCGCGTGAGCAATCTGCTCTCACGCATTGATATGTCTACGATCCTGTTCTTCCTCGGCATCCTGATGGCCGTAGCCTGTCTGGAGGAGATTGGTGTGCTGACGGCGCTCGGCAGTGGACTCAATGTCGCATTCAACGGCAACCACTATGCCGTGACGGGTCTGATCGGCGTATTGTCGAGCATCGTGGACAACGTTCCGCTGGTGGCCGGCTGCATGGGCATGTATCCGATCGCTCCGAGTGGTGATATGGCCGTCGACGGAATATTCTGGCAGCTGCTCGCCTACTGTGCCGGCGTGGGCGGATCGATGCTGATCATCGGTTCGGCAGCAGGTGTCGTGGTCATGGGCTTGGAGAAGATCACGTTCGGATGGTATATGAAAAACATCACCTGGATTGCCTTCGTGGGCTACGTTGCGGGCATTCTGAGCTACTGGCTGATTCGCACTTTCATCTTCGCCACACCGCTCTGATCCTTCCGTAGGCAAGATATTGAAAGGCCGCATCCGACGTGTTCGGGTGCGGCTTTTGCCTTTTTTGCAAGTCGTTGATATTCTGCAAGTTGTGCGATGCGTTCGACTGCCCTGCGCAGAGCTATGCTCCGGGCGCTCGAAAGGATAGCTCCGGGCGGCCAAAAGGATAGCTCCGGACGGCCCGGAGCATAGCTCCGCGCGCGGCATAGGAATGAAGTCAGGAATGGGCAGTCTGACGGAAGTCGCTCGGCGTGGTTCCTGTCTTGATCTTGAACTTGGCTGAGAAGTAGTCGGGAGACTCGAAATTGAGCCGGTAGGCGATCTCCTTGATGTTGAGATCGGTGGTGGTCAGCAGCTCTTTGGCGCGCTGCAGGCGCAGGTCCTGCTGGTATAAGGCGGGCGAGATGCCGGCATATTCCTTGAAGAGTTTGCGGAAGTTGGAGTAGCTGATGCCCATGCGCTCGGCCAGTTGCTGTATGGTCAGATTACTTTCAAGGCCTTCGCGGATCAGCTGTCGGGCCTTGTTGACCATGTCTACGTGATCCTGGTTGCGGCCTAGCACCATGTTCCGCTCGAGCGAATACATCATCCCGATGATGTGGTTCACGATTCCGGCCATGGTCTGCTGTGCATACGCCGCTTCCTCGAGCGCCGTCTGGTAAGCTTCCTCGTAGAGTTTGATGATCTCGCCGCTATAACCGAGATGATAGACAGGCTTCGTGGGCGAGAGAAATCCGGCCTTCACGCGGTCATCGATGTTCTTTCCCCGGAAGCCGATCCAGTGGCTTTTCCAGCCTGTGGTGGGCAATGGGTGATAGCTGTGCCATTCGCCCGGGAAGAGGAGAAACATGTCGCCGGCCTTGATGCGGGCTTCTTTCACATGGGTGGAGTGGAACACGCCCTCGCCCTCGGGCTGATAGAGTAGCTGGTATTCGTTGAGTATGCGGCCCTTGTTGAGATCGAAATAGTAGCCGTCGGCATGTCCGCGGGTGGGGTAGGGGGCGCCTGGGGGGATGTCTTCATAGCCGACCGTGCTGACGGTCAGCCCCCAGAGCGCGTCGCGCATGTTGGCTACCAGATATTTACTCTTTTGCATCGTTCGGACCGAATTTTATTTGGAGGTGTCGCATGGGATGCCCGCCCCATTGGGAGTCGCCCACCCAGCTGAACCCGACCCGCCTGTACAGCCGCTCGGCATCGGGATTCCCTTTGTCGACGAGCAGTCCTATGGCGGGCAGTCGCAGCGTTTTTGCCTTCTCCACGGCACTTTGCAGCAGCGCCGTGGCAATGCCCTGTCCGCGGTAAGGCGAGTCTACGGCGAGCGAGTCGATATAGAGTTCGCCCGGCGCAGTCTCGTCGTCCATCTGGCTGAAGTCGCGTCCGAAGGCTTCTTTGGCCGCCTGCACGAACGCCTCGCGCAACCGGTGGAGGTCGGCTCCGTCGTAAGTGACGCAGATGCCGGCCACCTTTCCGTCGTCGTCAAGGGCCGTCAGCGTGTTGCGGTAACTGTATTGGCTGTCGGCGGAAGTCACAAGACGGGTCATCACTCGCTCAAATTCGGCGAGCGAATGATTGCTCCCTGTGAAATACCGGCAGCATTCGTGGTTCATGGCCGTCATGATCAGCCGGGCGATCTCGGCGGCTTGGGACGGTCGGGCGTTGCAGATGTTCATGTCGTCAGATGTTGGCGTCTGGTCGGGAAGATACTTCCGGGCCGGACTTACTGATAGCAAAAATAGGAAGAAAAGGCGGTCCGTGCAAGCGTTTATGATTTTTTAAGTGATCCGCACCTGCCCTCCGTCCGGTCCGGAGACGCCAAAAGGCGGGTCTCTTTGCAGAAACTCGCCTTTCGATACGTGTCATCCGAATCCGTCCGGAAGATTCTCTCTCTCCTACAATGGATATTCCTCGAAAGCGTAGAGCACGGTCGAGAGATAGCGCTCGCCGGTATCCGGGAGTAGCACGATGATCTTCTTGTCGGCGTTCTCGGGCCTTTGGGCGATCTGGATTGCAGCATGGACGGCTGCGCCGGATGAGATCCCGACGAGCAATCCTTCCTCCTGGGCAAGCTGTCTGCCTGCCCTGATGGCGTCATCATTGTCCACACCGACGACCTCGTCAATGACTTTCGGGTCATAGGTGGTGGGGATGAAGCCTGCACCGATGCCCTGGATCTTGTGCGGACCGCTGGGACCGCCGTTCAGGACCGCCGATGCAGACGGCTCGACGGCCACGATCTGCACGCTGGGATTGTGCTCCTTGAGGCGTCTGCCGATGCCTGAGACCGTGCCGCCTGTGCCCACTCCCGCAACGAAGATGTCCACCTTCCCGTCCGTGTCGGCCCATATCTCGGCTCCGGTTGTCAGGTAATGCTGATGTGGATTGGCCTGATTGTCAAACTGTCCGAGTATGACGGCACCCGGAGTGGCGTCTCTGAGTGCTTCGGCAGCCTTGATCGCGCCCGGCATACCGTCCTTTCCGCTGGTCAGCACGACTTGTGCGCCGAAGGCTTTCACCAAATTACGCCGCTCAACACTCATCGTCTCGGGCATGAAGAGAATCAGCCGGTAACCCTTGACGGCGGCAACCAAGGCCAGCCCGACGCCGGTGTTGCCGCTCGTGGGCTCGATAATGGTCGCTCCTGGCTTGAGCGTTCCGTCGCGTTCAGCGGCCTCGATCATGGACCATGCGATACGGTCCTTCACGCTTCCGCCCGGATTAAAGAACTCTACTTTTGCAATCAGTGGGTTCTGCAGGCCATGTGAGGCCGAGAACTTGTTGAGCTCCACGAGTGGCGTGTTGCCGATCAGCTCCGTGATGTTCTTATAAATCTTAGACATAGAATATGTGTTAAATGTGTGAATGTGCCTGCCTTACCGCTCATCCTTCACGGCTTCGAAGGCTTGGTCGAGATCAGCTATGATGTCCTCATAGTGCTCCGTGCCGATGCTCAGGCGGATGGTGCTCGGGTAGATGCCCTGTTCTGCGGCTTCCTCTATGCTCAACTCGGAGTGCGTGGTGCTCAATGGGTGGATGACGAGTGACTTCACATCGGCCACGTTAGCCAGTAGGGAGAAGATCTTCAGATGGTCGATGAAGTGGAAAGCCTTTTCCTGTGAACCGTCGATCTCAAAGGTGAAGATGGAGCCGGCACCGTTGGGGAAGTAGCGATTGTAGAGGTCATGATTGGGATGAGAAGTCTCGGCGGGGTGGTTGATCTTCTTTACCTGGGGCTGATGCTCCAGATATTCGAGTACCTTCAGCGTGTTGAAGACGTGTCGCTCTACACGCAGGCTCAGCGTTTCCAGTCCTTGCAGCAGCACCCAGGCATTGAAGGGCGAGATCGAGGCGCCCTCATCGCGCAGCAGAAGCGTGCGGACACGGGTGACGAAAGGTGCAGGCAGGTCGCCGAAGACCAATCCGTGATAAGAGGCATCAGGCTGTGTAAAGCCTGGGAAACGGTCGCCCTGGGCCTTCCAGTCGAATGTGCCGCCGTCGACGATGACGCCTCCGAGGCTGCTGCCATGGCCTCCGATGAACTTCGTGGCGGAGTGGATGACGATGTCGGCGCCATGTTCAATGGGGCGGATCAGATACGGGGTGCCGAAGGTGTTGTCGATCAAGAGGGGCAGTCCGTGGCGGTGTGCGATTTCCGCAGCGCGCTCGATGTCGGAGATATTGCTGTTGGGGTTGCCGAGTGTCTCGATATATACGAGTTTCGTATTGGGCCTGATGGCAGCTTCGAGCTCATCATAGTTGTCCGGATCGACGAATGTTGAGGAGATGCCATACTTCGTCAGCGTGTGCGCCAGCAGGTTGTAGGTGCCGCCGTAGATGGTCTTGCTGGCTACGACGTGATCGCCCGCGAAGGCGATGTTGGTGATGGCGTAGGTCACGGCTGCGGCCCCTGAGGCTACGGCAAGTCCGCCGACGCCTCCCTCGAGTGCGCTGACGCGCTCTTCGAAGACACCCTGCGTGGAGTTGGTCAGACGGCCATAGACGTTGCCGGCATCGCGCAGTCCGAACCGGTCAGCAGCATGCTGTGCATTGTGGAATACGTAGGAAGTGGTCTGATAGATGGGCACTGCCCTTGAATCAGTTGCCGGATCGGCCTGTTCCTGGCCAACGTGGAGCTGCAAAGTCTCGAAGTGTAGCTTGTTCTCTCTCATTTTTCATTTCCTTTCTTTTAATCCTTCCGTGGGCCCTAATGAGAGGTCGGAAGGAGATTGGTAATACATTTATTGATATTTACAGATGCAAAGGTAGGGGAAAAAGGTGAGAGGTGAAATCGCATAAGATAGTCATTTTGCATACCACAATCATGGTAGAAGACCCCGGGCGGAATGGTGTCCGAAGGGGCGATTCTGACTATGCGCGGACGACACATATCATATGCCCGGCGCGGAGCTATCATATGGGGCGTCGAAAGCTATGCTCCGGGCGCCCCAAAGCTATGCTCCGGGCGGTCGAAAGCTATGCTCCGCGCCAGACGCTGTAGGCATGTGCCTGAAAGGCCCTGTAGAAGCGGGAAAACGGGAGGGTGTGAACACCTTGGAGGAAGGGTGTGAATCCCTTGGTTGGGGGAACGGTCATGCGGGGGCGGAGCCCTCTCCGGCGGTTTCCGCGTCATGCTGTCGCCGGAGCATATCACGACGGCTCTTCGACTTGGTGACCATCCATACGCCTGCGAAAACGAGAATGACGGCGAGGCCCTGGCTCCATCTGAAGACGCCGATGCCGGTGAGCACGCTGACCGTAACGGAGACGATCGGCTGCACATAATTATATATGCTCACCACCGTGGGGCGCAGTGTCTTCTGCCCGATCATGGTGAGGATGTACCCAATGTAGGTTCCGAAGACCACGACGTAGGCCGCTTCCCACCACGTGGCGGCCGGGACTATG
Source organism: uncultured Prevotella sp. (assembly GCA_900317545.1). Lineage (GTDB taxonomy): Bacteria > Bacteroidota > Bacteroidia > Bacteroidales > Bacteroidaceae > Prevotella. Next base: position 12,189 of record ONHE01000082.1, on the reverse strand, counting down.
CTCCATCCGATGGCCGCGACATGGCCGAAGGTGAAGGGTGTCAGGATCACGGAGGCCCAGAGAAACATCCACTTGTTGACCGTGATGACCGAATAGCGGCGAATGAGCTTGTTGAACAGCGACAGATAGAGGGCGAAAGAGAACTGGGCTGACAGGCACAGCAGATCGCCCCGGATGTCGCCCACCTTGGAAGTGAGGGCCGCCGCACTGGTCAGAATGAGGATCACCGCACCGCAGCAGCCGGTCAGGACGCCCAAGGCCTTCTGCGCGGTCAGCGGCTCCTTGAGGATGAGGAAGGAGAGGATCATGGCGAAGATGGGCATCGAGGTGGTGACAATGCTCGCGTTGACGGGCGACGTGAGGCTCAGCCCGATGGTGTAGCAGCACTGGTTGCAGATGAGACCGAAGACGGCCGCACCGATGAAAAGCAGGATGTCGCGCTTGGGGACATACTCCTTGGGCGTGAAAAAAGAGGTGATCCAGAAGAGGATCATGCCACCGATGACACGGAAGGTGACAAGGGCTGTCCCGTCGATGCCATGTGTCATGGCGTGCTTGCCGATGGGGGCCATCAGTCCCCAGAATGCACATGCAGCAAACATACTGATGTGGGCCACGAGCGGCCTTTTGTTATCCATTTCTCCAGCGTTATCTTTAATTTCACCTGCAAAGGTACTAATTAATCGAAAAATACAGACTGTAAACCGTTTTTTTTACTATATTTGCGATGAAATAAGATTTATGAAAGCCATGCAGAAATACGCTGATTACATCGAACAGATTGAGATCGACTCGCTCTGGAGCGGTACACGCCATGTGGTGTGGAATCTGGACCGGAAGGTGAACATCCTCAGCGGTGTCAACGGAGTGGGCAAGAGCACGATCATCAACAAGGTGGTCAAGGGGCTGAGTGCCGGTGGAGAGTTTCCGAGCCACTTGCTCAAGGGGGTGCATCTGAAAGTTTCGCCCGCCGATGCCCGATGGATCCGATTTGACATCATCCGTTCGTTCGACCGTCCGTTGATTAATTCGGAACTGCTGTCCAGACTTGACATCAGCCTCGCAACCGAACTCGACTGGCAGCTCTTTGCCCTTCAGCGCAAGTTTCTGGACTATCAGGTGAACATCGGAAACCGCATCATCGAGGTGCTCCAGAGCGGTCTGCCTGACGCGGCAACGCGTGCCCATGAACTCAGTATGCCCAAGAAGAAGTTCCAGGACATCATGGACAGCCTCTTCGCCGATACCGGCAAGCGGATCGTGAGGACCGAGAACGAGATCCGGTTTACACAGATCGGAGAGACACTCGTGCCCTACCAGCTCTCGAGCGGTGAGAAACAGATCCTCGTTATCCTGCTCACGGTGCTCGTGGAGGACAATCAAAACTATGTCTTGTTCATGGATGAGCCGGAGGTGAGCCTGCATGTCGAATGGCAACGGCAGCTCATCGACCTGATCATGCAGCTCAACCCGAACGTGCAGATCATTCTTACGACCCATTCGCCTGCCGTGATCATGAACGGCTGGTTGGACAAGGTGACTGAAGTCTCGGACATTACGGATCAGGAAGACCGATAGTGCGGCGCACCCGCAGGATCATTCAGGAGGTTTCAGATGGGAAAGCGATTAAAAGATAATTTGTCCTCTGACTATTTCAGAGCGGCCAACCGGCTCAACTCGAAGAATGCCCGGCGCAAGATAGCCGTCTATGTCGAGAGCTATGATGATGTGTTCTTCTGGCGCTCTGTGCTCAGTCCGTACGAGACTGACCGCCGCTATTTCGAGGTGATGCTGCCCTCGCGCGAGGACCGTTTGGAGCGAGGGAAGAAGTCAGTGCTCATGAAACTGCTCAGCGGAAAGACCGGACGCGACATGATCGCGTGTGTCGATGCCGACTATGATTATCTCGTTCAGGGTCACACTGCCATGTCGGAGGAGATCCTGACCAATCCTTACACGTTCCATACCTATGTCTATGCGATCGAGAACTACCAGTGCTACGCGCCCGCTCTGCATGATGTCTGCGTGGCGGTGACGCTCAATGACCACGCCATCTTCGATATGGAAGAGTATCTGCGGCAGTATTCGCAGGCCATCTTCCCGCTGTTTGTGTGGAACATCTGGTATTACCGGTCCTCGCACTACAAGGATTTCACGATCACGGACTTTAACCGCGTCATCGAGACCGGCAGTTTCTCGATCCGTCATGCGGCGCAGATCATACAGAATGTAAGGCGCAAGGCCGGACGGAAAGTCAATCAGTTGCAGCAGCTGAATCCGCAAGCCAAGGAGAGTTATCAGCAGGTCAAGGAGGATCTCAGACGGCTTGGGGTGACGGCGGACAACACCTATTTATATATACAGGGACATCACTTGTTTGACAAGGTGGTGCTTCCGATGCTCGACAAGGTGTGTGACGTGCTGGTCCAAGAGCGTCAGCGCGAGATCTCCATGCAGAGTATTCACAGCACGCAGCGGCAGAATGAGCTCTCCTCCTATCATCACAGCCTCGGTGACATCGTGTCGGTCTTGAAGAAAAATGTAGGCTATCTCCGGTCCGTACAGATCAGCCAGATCCAGAAAGATATAGAAACGTTTCTTGGGGATGAAGCAGACGAGCCCGTCAATCACGATTGACGGGCTCGCCGTAGGTAAGGTTCTGTGTTTCCGCGGATCCTGTTCCGTATATCCACAGATCCTGTTCCGTGTCTTTGCAGAAGACTTTCGCGGCGTGTGAAGCCGTGGCATCGGTTGGACGCAGGCTTCTCGCGGGGCTTCGGCAGACGTTCAGATGTGGGTCTCGAGGAACTTGATCGTTCCGCTGATCTGCAGCTTACGCGTCGTTGCAGGAATGAGGACTGTCTCGCCCTCATGCAGTCCGGTCTCGTTGCCTTCATCGTCCGTGATGACCGCCTGACCTTTCAGACCGATCAGGATCACGAAGCTGTCTATTCCCGAAAGGTCAATCTCCGCCGGCTGATCAAGGTCATAGACCGTCGTGCAGAAGTATGGGCATTTCACAAGCGTGACGCCTTGGTTCTTCATCGGCATGTAGTGGGTGCGGTAGTCAGGCTCTACATGGTAGTCGATTGATTCGGCCGCCTCCTTTGTATGCAGCTCGCGATAATTGCCGTTCTTGTCTTTGCGTTTGAAATCGTATATGCGATAGGTCACGTCACTGGTCTGCTGGATCTCTGCCAGAAAGCATCCGGCTCCGATGCTGTGTATGCGTCCGGCCGGCAGAAAGAAGCAGTCGCCCTCCTTGACCTGATAGTCGGCGATGGCATCCGTGATGGTATCGTCCTCCACCATGTGCGCATATTGCTCTGGCGTGATGGCTTGCTTCAGTCCGGATCTGAGATGCGCGCCCGGCTCCGACTCCATGATGTACCACATTTCGGTTTTTCCGCGGGGCTTGCCCTGCCGGTGCGCGGTCTCGTCATTGGGATGTACCTGGATCGAGAGATCCTGTTTGGCATCGATAAACTTGATCAGCAGCGGAAACTCATTGCCGAAACGGCGGTAGTTCTCCGTGCCGATGAGATCGCCTTTGAGTGCTTCCACCACTTCGTTCAACCGCTTCCCCCGCCAGGGTCCGTTGTCGATGACCGATTCGTTTTGTGCCACTCCGGAGACTTCCCAGCTCTCTCCGACATCCTGTTGGTCGGTGTCCAGCTGCTTGAAAGCATTGATCTTGTTGCCACCCCAGATAGTGGACTTTAACAGAGGTTTGAATTTTAAAGGTTGCATAAGAAAAATATTACGTTAAGTCTGATTATATACGAACTGGCCGGAAGTCTTACGTAGTTTATCCGAAGCTGTCTTCCGCCCCATACTTAGTTCTTGTTCCAGAATTGCGGAGTCAGTATGACGAGCACCGTGAAGATCTCCAGACGACCGATCAACATCATCAGTGAGCACAGCCATTTGGCAAAGTCGGGCAGGCTCGACCATGACATGGTCGGTCCGATCTTTATGCCTAAGGTCGGCCCGACATTGCCTAAACAGCTCAAGGTGATTGTGATGGCATTCGTATTGTCGATACCCGCGGCGATCATAGAGAACGAGATGATGAGGCAGAGCAGCAGGTAGGTCGAAAGAAAAGCCAACAGCGTCACCCGTGCCTGTTGAGGCACGTTCACGCCGTCGACCTTCAAGGGCAGCACGGCATTAGGGTGCAGGATCTGTCGGAACTGATTCCGGATGATCTTGAAGATCATCACGCCGCGGACGCATTTGAGACCTCCGCTCGTCGAACCGGAACAGGCGCCGATGAACATACAGGCGGCGAGAACCACCCATGTCACATGCGGCCATTTCGCTGCATCGTCATTGAAAAGCCCTGTGGTCGTTATGAACGAGACAACCTGAAACAAGCCGCTGCGAAAAGCATGTTCTATGCTGTACTGATTGCGCATGATCAGCTCGAGCATGATGAATACGGTGAAGCCGGAGATCACACCTACGTAGAACTTAAACTCCGAGTTGCGGAACAAGTCCTTGAATCTGAACTTCGATACCGAGAAATACAGCAGCGTGAAATTGACGCCCGACAGGAAGCAGAAGAATGTGCAGATGTACTCTAATGTCGGAGATTGGAAAAACTCCGTACTCATGTTGTGTGTCGAGAAGCCTCCTGTCGCAGCCGTGGACATCGCGTAATTGATGCTGTCAAAACCATTCATGCCGAACATGACATAGCTCAGGGCGCACGCGATGGTTATGAAGACGTAGACAAACCATATCCATCGGGCACTCACAGACAGTCTCGGGTGCAGCTTGGTCTTAATTGGGCCGGTCGCTTCAGCGGCAAATACTTTGACCGAACCACCCACCATCGAAGGCAAGAGGGCAATGGTGAAGAACACGATGCCCAGTCCTCCGATCCACTGAGTCAGCGAACGCCAGAACAAAAGACCGTGTGGAAGTTTCTCGACATCATCAAGTATCGTCGCCCCAGTTGTGGTAAAGCCCGACATGGTCTCAAAGTAGGCATCGGTAAAGCTATTGATATAGCCGCTGATCATAAACGGGAGCGTGCCGAAGAGACTGAATACGATCCAAGCGAGTGATACGACAAGATAGGCATCACGCCTTGACAGCGAGTTGTCAGCATTCCTTCCGACGAAGCGGAGCGTGTATCCGAAGAAGACGGTGATGATGACTGAAGTGATGAATGCAGGTGCGTCGTCTTCCCGGTAGTAGAAGGAGAACACGATGCAGAGCAGCATGAGGAATGCTTCAATATAGAGGAGTTGCCCGAGAATCTTATATACGAGCTTGAGATTGATCATTTTTGACTTTCCTGTTTGATGGATTTCTTAATCCTGTATCTGAGCTTTTTCTTTTCCGAAAGATTGCTTAGTCTCATCTCGATGCCGTTTCCGGCTTGTGCGGAGGATAGTTCCGGCCGCACCTAAATGAACAGCTTCTCTATTTTTTTCATGTTCATTTCATGGCAGAAGACCATCACCGAGTCGCCCGCCTGTATCTGCGTATTGCCCGAAACAAGCATTCCCTCGTTGTTTCTGACCAGCCCTCCGATGGTCATTCCTGCGGGGAGGCCGAGGTCTTTCACGGGTTTCTTCGTCACTTTGGATCCTTCAACGGGGATGAATTCTGCCACATCGGCCTTTGCTGTCATCAGAAAGCGGACGTTATGAACGTTGGCATCGAGCATCATCTGATAGATATGTCCTGCGGCGAGGGCCTTCTTGTTGATGATGGTACCGATGTCCAGACTTTCGGCCATGCTCACATAGTCCAAGTTCTCGACCATAGCGACGGTTTTTCTGACACCGAGTCGCTTGGCCGTCAGACATGCGAGGATGTTCGTTTCGGCGTTTGGGGTGAGGGCTACGAATGCCTGCGTGTTCTTGATACCTTCCTCGGTCAGGAGCGAGATGTCGCGTCCGTCGCCGTTGATGATCAGCGTATCGTCGTCTTCGAGCAGGTTGTTGAGCTCCTCGCAACGTGCTTCGTCGAGCTCAATGATCTTTGCATCCATGTAGTCAGGCATCACCTTGATGGTCCGTACGGTCGTGTCGCCTCCCCCCATGATCATGACGTTCTTCACATCCACATAATGTTCCTTGCCCACAATTTTGCGGAGGTATGGGATGTAGGGTTTTGTGGTCATGAAATAGACTAAGTCATAGAGTTGCAGTTCGTCATTGCCGCCGGGGATGATGGTTTCTCCTCCTCGTTTGATGGCCACGACATGATAGGGGTCATCGGGTCCGCAGAGGTCGCGGAGGGGTTGATTGAGGATCTCGCTTGATTCTCTCAGTTTGATTCCAAGCATGATGAGGGCTCCGTGGTGCACGTCCCAGCGCTGCCTGACCCATGACATTTTCAGTCCGTTGATAATGTCTTTGGCTGCGAGAATTTCGGGATAGATCAGCGAGTTGACGCCTAAATCGTTGAAAAACTTCTGTATCTCGGGTTCCATATACTCCGGATCGTCGATCTTGGCGACTGTTTTTTTCGTGCCTAAAGCCTTTGCGAGGATGCAAGAGTTGATGTTTTGGCTTTGATTAGGTGTCACGGCGATGAACAAGTCGGCCACTCCGGCTCCTGCTTCCTTCAAGATCTTGACGTTGCTTGATGAAGCATGGATTGTCATGAGGTCGAAGTCGCTTCCGATCTTTGCCAGTCTTTCTTCGTCTTCGTCGATGAGTGTGATGTCCTCATGATTGCGGGAGAGCAGCTCCGCGAGGTGACAGCCGATGGCATAGGCGCCGGCAATGATAATCTTCATGTGCGTTTGTTTCCTTCTCTTTAATAATATAAATAGGTTATCGGATGATTTCGCTGATGGCATGGCAGATGCCTTCGGCGTCGAGTCCTGTGATCCGGTATAGCTCTGTCACGGTTCCGTGTTCGACGAACCGGTCCGGAAGTCCGAGCCGAATGATCCTCGGGTAGTAGCGATGATCCTCCATCCACTCGAGAACAGCCGTTCCGAATCCGCCGTTCCGAATGCCGTCCTCGACGGTGATGACGCGTTTGAATTTCCGGCCTATTTCCTCCAAGAGTCGCTCGTCCATGGGTTTGAGGAAGCGCATGTCGTAATGGGCGATCGTCGGGGCGTCCTCTCCTCGTTCGGCCTGTATCATGCCGATGGCTTTCTCCGCTGTTTTCCCGATGGGACCGATGGTCAGCAGGGCGACGTCATTTCCGTCTCTGAGTCTGCGCCCTGTGCCTACCTTGATCTCCTCAAAGGGGCAGTGCCAGTCGACGAGTGTCCCTCTGCCGCGCGGATAGCGGATGACAAAGGTTCCCTTATCAGGCAACTGGGCGGTGTACATGAGCTTGCGGAGCTCGTGTTCGTCCATTGGGGATGCGATGGTGAGGTTCGGAATGGGTCGCAGGGCGGCCATGTCGAATGCGCCATGATGTGTGGGGCCGTCTTCGCCGACCAGTCCTGCCCGGTCCAGACAGATCACCACGGGCAGGTTGAGGATGGCTGCGTCATGGATGATGTTGTCGTAGGCCCGCTGCGCAAACGAGCTGTAGATATTGCAGAAGGGCTGGAGGCCGTCCTTGGCCATTCCTGCGGAGAAGGTGACAGCATGTCCTTCGGCGATGCCGACATCGAAGGCGCGGTCGGGCATGGCTTTCATGAGGATGTTCATGGAGCAACCTGTGGGCATGGCGGGCGTGATGCCGACGATCCGCGGATTCTGTTCGACCAGTTCGACCAATGTCTTTCCGAAGACGTCCTGAAACTTCAACGGTTCGTGACTGCAGTCTGTGAGGATGCGTTCGCCCGTTGCCGGGTCGAACTTGCCTGGCGCATGCCAGATCGTGGCTTCCTTTTCAGCGGGCTTGTAGCCTTTTCCCTTGACCGTGTGGAGATGCAGGAGCTTGGGTCCGCGCATGTCTTTCAACCGGGTGAGGATGCGCACCACCTCCTTGACGTCATGCCCGTCGAAGGGGCCGAAGTAACGGATGTTCATGCCTTCGAATATGTTCTGCTGGTGGCTGATGGCACTCTTGATGGCGTTGTTGAGGCGTATGATGCCCTTGCGCCGCTCATCATTCATGAGCCCTTTGGCGCGGAGCCACTGCGAGGCTTTGAATCGGAGCTTGTTATAGGTCTCGTTTGTGTCTAAGTTGAGCAGGTATTTCTCCATGCCGCCCACGGCCCGGTCGATGCTCATGTCATTGTCATTGAGGATGATGAGCAGGTCATTGGGCGTGGAAGAGACATTGTTCAGTCCTTCGAAAGCCAGTCCACCGCTCATCGCTCCGTCGCCGATGACGGCCACGACGTGCCGTTCGGGATGTCCGGTCTTCTTGGCAGCGACCGCCATACCCAAGGCGGCGGAGATCGAGTTGGATGCATGGCCGCAGGTGAACGTGTCATATTCGCTCTCCGCCGGTGAAGGGAAGGGGCGCAGACCGTGCAGTTTGCGGTTGGTGGAAAAGGTGTCCCGCCGTCCGGTCAGGATCTTATGGCCGTAGGCCTGGTGCCCTACGTCCCACACCAACCTGTCGTGCGGGGTGTCGAAAACATAATGGAGGGCGACGGTGAGCTCAACGACGCCGAGGCTGGATGCGAAATGTCCCGGATTGACAGATACCTCCTCGATGATGTCATCGCGAAGTTCCTGGCACACTTGGGGCAGCTGATCAATCGTCAGGCGGCGCAAGTCGTCGGGGTATCTGATCTTGCTCAGTAATTCAAATTTCGTCTTATTCACTTTATTAAATGAGATCAACCCTGCAAATATACTATTTTTTTCAGGGATAAACAATTAAAAAAATGATTTTTCTGGCAAAAGGGGGCAGGGCCTCTGGTTAGGGGCGCCCGGCGGGGGAGTGGTCTTCGAGCACAAGATAGGCAAATTCGTCGAAATGGGCGAATTTCATTTCCTGTAGCCGCAGCCTGCTCCTGTCGCGGTCGGCCTCCGTGTTGAAGCCCGGAATCAGCGGCAGCCGGATGAGCGTGCGGTCGCTCAGGCCGTTGGAAGCCATCCATTTCAGGTTGTCCTCAACCTGCCGGTTGTCTTTCCCCGTGTAGCGTTCGTAGATGTCGGGGTTCATGTCCTTGATGTCGACAATGTATTTGCTGACGATGCCCTGCATGGCTTTCAGGTGCCGGATCGGTACGTTCAGGCTTGTCTCAACGGTGAACTTCCAGCTCGGGGGCATGATTTCGGCAAACCGGCAGATGAAGCCGCTGCGCAGCAGAGGTTCGCCGCCACCGAAGCAGACGCCTCCTCCTGTGGCTACGAAATACAGATTGTCGATCTTCACCTCATCCAAAACCTCCTCCGGGGACATGCTTCTTCGCAAGCCTTCAGGTCTCAGGCAGAATGAGTTCAGGCAGTAGCGGCACCTCACCGGGCAGCCATGGAAAGCGACCAAAGTGGTCACGCCCTCGCCGTCGATGGCTATCCTGTGGCGCGCGATGGCCATCAGAGGAGCTTTCATGGGTCCGTTTCTCCTGTTATTTGTGTTTCTTCTTGTTTTTCCGGAGTTTGCCGGTTTTGCCGCTAACCGTTTTTTGCTCCTGCTCCTCCGGCAGAATAACTGATCCCAGTATGACGGTTTTCTTCACGGGAACAGGGGCCACGATCTCACCCGGCAGCGCCTTGTCCTCTTTCAGAACGATCGTCATGCTTTCCGGATTCCTGATGCCTTTCACTTCGACCGTTTGCGTTTCCATACCGATGCAGCTGATTTCGAGTCTGACATTCGGGCTTACTTTGATGGCGAACATGCCATGGTTGTCGGTCGTCGCGCAGTTTCGCGCCCCCCGACTTTTGATGACAGCCCCGATCAGCGGTTCTCCCGCGCCGTCGGTGACGATGCCTTTGAGGAGCACGGAATCGGCTTTCCCTTTCGTCAGATCAGTCGCGGGAATGCTCCGCTTAACGGTGGAGACCTTTCCGCGCATCGCCTTCGGGCGGTTCTGAGCTACCGATTCCATAGGCATAACCACCGCGCAGACCCCTGCGGCAATGCCTGCTAGCTTGACGGCAAGGCCATTTTTCCGGCGCAGCTGAAGTTCCCGCTCGAGAAACATCACCTCTTGCTCGCAGGCGGGGCAGGTGCCTTCGCATTCGCCTTCATAGTGGCACTCCCGCGGTGCATAGTGAATGCCGTTGGCATCGGCGATCTTCTGGCGGATGCCTTTCAGTGTCCTGCAGATGCTTTTCCCTTTTGTCATGATCCTGGGGGGTATGGTTAGCAGTTGCGAATATACGCTATTTCTTTCTAAAAAAGCAAGCTCCGCCAATGTTTTTTTCCGGTCTGCCAGAGACTTTGGCGACCTATTTCCCTTCGGGATGCGGCCGACCGGTTTTCGCTTTCACGCTCCCCGTGTCCGCCGCGTCCTTTCTTTTTCGGCAAAGAAGTTGCGGGATTCGGGCGTTTTTCGTAACTTTGCCGCGACAAGAACCATTTAAATCAGAATACGATGAACAAAAAAATCATGCTTGCGGGCATCTTCATGGCTGTCTTCAGCGGTGCGAATGCCCAGACGAACGCGGGAGGAATCACGCCCGCCATGCTCCGTCAGATGGAGAAGTCACAGCCTTCGTCGGCCGCCGACCGTGCAATTGTCAATGCCCTTGCATCCAACAGCATTGACGATCTGGCACGTAACCACGCCAATCGTGGCGCTATAGACACCTTCTTCAGTCACGAGACGCCGAAGCAGAACATACACAATCAGCTCAGTAGTGGCCGTTGTTGGATGTTCTCCGGGCTGAATGTGCTGCGCGCAAACTTCGCCAAGGCCCACAAGGACACTGTTGCGGTGGAGTTTTCGCATGACTATCTCTTCTTCTATGACCAGTTGGAGAAGGCCAATCTGATGCTTCAGGGTGTCATAGACTGCGCCAAGAAACCCATGGATGATCAGCGCGTGCAGTTCTTTTTCCGTCATCCGATCAACGACGGCGGCACTTTCTGCGGCGTGTCCGACCTTGCAGAGAAGTACGGATTAGTGCCCATGAGCGTCCAGCCGGAGACTTATTCGGCCGAAAACACATCGCGCATGCAGAAGATGATATCCTCCAAGCTGCGCGAGTTCGGATTAGAGTTGCGCGCAATGGTCAACGCCGGTCAGCGGGCGGCTGCCGTACAGGCCCGCAAGACGGAGATGCTCGCCACGGTCTATCACATGCTCACGCTCGCTTTAGGCCAGCCTGTAAAAGAGTTCACCTACGCTTTCCGCAACAAGAACGGCAAGGCTGTCGGACCTGCCCGCACCTACACTCCGAAGCAGTTCTATCAGGAGACGGTCGGAGGACCCCTCAACGGCACGTTCATCATGGTGATGAACGATCCGCGCCGACCTTATTACAAGACCTATGAGGTCGAATATGACCGCCACACCTACGACGGAACCAACTGGCGCTACCTCAATCTGCCCATGGCAGATATCGCCGCTTTGGCCATCAGCAGCATCAAGGACGGACACAAGATGTACAGTTCCTATGACGTGGGCAAGCAGTTCGACCGCAAAAGAGGATATCTTGACACGGAAAACTACGACTATGCGAGCCTCTTCGGCACCACGTTCGGCATGGACAAGGCACAGCGCATCTCCACCTTCGACAGCGGTTCGACCCACGCGATGACGCTCACCGCCGTCGACTTGGATGCCTCCGGCAAGCCGCTCAAATGGAAAGTGGAAAACAGCTGGGGCCCGACCAACGGACAGGCAGGTTGCCTGATCATGACCAACCGATGGTTTGAGGAATACATGTTCCGCTTGGTTGTCGACAAGAAATATGTGCCGGACAACATGCTCAAGCAGTATGACCAGAAACCGGTGATGGTGATGCCGGAGGATCCGTTGTTCGGTTCGGACGACTGATCCTGTCGTTCGCTCACGCGGGGTGCATCCTGACTGGCGGGCGATCCTTCTTTTCCGATCCTCGTGACCTTGCCGATTAGATGAATGGGTGCCCCTTTCCGGCCTTTGTGGCCTGTCCTTTTGATCGGGTGCCCGGCCCTGTAGGACCCTCGATCATTATCCGCTTCGAGCGGCGGAAAGCATCCGTGATTGTAAGATAAATTCGGAATGCAGGTTGTGCAAACCAGCATTCCGAATTTCATTTTTATGCCCTGCAATCGGCGGGATCATCCTCTGCTGCGTGTGGAGATTTGCCCAAAGCTATCCTCTTGTGTCTTCTCTTTCGGTCGGAAAATGCCTTTTCGTGCGCCGGA
>ONHE01000206.1 GCA_900317545.1 uncultured Prevotella sp. | reverse complement strand
TCGCCTGACCGACAGGCTCCCGGCCCACACGGCTTTCGCCCATTTGGCGAGTGTCAGGGGCAAATTCTACATCGGCACGAAGAACAACGGCCTCTATGTGACCGACGGACGGGCGTTGCGGCTCCGCCCGGTCAGCGGAGTGGGCAATGTGATCACACAGCTCCGCGTGTCGCCCAAGGGTGATCTCTGTGTGAGTTGTGACGGCTCTGGCGCTTTCCTGATTGACACGCAGACCGACCGGATCAAGGCCCATTTCCACTCGACCGGCAAGGGTCGCTGCCGCATACCGACCAATGCCGTCTACTGCTATTACCAGGACCGCAACGGTGTCGACTGGTTTGGCTTCTACCGTTACGGCCTTGCCTATTATTATCACGTCACTCCGCTCTTCCGGACCTACCGCTTCGGTGACTTCACCACGGACGGATTGGAAGTCAAGGGTTTCTCCATCCGCGGCTCGGAGAAACTCATCAGTACCCCGCAAGGGCTTTATTTCATCGACGAGTCGCGCCGTCTGGTCCATCTGTTCACGCCCGAGACGTTAGGTGGGGGTAGCATCTTCACCCAGATGATCTATTATCACGGACTCTACTACGTCGGCTCCTACGACGGCGGTCTGCGCACCATCGATCCCCGGACGCTCACCGTGAGTGCCATTCCCAATGAACCTCTGCTGGCCACAACGACCGTTGCCGCGCTGACCGTGGGTCCTGACGACCGGCTGTGGGTCGGTACGGGAGAGGGGATCTTCATCCTCGACCAGCATGGAAGCATCGCCCATTACACCGAGAACAATGCCCGGCTCAATGGAGGGATCGTGTCTTCGATCACCTTCATGCCCAACGGCAATGCCTGGGTGGGCGGTGCGTTGGGACTGACGATGTGGCTCGCGCAGAACAGACTGTTCGAGAACAAGAACTTCCCCGACGGCTTCTTCAATCAGTATGCCGTCCAGAACATCGTCTTAGGCCACCGGGGGCTGACCTTCTTCAACACCCGCTCGGGCATATTCTATAGTGATGCGAGCCTACAACGGTTCGGGAAGATAGAGCTGCCGGCCCGTTTGGTGGAAGAATACTGTTACTTCTTCCTCGATGATGGCATGGGGCACTTCTGGCTCACGACAGAGAACGGACTCTTCCGGGTCAGCTATGACATGCGTCAACTGCAACATTTCGGCTACGGAGAGGGCCTTCAGTGCCAGGTGGTGACGGGTTCCTTGAAGATGGGATCAGACCGGCGGCTGTGGTTAGGGACCCAGCAACGGGCTCATGAGCGTGTCGCCTGCGGCGATCGACCGATGGATCCGATCGGTGCGCTACAGTGTCCTGCTCTATGATATCCGCATCGGCGGCGATCTCATACCGCCCACGGAGGAGGGTGAGGTCAACAAGCAGCGACGCATCAGGCTCTTCTGGAACATCCTGTCCTCACCGCTGAGCGTGAAGCCCGTGCTGACTGACTATGCCCGACCGCATGGCCGCCTGTATGAGTATAAGCTCGACGGGGCCGGCAAGTGGATGTTTGTCGGTGACGGCAAGGAGATCAGCGTGCGCAACCTGTTGCTCGGGAAGCATACCCTCAATATCCGTCTGGCAGGCATGCCGGGCACGGAAGCCGAGTACGAAATCAGTGTCGTGCCCAACTGGTTGGCCGTGATGGAACTCCTGTTGCTGCTCGTTGCCGTCGGCTTGTTCATCTGGTGGAGGCGCTATCGCAACACGACGAATATCCTGCTGGCCGAGCGTGATGACATCGAAGACGCGCTCATGGAGATGGAGAAGGAACAGCAGCAGATCGCACTCGATGACGAAACCGTCAAGACTGCTGACACCCCGAAGTATGAACGGGTGAAACTTCATGAGGCTGAATGTGCCGACATCGTGGCCCGGATGACAGCCTATGTGGAGCAGGAGAAGGTCTATACCAATCCCGACCTGAAGATGAGCGAACTCGCCGACCATCTTCACGTCTCGGCAAGCAAGCTCTCCCAAGTGTTCAGCCTGTATCTGAAGGAAAACTACTACGACTATATCAACCGCTATCGGCTGTCGGAATTCAAGCGTTTGATCACCGAGGGTGAGAACCGGCGCTATACGCTGCTCGCGCTGAGTGAACTGTGCGGATTCAAGAAATCAAGTTTCTTCAGCACCTTCCGCAAGGTTGAGCACATGACACCCACGGAATATCTGAAGAAAAACAACATCAGGTTTTGACCGGAAATGACAGCTCCGGCGCATCCTTTTTTCATCTTCTGCGCCTTCGCTGAGTTCGTCTAATTCAGATAGAATATAGATAAAATGCTTGTTATCAATTGATTAAAACCTGCTGGACACGTACCTAATTCAGTCGGCATCAGTTTGATTCCTTTTGCTTGATTCATATCAAATCGGGTTATATCTTTGCAGTCAGAATATCAAATCTGAACGCTAAAATCTATAAACCTATCTTGATATGGAAAAAACTTATAATCTTCAGAACCGATCGCTGATCGCTTCGATCTATAAGACCTATCGTGAGGAATTGAAGATTTATCTCTTTGGTTATACCCGGGACATGATGGCGGCTGAGGACATGTTGCAGGATTTATTTCTGAAGCTGATGTACGTGGACGTGATCACAGAGGAGACGGCTAAGGGACTGGTCTTCGTGATGGCCCGGCGGATGATCATCGACGATGCCAGACACTGCGCTTTCGTGCGTGAAAGAGAACGCAACTATGCCCTTACGGTTTCCTCTATGGACACCGATTCGGTCGTCCGCAGGGTGGAGCATGATGAGATCTGCCAGTTGGAGCAGATCAAGATCAATCGGATGGCACCCAAGCGGGCACGCGTCTATGAAATGTACAGGCACGAGGAACTGACCGCACAGGAGATCGCAGACCAGCTCAACCTGAGCCGGCGCACCGTGGAGACACACATCTATCTGTCGACCATGGAGATGAGAAACTACCTGCGGAAGGTGGTCGGAGAATGACTGACAATAAAAGAATCTAATAACATATAGTTTACATGATTGGAAATATGAATCGAAACCTCATGATCCGAAAGTCCATAACGCCCATCTGGCGGAAGACTTTCATCCTCCTGTGTCTGTTTGCAGGATCGCCTGCATGTCAGACGATGCTGGCCAACGGGCTTCCCGTCAGTGCGGTGGACCAGCAATCGACCGTCCGTGGCATCGTCGCAGATAAGAATGGCGAGCCCCTGATCGGTGTGACGGTCTCGGTAGTCGGGCAGACTGGCGGGGCGGTGACTGACATTGACGGCAACTATACGATTGCCGCCAAGGTCGGAACGAAACTCAAATTCTCTTACGTAGGCTACAAGGAGCAGGTCATCACGGTCACAAGTGCCCAGCTGAACGTCACGCTGACCGAAGGAGAAGAGATGCTCGACGAGCTGGTCGTTGTGGGCTACGGCACCCAGAAGAAAGAATCGCTGACCGGTGCGGTGGCAGTCGTGACAGCCAAGGCATTCGAGTCAAAAGGATCGATCACCAGTCCCCTGCAGGCATTGCAGGGGTCCGTGCCCGGCGTGATCATCACCCGCGGCAGCGGTGCGCCTGGTGACGAGAGTTGGGGAATGACTCTCCGCGGGGCCGTGTCGACCAATTCGGCAGCGCCACTGGTCATCGTTGACGGCGTGGAATACAGCGACGGCATCAACGGGCTTCGTAATCTCAACTCATCGGACATCGAGAGTATCAACTTCCTGAAGGATGCTTCGGCGGCGATCTATGGATCGAAAGCGGCCGGTGGCGTCGTGCTGATCACCACCAAGAAAGCCAAGGCCGGCAAGGTGACCATCGACTACAGCGGCTCCTTCACGGGCAAAGTGCCGGGGCTGCAACCTGATCTGATGAATCTGGACCAATGGTGTGATGCGGTCGAAACAGCCCTAATGAACGACGGCGGCACCAATACCAACTGGTTGGAATACGTAGATCTGGCCCGCAGATACAAGGGACAGTACATCGACCTGCTCCATAGTCCGAACCCATTTGGCGGGGCAGGGTTCAAGGATGTATATGACTTTGTCTACTCGGACAACGATTGGCAGAAGACATTGTGGGGAAATGCGTTCAGCACACAGCACAACCTGAGCGTCTCGGGCGGCAATGAGAAAAATCTGTTCCGCATTTCTCTCGGATTCTTATATGACGGGAGCCCGCTCCAGTGGGGTAATAACAATAACAAGAGATACAACGTCCGCGTCAACGACAAGTTGGCTGTGACCGACCGATTCACCATGACTACCGATATCGCATACAATCGGCAGGATCAGGTCAGGCCGTCTCAGTTGCGCTCGGTGCTCTCGGCTTCGACCCCGCAACCGGGTCTCCCGGCATCGACCATTGACGGCAAGCAGTACGCATGGGGATCATGGCGGGCACCCAACTGGGTGGCAGAGTTGGGCGGCGACAACAATCTGCAGGTGTCGGCCGTCAACTTCAGCGAGAACTTAAACTGGGACATCACCAACCATCTCTCGGCTACGGCAACCTTAGGCTATAACAATTCGTATGCCACACGTGACGTCATGACCAAGTCCATTGAGTGGTACAATTATGCGGACACACAGGTCGTGCTCACTAATCCTACGCAGGTGCAGAGCTCCTACGCCAATTCCTTCTCGCGTACCGATTATTATATGGGCTCCGCCTACCTCAACTACCATAACACGTTCAATCATGACCACAACGTGGGTGTGATGGTCGGCACGCAGTACAACTACATGCAGTACAAGTATACGAATGTTTCGATCGCCGATATCAATGACCAATTGGAGATCCCGAACGGTCAGGGGACGCAGTCTTTGAATGCTAACAAATACCATGAGGCCATGCTTTCCTACTTCAGCCGACTCAATTACGACTACAAGGGGCGCTATCTCGTGGAAGGACAGTTGCGCTATGACGGCAGCTCCAAGTTCCAGCCCGAGAACCGTTGGGAGTTCTTCTGGGGTGCATCCCTTGGCTGGCGCATCTCCGAGGAGCCGTTTATGAAACCGCTGCAGGATGTGGTCAGCAATCTCAAGTTGCGTCTGAGCTATGGCGTCGTGGGCAATCAGAGCGGCATAGACCGTTATGACGGCACACAGCTTTACAATCTGAAGACCTCGCAGGGAGCGCTGATCGGAACCGGACGCGTGACCTATATTGACACCAACGGCACATTGGCATCGACCAGCAGGACGTGGGAACGGATCCATAATTACAACATCGGTATCGACTATGGATTCTTCGGCAATCGCCTGAACGGTGTCTTTGAAGTGTTCTATAAGCGCAACAACAACATGTTGGTATCTGTTTCCTATCCCGGGATCCTCGGTGACAATGCCCCGAAGGCCAATCAAGGCAAGTTTGAAGCGAAGGGATGGGAAGGCACCATCAACTGGGAAGACCGTATTGGGCAGGTGAAATACCGCATCGGAGGCACCGTGACCTATGCGACCAACAAGGTTATCGACATCGGTGCGACATCGGTTATGTCCGCCGGATTCAAGGGCGTGCAGCAGGATTATCCGCTTAACTCCTTCTTTGGATACAGATATATCGGTAAGATACAGGATGCCGAGACACTGCAGAAGTATACGGATTATTATTATGCCGGCAATTCTGTCGGATGGACAGGCAGTCTCCGGCTCGGCGACAACATGTACGAGGATGTCAATCAGGATGGAAAACTCGACAGCAAAGATGTCGTCTATCTGGGCAGCGATGATCCTAAGTTCTCCTATTCGTTCAACTTAGGCGCCGAGTGGAAGGGCTTCGACCTCAACCTGATGTTCCAAGGCGTCAGTCGGCGGACCATCTTCCGCGACAGCAACGGTGGTCTGAACACTTGGCGCGTGCCCATGCAGGCCATCTATCTGAATACCACTACGCAGAGCATCGGTAACATTTGGAGTCCGGAGACACCGGATGCCTACTATCCGACCTATTCGAATATCAAGTGGATAAACGCCTACAACTACCAGATTTCTACATGGAGTGTGGAGAACGGAGCATATCTGCGGTTGAAGAATCTCACCGTTGGCTATACGCTGCCTCAATCTCTCATCCGGCATATCCGCCCCATCAACCGGCTCCGTATCTATTTCACGGGTAACGATCTATGGGAAACCAGCAAGATCAGAGATGGCTGGGATCCGGAGCAGAAGCGCCAGGCCTACAGTGATGCCGAGGAGAATGTCCTCTACAGATATCCCTTCTGCAGGTCCTATACCGTAGGTATTGATGTGTCATTCTAATTGTTTAATCCTCACACTTTAGCGAACCTTATTATGAAACTGAAGACTTTAAAATATACATTGATCGCTGCCGTGACTGCGTTGTCCATGCAGTCGTGCCTTGACCTGGATCCCCAGGACCAGCTGGGTTGCGACAAAATGTGGACGACTGCTGCCGAATTCAAGCAGTTTGCCAATAATTTCTACGGCTGGACGAGGGACTTCGGAAGCAACGACAACGGCCCCCACAGCGACAGCCGGTCAGATTTGGTCACCTTTGCCACACCGAACGAGTACAGTAAAGGTACCAACACGATCCCCACCGGCGATGGTAACTACTCGAATAACTATGCGCATATCCGCCGGTGCAACCTGCTCCTCCAGGCCGCCGAGAATTATATGAACAAGGCAGAGATCGCCGAATACATCGGTGATGCATACTTCTTCCGCGCCTACAGCTATTTTGAGCTCTTGCAAATCTTCGGTGATGCGATCATCGTAACAGAACCGATCGACGTCTCTTCAACGCAACTCACTGCCTCACGCAATGATCGTTTGGAGGTCGCACGGTTCATCATCGAGGACTTGGAAAAAGCCATCGAGCTGCTACCCAATTATGCTGATATCCCCGCAAATGAAGACGGCCATGTCAGCAAGGAAGCTGCCCGCGCCTTTCTTTCGCGTGTAGCACTCTACGAAGGAACCTGGCAGAAATTCCATCTCAACAATGCGCAGGCTTCATCTGAGCTGCTTACCAAGGCCGCCAGTGCAGCCAAGGCGGTCATGGACGGCAAACTGTTCTATCTGTTCGGCACCAAAGATCAGAGCGTGGCATTGGGCGACAGCGCGCAGAAGTATATGTTTATCCTCGAAAACGAGAAAAGCAATCCGGCCGGATTGCAGAAATCGGCAAATCACGAATACATCTTCCGCAGGCTGCATGACACGAGCCTGAGCACCGTAGGATTGAACATCACGCACGGCTACGTGGATAACGTGATGTGGGTGACACGCAATTTCGTCAATCTTTACCTATGTCAGGACGGTCTGCCCATCGGCCAGTCGAAGGTGTTTGAGGGATATGCCAAGCGTAGCTCAGAATTCCAGAATCGTGATAACCGTATGAAGTACTCGCTGCTTTGTCCCGGTCAATACTTCTGGACGAACGGCAACACGCCCTATTATTTCTCTCAGACGGGTCCCGAAGGATCGCTAACCACGTTCAAGCTGCTTGTGGCAGACATCCCTGCCAAGTTCAGTCAGCAGTACACCATATACTGGGTGCATACGTTCAAGACGCTTGACGAACTGAAAGCCTATTCCGCT
This sequence comes from uncultured Prevotella sp., assembly GCA_900317545.1. GTDB lineage: Bacteria > Bacteroidota > Bacteroidia > Bacteroidales > Bacteroidaceae > Prevotella. The sequence goes on along the minus strand of ONHE01000206.1, from coordinate 19,055 downwards.
AAACACTAAAAAACAATGACCAAGATGAAAAAGATGATTTCCATGATAGCTCTCTCCGCTACGGCCCTGCTTCTGACGGGCTGTAGCAGCGAGATCCCCGAAGGTGATGCGTCCCATTTCAACAGCCTCCCTTCCTTCGACGAACTGATCGTGACGAAAACCTATCTGCCGCTGAAGCACCCCTGCATGCTGCACGCCGCCGATGACATCAACCGCGTGAAGGGCAACCTGACAGCCTCTCCCTGGCAGGAAGCCTGGCAACATCTGCAGCAGAGCACATACGCCCAAAGCTCCTACAAGGAAAGTACGGCGGCGCTGCTCGACGGCTATCTCAAGCGCATGGACGCCAACAACTGGAGCAAGACCTATCCCGATTATAACAATTACACCGCCTTGATGCGCGACGCAGCGGCCACCTATCAGCTCGCCTTGCGCTATCAGCTCTCCGGAGATGCGCAGTATGCCGATGCCGCAGTGCGTGTCTTCAATGCCTGGAAGACCAACTGCAAAGGCTTCCTGAAAGATGGAAGGTACACGGATTCTATCCCCGATCCGAACGAATATCTCATGGAGATCCAGGCCCATCAGCTTGCGAACGCGGCAGAGCTGCTGCGCGACTATTCCGGATGGCAGCAGAAGGATTTCAAGGAGTTCCAGACGTGGATGAAGCATACATTCTACAGCGTGGCCATCCGCTATCTGAAGAATCATCAGGGAGGGCAGGGGACCCGCCATGCGTGGCTCAACTGGGATCTCGCCTCGATGACCTCGGTGCTTTCCATCGGCATTCTGTGCGACGACGACTATGCCATCAACTTCGCCATCAACTATTTCAAGAACGAGCTGAAGCTGTTCAACGAAAACGGAAACATCCTCAATGCCATTCCCTTCCTGCACAAGGATCCCGACTCGGGCGAGACGCTGGGACAGTGTCAGGAGAGCGGACGCGACCAGGGACATGCCACGCTGTGTGTCTCCCTCTTAGGTGCGTTCTGCCAGATGGCCTGCAATGTCGGTGAGGATCTGTTCGCCTACGACAACTATCGGGCGCTTGCCATGACCGAATATGTAGGGAAATACAATCTCTATACGGATGAGAAGTTCCCGCTGATGAGCAATTCACAGAACACATCCGATGATTCCTACTTCCAGTATCGGTCCGCCGAGATGCCTTACACGGTCTATTCCAATCCGTCATGGACCAATCCCGCGATCTCCGCTGACGGCCGCGGCACCAAGCGTCCGGCATGGGAGCTGTTCTATGGCTATGCAAAAGCGCATGACGTGTCAGCTGTCTACTGCCAGAAGTGGTCCGAACAGCAGCGCCGGTTCAATGGCTACGGCGATGGCGGTGCAGGCGACTACGGGCCCAACTCGGGCGGTTTCGACCAGTTAGGTTATGGCACTCTGATGTACGCACGATAGACAATCCCGTAAGATAAGTTCCTCCTCCATGATGCGGATGAGGAACTTATCGTTTCCTTCATGCATTGACGAATCGATCAGCATTTATTTACGTTTCATCCAAAACGGCCATTCCTATGAACCGAACCATCCTTTTTCTTTTCCTGTCACTCTGCTTCCGCATCGGCGCGAATGCCGTCACGGCCAGCCATCCCTGCATGCTTCATACCCGCGAGGATATCCAGCGGGTCAAGTCGATGCTGGGGGAGTCGCCCTGGCGTGAGGCCTATCAGCATCTCCTTCAGAGCAAGTACGCCCAAAGTTCCTGGCAGGAGTCGACCGCGAACCTGACAGACGGCTATCTCAAGCGGATGGACTATGCTAACTGGGGACCCAACGGGTGCATAGCGCAATATGCGGATTATGCCAACTACACGTCGCTCATGACCGACGCCGCGGCTGCTTACCAGCTTGCTTTGCGCTACTGTCTCTCGGGCGAGTCGCGCTATGCCGATGCCGCCGTGCGTATCCTGAACGCCTGGCGGCGCAACTGTAAGGGCATCCTGCGCATGGAGGGCTATGTCAACAACATTCCTGACCCCAATCTGTATCTGATCAACATTCAGGCCTATCAGATGGCCAATGCGGCCGAACTGCTGCGCGATTACAGCGGATGGGCTGCGTCCGACTTTACCGCATTCTGCAACTGGATGAAGACGACCTTCTGTTCGGTGGCCCGACTCTTCTTGGACAACCATTCGGGAGGACCCGGAACGATGCACTATTGGCTCAACTGGGACTTGGCGAACCTCACGGCCGTGCTCTCCATAGGCATCCTCTGCGATGATCAGGAGATGATCCGTTATGCCGTCGACTATTTCAAGTCGAACACCGCCGAGGCCGGTTCGATCCGCAATGCCGTGCCCTTCCTGCTTCAGGATCCGGACTCCGGGGAACTGCTCGGGCAGTGTGAGGAGAGCGGACGCGACCAGGGTCATGCCACGTTGTGTGTCTCGCTGATGGGCGTCTTCTGCCAGATGGCTCTCAACATCGGTGAAGATCTCTTTGCCTATGATGACTACCGGGCGCTCCGGATGGCTGAATATGTGGCCAAATACAATCTGATCAGCGATGCCGCCTACACGCTGTCGACCAACACCTCCACCGCCGGACTGGCTGCTGACGACTTTGCTTATCCGCACGCAACGTTTCCCTACACGGCCTATACGAATCCTTCCTATTCCAATCCGGTCATCTCCGCCGATGGCCGCGGCACCAAACGGCCCTGCTGGGAACTGTTCTACGGCTATGCGCAGCGTCACGGCGTCCCGGCCGTCTATTGCGGGAAGTGGGTGCATCAGATGCGTCAGTTCAACCCGTATGGCTCTGACGGCGGTGCGGGCGACTACGGCGCCAACTCCGGAGGATTCGACCAGCTGGGCTACGGCACGCTGATGTTTGCCCGCTCCGATGCTTCCGACAAGGCAGTCAGTGCATCCTCGGACACCTATGTCCGTAAGGACAACACACTGGATCACGGCTCCGAACAGACCATGGAGATCTACACCTTTCAGGACGGCAGCGCGGAGGCCGACTTTGTGGGCCTCTTGCAGTTCCCCATTCCGGCTTCAACGCTTCCCGTCAGGCGTGCCGTGCTCCGCTTGGTCACCGAACGTGTCAAGGGCGATGCGGTGATGAATGTCTACCGTTACGGCCATGCGATAAATCCGAAGGCGACTTATGCGCAGGAAGCATCATACATCCTCGAGGCCCGCGGGCATCTGCTCGCCTCGTTCAACGCTGCCGGACAGAGGAATAAGTCAATCGTTTACGACGCCGTTGATGCCGACTTCTCAGACATCAGCAGCTGGACCAACGAGATAGATGTCACCGATGCCGTCAGCACAACCGACGGCAGCGTCTTCGCGATCATGCTTGCCAAACCGGTGAATGAGAAGTCCGCGACCAAGTTTTTCTCCTCTGAGGCAGCCTCGTTTGCCAACAAGGCCGACACCAACCTGACTTTCCCGGCGTCCGATCTCGTGCCCCGGCTCATCCTCTCTTATGGCTCCGAGACCACCGGAATCGGCGTTCTGCCCGCCTATCCTTCCGTTGCGGTCCGGTCAAAGAGAATCTACAATCTGCAGGGGCAGCGTCTACAGGTGATCTCCCGCCCCGGCATCTACATCGTAGACGGGCGGAAAGTCTGGCACCGGTGATCTTTCCGGATGGGCTGTCTGACCGTTTCGGGCCTTTTTGAAGCAGCCGCCCGCCTGTCTTCCCGCATCTTCCGGCGTTCCGTTTACGTAAATCGGGCGTTGCGGTCCGTATGATAAGAAAAACGGAAAAACAATTCATCCAACATGCTTAATATGTATCTATCAATTTTCAAAAAGGCTTCCCTCGTCATTGCCTTGCTTCTCACGGGCACACTGACGGGACTGGCGCAGTCCGCATCGGTGACGCTCCCTACGGCCGACACATGGGTGAGCACCACGGGCACAAAGGCATTCGGCGCCAATAACACGTTTGAAATCCGGACTTATGCTGCCGGTTCGACCTGTTATTACGGTCTCCTCTCGTTCAGCTTCGCGAAACCTGCCGCCGGCTGTCGGGTCAGGTCGGCCGCGCTCCGCCTTGTGACGCGCTACAAGAAAGGCGACTCCGCCACCTCGATCTATGCTTTCGGAGGCTCCTTCACCGAGCAGTCGGTCTATGCCGACGTGGCTTCCGATGTCACCGCAGCACTGTCCGCCTCGCCCGTAGCGACCTTCAAGGCTAAGGGTGACGGCGGCTGGGCTCCGACCGACAAAGGTATCTCCGAAGCCTATACCACTGCCGCAGCCTGGCAAAACACCATCGACCTGACGGCCTATGTGCAAAGTCTGTCCTCCAACAGTTTTGCCCTGCTCGTCGCAAAGGACTATGACCAGGCCAGCTCCTCACAGTTTTTCACCAAGGAAGTGACCGATCTGACCAACGCGACTTGGAATGTCACCTTCGCGCAGGCTGACCTTCAGCCGCTGCTGACGGTGGAGTATGAGCCTGATCCCGACCAGACCGTTGCGACGGCTGCCGCTTCCGCCGATACCTATGTCCGTGAGAACAACGCGGCCAGTCATGGTGCGGAGGCCACGATGGAGATCTTTACCTCGACGGCAAAACCGGCCAACTTCCTCGGGCTGCTGTCTTTCCCGCTCCCGGCCGAGGCGCTTCAGAGCAACTATGCTGTCAAGCGTGCCACGCTCCGCTTAGTGACGGAGCGCATCAAGGGCAACAACGGGATGAACGTCTATGCCTACGGCAACGCCTTCAGCGAGTCGACGACCTTTGCCAACGAAAGTGCTTCCGTCACAGCGGCATTGGCCGAGGCGCCCATCGCGTCGTTTGCCGCGGCCGGACAGTGGAACAAAGCCGTCGGCAGAGACCAGATCGACCCCGCCTATGCGGATCTGGCGCAATGGACGAATACCGTCGACGTGACCGGCTATGTGAAGACCTTGTCGGCCAACAGTCTGCATATCCTCCTCAAAAAGCAGGCAGATGAAAACCTGGCAACCAAGTTTTTCACGAAGGAAAGGACCGACCTCGTCGTCAACTTCACCGATGGGACCACCGCAACCCTTGCCGCTGCCGATCTCGTTCCGCAGCTCACGGTCGTCTGCACGCTGCGATCGCATGACCTGGCCGTCACTTCTGCCGGTGCGGCCACGCTCGTTCTGCCCTTCGAAGCGGTCATCCCCGAGGGCGTGACGGCCTATACGCTGGCCTATGCGTCAGGCTCCGCGGCTGCGGCCACACCGGTCACGGGTACGCTGCCAGCCAACACGCCCGTCCTGATCAATGCTCCGGCAGGCACCTATCGTTTCCAAGCCACCACCACTGCCACCACTTCCTCGCCCTCGCCCGTTAAGGACGCACTCACGGGCGTATGGACAGCCACGGCCGCTCCGGTGGGATCCTATGTCCTGCAGGATGGGGCTGAAGGTGTGAAGTTTTATCGCGTGGCCACGGCAGATGCCATTCAGGTGGGCGCCAACTGTGCTTACCTCTCCGCGCAGGGAGCCCAGGCCAAGTCGATCGCCATTGATTTCGGCACGGTGACGGCCATCCGCGACCTCCCACAGACAGCTGCCGACGATCAGGCCGTCTACAGCCTGCAAGGCATCCGCATGTCGGGCGACCGCCTGCCGAAGGGTGTCTACGTGCGGAACGGCAGAAAATTCATGGTGAAATAAAATCAGGAAGACCCTAAGATATGAACAATCAGAAAAAGACATACCACTCGCCGGCCGTCAAGGTGCTGGCCTTGTCCGAACCGATCATGCAGGACGGCCTCGGCGTAACGTCTGCGCCTGCCGACCCGACGAAGCCTGCGTTAGGCAAATCCTATGACGGATGGGACGAAACGGAGGGCGCAGAGCAGCCCCATGCCTATTCTGTCTGGGACGAATAGCAGGTTGAAATAATTTGAAACCTTCAGCGCTGAGATTCGCGCAGCGTTCACCAAGCACCGGCTTGATGGCGTTTGCGCGAATCTCAGTGCTTTTTTATATAGCATTGATTATCAATGGCTTGATTCTGAGATACGGTTGTCAGGGCAGGGCGGAAGACCGTTTCGGGCTGTCCGGAGGGCTGTTTCGGACTGTCCGGAGCATAGCTCTTGACGGTCTGAAGCTATCTTCCGGGCGGCCGAAAGCTATCCTCCGGGCGCTCCGGAGGATACTTCTCGCCTGTCCAAGGCATTCATACGGCCGTTCCGAAGCTGACGGGAGGGCTTTCCGCAGATGTTTTCCTGCTGTTTCAGAGGATTCGGACGAGGGTGAAAACAGGGACTTTTTATTGACAAGGCGGACGGTTCTGCCAATGACGGAGTGGGCCGGCCGATGGCTGACGAGGGCGTTGCGAAGGCGGGGAGAAGCGTCGGAGGAAGGTGGAGGCGGACCGTGTGATTTTTAGCCTTCTGAACTACGTAGTGCCGACAGGAGATCCGTATTGTCAATAGATGAATCTGTTAAACCAAAGCTTATGATCACAAATCGACTCCAAGGATTATTCCTTATCGCTGTGGCTGCCGTGTGCAGCCTGTCCGTTTCCGCACAGGAGACTTCCGTCACGACGCCTGCGGCCGACACATGGGTGGGCAGTGGCATCACCGCCCGCGGCACCTCCAACACGGTCGAGATCCGCACGTCGGCTGCCGATGGCAAAAACTTCTATGGCCTGATGACGTTCAGCTTCACCAAGCCTAACAGTGGCTACCGGGTCAAGTCGGCCTCTCTCCGTCTGACGACACGCTACAAGAAGGGCGACTCCGCCACTTCGATCTATCCCTTCAAGGGCTCTTTCACCGAAAACTCGGTCTTCGAGGATGTCTCTGCGGACATCACGACCGCCCTCAGTGCCGCTCCGCTCGCCCAGTTCCGGCTCAACAGCTGCCAGGCATGTGCGCCCACGGACGCCGGCGTGACGGATGACTTCGTGACGGTGGACAAATGGCAGGTCACCGTAGACCTCACCGCCTATGCCCGCAGCGCAGCAGGCGGAACCTTCTCGATACTCATTGCCAAGGACATGGACCAGGCCTACTCGAGCCAGATCTATACGCGCGAAGCCACCGACGTGACCAATACGACCAAGGGATTCACCTTCGCCGCCGCTGATCTCGTGCCGCAGCTGACCGTGGAATATGAGGTGGACGCCAATCAGTATACCTCCACGACGACCACCGTTGCCGACACGCATCTCAGAGTCAAAGCTCCCGCGCGCAACTACGGCAGTTCGGGCACGATGGAAGTCTACACCTACACCAACCCCGACGATCCTGCGAAGAACCAGAACTTCATGGGTCTGCTGGCCTTTGATATCCCGGCCGAGGCGCTGACGGCCGACTATACGGTCCAGAGCGCCACGCTCCGGCTCGTCACCGAGCGCCAGAAGGGCAACAACAGCATGGCGCTCTATGCCTATGACAACAATTTCGACGAGTCGACAGCGACCTATGACACAGAGAGCAGCTATATCACAACAGCCCTCGGCACGGCTCCCGTGGCTACGTTCAAGGCGGCTGGCGAGTGGAGCAAGTCGATCGTCTACGACGCCGTGAGTGATGCGAGCGCCACTGTCAGTGCATGGACCAACGAGATCGATCTCACCGACTACGTGCGGACCCTCACTGTGCCCCGCTTCAACCTGCTCCTTGCAGCCACCGAAAACGGCAACACGCAGAAGCTCTTCTTCACCAAGGAAGCCCAGACCTTCAGCAATGCCAAGAATCCGGCGATCACCTTCACGGCAGCTGACATCATTCCGCAGCTCACAGTCGTCTACACCAAGAACACGTCAACCGGCATCACCGACCTCCGACAGCCGACGGTGCCGGCACGGGAGGGCATCTACACGCTGCAGGGCGTGCGCGTGAGCACCGTCGACAAGGCCGGTGTCTATATCATCAATGGCCGGAAAGTGGTGGTCAGAAAATAATTCTTGCGGAGCCACTGACCGCCGATGGCGGGCCGGAAAGCTCCGGAAGAAATGCTCTTTTAAGGTAAATTCAAATGAAACAGCCGCCCCGGGAAGGTGCGGCTGTCTCTTTTTCCATCCGCTCATGATAGGGATGGATCGCGTGTCTGACGGTTGGAGTGGCAGCGGCTATGGCTGCTTCCAGTAGATGACGTAGCGTTCGTGATGGACATCATAGAAAGGCAGCAGTTCGATGCCGCCTTTCGTGCGGAAGCGCAGCGGGCCTGTCTGTCTGACATCCTTCGTCCCCCGGATGACGGTCTGCTGCTCGAGCCCCTTGGGGATCTGATAGTCGAACGTGTAATAGTCATTGTAGCGGCGGGGGTCGCTGAACGGGTGGGGCACGCTTCCGAGGCGTCCCGCGAGCACGATGGGCCCGTAGAGCAGGGCCATCCGCGAAGGATCGTCCTTCGTGGCTTCCGTTCTGAGTGCCATGCCATAGTCCACTTCGACCGTGTCACCGTCCTGCCACTGCCGGCGGATCACCGTCGGGGCGCTGCGGCCGTTCACCCTCACACGCACTGAAGTGGCCCATGCCGGGCGGCGGAGATGCAGCGTGAAGGCCTTGGAGTGGCCCGAAAGGCGGTAGACGACATGTCCCGAGGCGGGGAAATCGGTCGTCTGCGTCAGCCGGGTGCCGTCCCATTCGAGTTGTGAAGGGATCAACAGGTTGATGTAGAGCTGGTCGTCGGCGCGGCCGTAGATGAACGACGCGTAGCGCACATGACTCTCGAAACCGCTGCCCACACAGCACCAGAAGCTGCTGTCACGGGTCGAATAGAGCCGGTAGGCACCCGTCTGGAGCGGCGTGAAATAGCAGACCATCGACGATTGCGGGTCCTGCTGCCCGAGGATGTGATTGTAGAGTGCCCGCTCATAGTAGGCAGTGACGGCCTCGCGCGTCCGTTCGGAGCCGATGTTCCATCCATATACGTGTTCCGCAAGCTTCAGCAGGTTGAACGTGCAGCAGTTTTCGCCGTCGTAACCCGTCAGGTGACGGCTCTGCTCCTGCGGATCGAAGAGGTGCTCCTTGTCTGACACCTCGCCCGTGACGAAGGCATGCCCGTAGGCCAGCGTGTTGAAGAGCAGTTCCGAGGCCTGTCGGCTCTCGGGGTCATGGAACAGCTCATAGCGTCGCGCCTCACCCAGCAGCTTGGGGATGAACGTATTGGCATGGTTGGTGCCGAGATCGCTTCGGCCGGCCTTCAGGGGATCTATCTTTTCGTCATGATAGAAGAATCGGGCCACCTTCAGGTAACGCTCGTCGCGCGTGATGGCATAAAGCGTGTACATGGTTTCATTGTATCCGCCGAACTCATTGCGGATCATGCGCCGCCGCGTGGCCTCATCGATCGGACTGACCTTATCGTATGCCCACAGTCCCATGCGCTTGGCGACGGTTAGGGCCGCGTCGCTGTGGCAGAGACGGTATTGGTCCAAAAGGCCCTGCAGGATCTTGTGGAGGGTGTACCAGGGTGCCCAGACGCTCTCACCGCGGATGTTCCGGTCGATGAGACCTTCGGGGAAGGCGCTCAGGTAGCCGTTTCGGTCGAAGGCGTTCTGCACTTCCGCCAATCCGGTCACGATGCTGTCGGCTTTCGCCTTCACCCGTGTCGAACCCGTCTGCGCATAGAGCGTGGCAAGCGCAGAGAGCAGATGGCCGGTGGTGTGGCCGCGAAGGTCGCAGTCCAACGACTCCCATCCGCCCAACCGGTGCATGGTCATGTAGCCGCCTTCAAGCGCTGAGAAGCTGCCGGAGCCGGTGCGGAAGCTGTGGAGCAGGGAATGCACGGGAATGGACATCATCCATGCCGAGTCGCGCTTGAAATTGTCTTGAAAGCGGGAAGGAAGCAGGCGGACCTGACTGAGTGGTACGACAGCCCCCTCGCGGGCATAGGCGGCCGCGGGCAAAGCAGCCGCGAAGGCTATCCCGAGTAGGCAACGGGGCCATGTGTGTGAATCTTTTGTTTTCATCGTCTTGTAGATATGGATTCTCCTTAAAATAGATACGGATGGGGCGCCGCTGATACGTAACGGCAGCGGAGACCCGATGCCGGCGTTAAAAAATAATATACAAGCCGAATTTTGAGGGCGCAATGGATGACGTATTCAAATTTTATCATTATCTTTGCAGCAACGGCACCACTCGCCGAAAGATAAAATCGGAACGGGAAGATCAGACATTTACGGAACATGAAAACGGCATCATCGGCATCCATGTGATCAACGACGTGCGTTCAGACTCCGATTGTGTCGCCCGCCCGGAACCGGTGTGGCTGAAAGACGACGGCATCCTGGCCTCAATGGATCACATGACTCTTGACCATGCTTATGCCGGCATCATCGACAAGCTGCAGGTGATGGCCGGGAAAGAGTCTGCGGATACGCTCCGGAGACTGGATTGGCAGCACGGCCCCGACACTATTGACTGGGCCGAAGATATCGGATCCGGATCAAAGAAACAGGCCATCGCCGACATTGACAGATAATAACCGGCCGACTTAAAGAAGGCCTCAAAAACAAAAATAGCATGAATGTTGGATTACCGGAGATTCTCCTCGTAGCGTTTGTCGTACTGCTCTTTTTTGGAGCGAAGCGCATTCCTGAACTGATGAAAGGACTTGGAAAAGGCGTGAAAAGCTTCAAGGACGGCATGAACAGCGTGGAGGAAGAACTCAAGGACAATAAGGGCGACAGGCACGATGAGCAGGCTTGAGCCGCCGAGACAGGAAGATACCGGCGATGAGCAGGCTCTTACGTTCTGGGAACATTTAGACATCCTGCGCGGCAGCATCATCAAGATGATGGTCGTGATCATTGCAGCGGCCGTCGTGGCTTTCTGCTTCAAGGATCTCTTGTTTGACATCATTCTCGCCCCCAAGGACCCTGACTTCATCACATACCGGCTACTCGGTGACACCGCCTTCAGCATTCAGTTGGTCAACATCGGCTTGACGGAGCAGTTCATGATCCATCTGAAGGCTGCATTCTGGTTCGGTTGCCTCGCCGCTTCACCCTATGTGCTCTTCCTGCTCTATCGTTTCATCGCGCCGGCGCTGTATGATGACGAGCGGAGATATTCCCTGCGTGTGGTCGGGGGCGGCTATCTGATGTTCGTGGTGGGGATCTTGGTTAACTACTTCCTGATCTTTCCGCTGACGGTGAGGTTTCTCGGAACCTATTCGGTGAGCGACTCCGTGCGCAACCTGCTGTCACTTCAGAGCTACACGGACACGCTGTTCATGATGAGCTTAGTGTTCGGCATCGTGTTCGAGTTGCCTGTCATCAGTTGGCTGCTGGCTGTCTTCGGGGTGCTCAGGGCATCATGGATGAAGCGCTACAGGCGTCACGCCTATGTCGCGATCCTCATAGTAGCCGCCGTCATTACACCCACCTCGGACGCTTTCACGATGCTCATCGTCTCCGTTCCGATCTGCTTCCTCTATGAAGCAAGCATCCTCATCGTCAGACTGACGCGCGCGGAGGCCGGTAAGGAGATCCGGGAAGAGGACGGCTGATGCCCCTCATCTCCTCATCCCTTCATCCTCTCCTCTCATCTCCTCATCCCTTCATCTCCTCATCCCCACATCCCTTCATCCCCTCATCCCAATATCCCCTCATTCCAAAACATCAATACTTATGCTGCGAAAAATCAGAATTACACTGGCGGTCATCTTCTTCATCGGCATCACAATGCTCTTTCTCGACTTCTCGGGCACACTCCACGTCTGGTTAGGGTGGATGGCTAAGATGCAGATATTGCCCGCCTTGCTCGCCCTGAACGTAGGAGTGGTGGTCGCATTGGTGATCCTTACCCTCGTCTTCGGGCGCATCTATTGTTCGGTGATCTGCCCTCTGGGTGTCTTGCAGGACATCATCGCGTGGTTCGGAAAGCGCGGAAAACGTCAGCCTTACAGCTTCTCGAAGGCGAAAAACAGCCTTCGCTATCCCATCTTCGTGCTCTTCGTCATCGCCTTAGTGGCGGGATTCGGCTCGGTGGTGGCACTGCTGGCACCTTATTCTTCATTCGGACGTATCGCCGCCAACCTCCTCTCGCCGGTCTATCTCTTTGTCAACAACCTGCTGGCAGCAGCTGCAGAGCGCGTCGACAGCTATGCCTTCTATCACGTCGATATATGGATGCGCAGTCTGCCGACATTCCTCATCGCCGCCGGAACGCTCGTCCTGCTCTTCGTCTTGGCATGGCGGAACGGCCGGACCTATTGCAATACCGTCTGCCCGGTGGGCACCTTGCTCGGCTTCCTGGCGCGTTTCTCGTGGCTGAAAGTTTACCTCGATCCGGACAAATGCCACAGCTGCTCCAAGTGCACGCACCTATGCAAAGCCGCATGTATCGACTATAAGACCATGAGCGTGGACCACTCGCGCTGCGTTACCTGTGGCGACTGCCTCCCGGTATGCGGATTCGGGGCGCTTCGTTACGGTCATCCGTCGCAGAAAATGCGGCGTGCCCTGCGTGAACAGAAAGCCTCTGGCGGATCCAAAGCTGTTCTCTCGTCAGACCAGCGTCAACCTGCGGCGGATCCAAAGCTATCTTCCACCCCGGCTGATGAGTCCCGCCGCTCGTTCCTCTTGGCTGCGGCGCTGGCCACAACAGCCTCTCTGCGGGCGCAAAAGGATAAGAAAGTGGACGGCGGATTGGCCGTCATCGAAGACAAGGTGATTCCTGAGCGGGCCACGCCGATCACACCTCCGGGATCGTTCAGTGCGCAGAACATGGCCCAGCATTGCACGGGATGCCAGCTGTGTGTGGCTGCTTGTCCGAACGGAGTGTCGCGCCCGTCGACCGATCCGATGAAGCTCATGCAGCCGCTGATGAGCTATGAGCGCGGTTTCTGCCGTCCGGAGTGCACGCGCTGTTCAGAAGTCTGCCCGACAGGGGCCATCCGTCGCATCGATAAAGCTACCAAGTCGTCGACCCAGATCGGCCATGCCGTTTGGACAAAGGCCAACTGCGTCGTCATCACTGATGGCGTCGAGTGTGGCAACTGTGCCCGTCATTGCCCCGTGGGAGCCATCGATATGGTCGACTTGACGGTAGGAGAGAGCATCGTGTCGGTGCCCTCCGTCAATGCCTCACGCTGCATAGGCTGCGGCGCCTGCGAGTATCTGTGTCCGGCGCGGCCATTCTCTGCCATCTACGTAGAAGGCCATGAGATCCATAAAACCAACTAACTCAAACCCAGAAAGAAGATGACCAAGAAAATAACGAGACGCTCCTTCCTCAAACTCTTCGGTGCCGGAGCCGTGGCAACAGGTGCTTCTGCCCTCGTCGGATGCAAGCAGGAGGGAAAGACCACTAAGTCTCTACAGGAGCCGCCTGTAGGGAAAATGACTTACAGAGTGAACCACAACACTAACGATCGTGTGTCAATCCTCGGCTATGGGATGATGCGACTGCCGACCAAAGGACAGACCCTCGGCGACCGGCAGGCTGGTGACGAGGAGGTGGATCAAGCAATGGTGAACCGCCAGGTGGACTATGCGCTAGCGCATGGCGTCAACTATTTCGACACCGCACCCGTCTACACGCAGGGCAAGAGTGAGTATCACACGGGCGTGGCCCTGCACCGTCATCCCCGCAAGAGTTATTTCATCGCCACGAAGATGTCAAACATGCGTGCCTATTCGAGGGAAGATTCGATCGAGATGTTTAACAACTCGCTCCGCGAACTGCAGACTGACTACATCGATTATTATCTCCTTCACAGCATCGGAGGCACCAATGACGAGTTCCCCGAGGCCTTGGACCTCTTCCGGGCACGCTTCATGGACAATGGCATTCTCGATTTCCTCAAGCAGAAGAGAAAGCAGGGCGTGATCCGAAATCTTGGATTCTCCTATCATGGAGACGTAAAGGTGTTCGACCATGCGCTGCAGATGCACGACCGGGGAGAGGCACACTGGGACTTCGTACAGATCGAACTCAACTATCTCGACTGGCATTGGGCCAATGAAATCAATAAGCGCAACACCGACGCCGAATATCTCTACAACGAACTGACCAAACGGAAGATACCCGCAGTGGTCATGGAACCGCTGTTGGGAGGACGCTTGGCAAACATGCCCAACGAGATTGTCGACCAGCTGAAGCGGCGGGAACCCGAGCGCAGCGTGGCCTCCTGGGCCTTCCGCTATGCCGCTACCAAGCTCAATGTGCTGACCTTACTCAGTGGCATGACCTACATGGAGCACCTGAAGGACAATCTTCTGTCGCTCTGTCCGCTCACTCCATTGACGAAGGAAGAGTCGACTTATCTCGAGGAGAAGATCGCCAAGCAGATTGTAGATTATAAGACCATCCCCTGCACCGACTGCAAATACTGCATGCCCTGTCCCTATGGCGTTGACATTCCGGGCGTGTTTGCCCATTACAATAAATGTCTCAACGAGAGCAACGTGCCTCATCACACGCAGGATCCTGCCTACGCCCGAATGCGCAAAGTGTTCCTCGTGGGTTACGACCGCTCCGTTCCGAAACTGCGGCAGGCAGATCATTGCATCGGATGCGGTGCCTGCGAGCCCATGTGCCCGCAGAAAATCAGGATTCCGCGCGAGATGCATCGCATCGCCGGATATGTGGAGGAGTTGAAGCAGGATAAGGTGACGAGCCTGTCGGATCAGGCGACTTGACGGCCAGCCGGGCAGATTCAGTCTTCTACAATGAGCCTGTCGCCTTCCACTCTGAAATGAATATCACGACCCTCAAAAGGCATCCCGTAGACCTTTTGGGGGTCATTCTGATAATGAGGGCGCGGATCTAAGGCCAACGAATGACGCAGCACCTGCAGCTGTTGCTGGCTGAAGCCGCTTGCGATCCGGTCAGGTATCACCACGTCAAGGCGTTTCATCCGCACTTGATCCGTGAATCCGCTCCTCACGCCGGGATGACAATCTGCATAGACAATATAGGGCTTGATGTCATAGATCGGCGTCCCGTCCATCAGATCGCCGCCGAGAACGTGGACCACAGGACCTCGGGGCGTGTCCCATTCGATCGAATCAAGACGGACGGAAGACAGCCCGATCGGATTGGGACGAAACGGCGAGCGGCTCGCGAACACCCCTACGCGCTTGTTGCCGCCTAACAATGGCGGGCGGACAACAGGACTCACCGCCGCATGGGGATTGGCGGAGAACCCCCAAATGAGCCACAGATAGTCGAACGCTTCCATGCCCCGCAGCGCATCTTTGTTGCGAAACGCCGGTTCAAACTCGATCTCTCCCGCCAGTTCCTCTACCAATCCGCTCTGCTTCGGGATGCCAAACTTCGTCGGAAACGGTGAGTGGAACCGGGCAACAGGCTTCAACAGTAATTCATTCTCCATCATAATCTTCTCTCCATGTTTCATTCGCGAATCGGTCAGACGGCCATTCCGTCCGCTGCGGCAGACGCGGCTGCCGACGCGACAAATATACACAATTCTGGTCGAACACCCTTTCTCTTAACTCCGGAATGATCCTTCGGGCGGCCCAAACCGGTCTTCCGGCCGATCCGAAGATGGCTTTTGGGGATGCAACTGCTTGTCTGTGAAGCACACGCGACGGTGCAACGAAAAGCGGGAAGTGGTCCGATGCGCCGTCGTTTGCATGTCTCCTGCTTGGCCGGATGGCGTGTGCGGTCGGTGAAGATGGGTTGCGGGGCGTCATTCGATGCTGTTGATCGTCACGTCTTCAAACTCGGTCAGATAGTCGATCATCATCTTATGGTGGTCGCCACGCTTGATTTTGACATCCATGTTGACCTCATAGATTTCGCCCCGCGATGTGCGCTTGTTCTTCAATTCGTATACTCGGATCTCCACTCGGTCCCTCCTTATCTCTTCCACCACATGTCTCACGCTCTCGAGGGAGGGTGATGAGAAGGATACCTGAAGCATCGACTGGCCGACCTGCGGAATCCATACGTTGAGCACTTCCAGTCCGATCAGCACCAACGCCGTGACGATGGAGGCTGTCCACAACATGCCTGTGCCGCACGCCATGCCGATGGCTGCCGTCACCCAAAGCCCCGCGGCGGTGGTCAATCCGCGCACGACGTTCTTCTGGAAAACGATCAGTCCGGCACCGAGAAACCCGATGCCGGACACGACCTGGGCTGCGACGCGCGAGCTGTCCTTCAGATCCGCGCCGAACCCATACTGTGAGATAATCGTAAATAGCGCTGCACCCACTGCCACTAAGAAGTGGGTACGAAAGCCCGCATCCTTGGCGCGGAATTCGCGTTCGAGCCCGATGACCCCGCCTAAGGCGAGTGCCACCACTAACCGGAGCGTCTTCTCCAATAGCATACCGTCCATGATTGATCGATCGTTTAAGTTGTTTCTATCAATCACCAAAGGTACGAAGAATCCGCGAAACGGCCAAATGGGATGCGGGCTTCTGCCCTACAGGATATACTTCTCGATGTCTTCTTCCACCGTCGAGATGCTTCCGAGGCCGAAATTCTCCTGCAGCAGCTTGACCACATTGGGCGAGGTGAAGCCCGGGAGCGTAGGTCCGATGTGGATGTTCTTCACGCCCAAGCTGAGCAAAGCCAACAGGACGATGACCGCTTTCTGCTCATACCAGGCGATGTTGAACATGATCGGCAGCTCGTTGATGTCGTTGGCGCCGAAGATTTCCTTCAGTTTCAGCGCCACCACAGCCCAGCTGTAGGAGTCGTTGCACTGGCCTGCGTCGAGCACGCGTGGGATGCCATTGATGTCGCCAAGCTGCAGCTTGTTGTAGCGGTACTTGGCACAGCCGCTCGTGAGGATGACCACATCCTTCGGCAGAGCCTGTGCGAACTCGGTGTAGTAGCTGCGGCTCTTCATGCGTCCGTCACATCCTCCCATGACCACAAACTTACGGATGGCGCCGCTCTTGACAGCTTCGACGATCTGATCGGCCAGCTCGAACACCTGTGCATGGGCGAAACCGCCGACGATCTCTCCGTGTTCGATCTCCGTGGGGGCCTCGCAATGGCGTGCGATTTCGATCACCTTGGAAAAGTCCTTGTGCCCGTCAGCACCGACGGGGATATGCTTCCAGCCCGGATAACCGGCTGAATTGGTCGTGAAGACACGGTCCTGATAGCTTGCTTTCGGTGTCGGCGGCACGATGCAGTTGGTCGTGAAGACGATCGGGCCGTTGAATGTCTCGAACTCTTCCTTCTGCTTCCACCACGCGTTACCGTAGTTGCCGACCAAGTGCTTGTATTTCTTCAGCTGCGGATAGTAGTGGGCCGGCAGCATCTCACTGTGCGTATAGACATCGATGCCTGTGCCTTCGGTCTGGCGGAGCAGGTCCTCAATGTCTTTCAGATCATGTCCGGAGATGAGGATGCCGGGGTTTTTGCCCACGCCGATGTTCACCTTCGTGATCTGCGGATTGCCGTATGTGGAGGTGTTGGCTTTGTCTAAAAGCGCCATGACTTCCACTCCGTTCTGGCCGGTTGCCAGCACCATGCCGATCAGTTCGTCCATCTGTGCCTTCGGATTGCTGATCAGGGCGAGTGCCTTTTCGGTAAACCTGACGATCGCGTCGTTGCGCTCGCCGAGGCGGGAGGCATGTTCATAGTAGGCTGCGGTGCCCTTCAGTCCCAGCGTGATCAGCTCCTTGAGCGAGCGGATGTCCTCGTCGGTGTTGCGGAGAATGCTCTCCCGGTTGCCCTCGGCGAGATAGTCGGCCTTCTCACCGCCCCATTTCACTTCCTGATAGTCGGGCAGGGTGATGTCTGCAGCTTCGCTCTTGCGGATCAGCTCATGCTTCAGCGCGATGCCGCGGTCCACACGTTGCAGGATTGCCTGATCGTCGAAGTTGGCGTTGGTGATGGTCGTGAAGAGCGCATCCATCAGGTAGTCGCCCGTCTCGATACGGTCATAGTCCACGTTGGCGGTGTTCAAGGCGTCGGCGATCGTACCGATTCCTCGCACCACACTGATCAAGAGATCCTGCCATCTGGCAGTTTCCGGCATTTTGCCACACACACCGCGAACGGTGCAACCTGTTCCTTTGGCAGTCTCCTGGCATTGGAAACAAAACATCTGATTCTCCATATTGTTTTTGCTTGTTAATGAAATTGATGGTGCAAAGGTACGGGGAGGATGGGCCTCGGAATGATCACAAATGTGACCTAAGCGTGTTAAATAAAGATAAAAAGCATCCTTCCTCACCGCCATCCACCGATGGAGATAGCGACGCATCCGTGATCCGGGCGATCCGGATCTTCTCCCGCGATCTCCCGAAGTTGTCGACTTTGTCATCCAAATTCTGAAAAAATCGGCACTTCATGACCGTTATAATGCGCGCAGAGGGATGAAGGCGGAGCGGCGGATGGATCCTTTTCGGCGATGGAAAATGACACATTTTGCGCATTGAAGTGGGCTTTTGCCGTCCGGGATGTGCCTTTTTACCACATAGAAGCCATCTCTTGGCTATAGTGGAAGCCTCCTTTTGCTCATGCGGATGATACCTTTCGGCCGCCCGGAGCTATCCTTTCGGCTGCCCGGAGGATAGCTTTGCAGCAGGCGGAGCTGGCCTTTGCGAGGTGCCGCATTCTGGACTGGCTGTAACGCGTTGATTATCTGTGTGTTGTAAAAAAGACTCATTTTTCGCGTATTTGAGCCTGATGGAGAAGTCGGTGGACAGTATCGCCGTATGCGGAGGCCATTTGTCGTAAAAATTCTGCACCATTTTTCTGTCTCCCGACGCGATGTCAAGCCCTTGGTGAACTTTCTTGTTCCGGCTTCAGCGGAATCTCTCAGTCGGTCCGTCTTGTTCGGGAGCAGATTCCGTTTTCGTGGAGACCGGCCGCGTGACAGCCCATCCGCAGCCGGGAAATCGGCGATCGAGACCTGACGCACGAGACATTCGGGGGGCTTGGCCGGGCCATCGGCAAGAAGCGGTCAATGGTTGCGAAGATCGCGGAAGGGCGATCCGGAAGCATGAAATGCAGGGCCTTTGAAGAAAAAATGTTTTTCCCCTGTATATCGGGTGCATCATTCACGAATTATATCTATATTTGCCAAAAAAGTCAGAAACCTAAATTCCGCAGCATTTTAGTTTAACTTATTTTATAAGTACCTGAGCAACAAAAAGTTGCTCAGGATTTTGCTATGTCAGAT
>ONHE01000051.1 GCA_900317545.1 uncultured Prevotella sp. | reverse complement strand
CGTGACGATCGACGGTCTGCGCGGTTTGGGCAACAATGGTATAATATTCTATAAGGAGGGAAACCGCCTGAAGAAGGTCTATGAGAAGTTGGCGATCAAGCTATGTGAAAAAGATTGAAAAATGAATTTATCCCCATTGCTGGCAAAGAGATACACAGACGAACAGCTGTCGGCCAAGGAAGCACAGCGGTTAGCTGAGTTCATCGCATTCGGGCCCGTTGTTTTTGAGGTGTCACGACTGATGATCAAGTGGGGCATCTTTGAGATGCTGCGAGACGGGCAACTGACGGCGGCAGAGGTCGCCGACAAAGCCGACATCAGCTTCTATGCCGTCAAATGCCTATTGGAAGCTTCTCTGACCATTGGAACCGTGCTTGTTGATCCGGCTACGGAGCGTTTTTCCATCTCCAAGACAGGATGGTTCCTGCTGAATGATCCAGCTACCCGTGTCAACATAGACTTCAACCATGATGTCAACTACGAAGGCATGTTCCGCTTGGAGGAAGCACTCCTGAATGGGAAACCGGAAGGTCTGAGCCATTTCGGACCATGGGCGACCATCTATGAAGGCCTCTCAAGCTTGCCCGAGAATGTGCAGCGAAGTTGGTTTGCATTTGATCACTTCTACAGCGACAGTGCTTTCGATGAGGCACTGGCCATCGTCTTTGCCAACAAGCCGAAATCGCTGCTCGACATGGGGGGAAACACCGGACGCTGGGCCTTGCAGTGCGTAGGATATGATCCGGATGTCCAAGTGACGATTATGGATCTTCCGCAGCAGTTGCAACTCATGCGCGAAAATATAAAAGGAAGACCCGGGGCTGATCGGATTCACGGCTTCAGCATTGATATGCTGGCATCAGATAGCCGATTTCCGGACGAGCAGCATCATGACGTGATCTGGATGAGCCAGTTCTTGGATTGTTTTTCGGAAGACGAAATTATCCAAATCCTCAAACGGACGGCAGCAATCATGGATGACAGATCAACGTTGTTCATCATGGAGACGTTGTGGGACCGGCAGCGATATGAGCCTGCAGCCTTCTGCCTGACTCAGATCAGTCTCTACTTCACTGCCATTGCCAACGGCAACAGTAAGATGTATCACGGCGACGATCTTATCCGGTTGATCCGCCAGGCGGGCCTTAAAGTGAAGGCCATCCATGATCATTTGGGGCAGGGTCATTCTATGCTTGAGTGCAAGATATAAATGATAATAATAAATAATAATCAACCAATAAGATGACAAGACAGGAAATTGAAGAGAAAGTACGTGAGTTTTTGATTGACGATCTGGAGATCGACGAGGACAAAATTGTTCCGGAAGCGCTTCTGAAGAATGATCTCGACATTGATTCGCTCGACTTTGTGGACATTGTAGTGATCGTAGAAAAGAAATTCGGATTCAAGATCAAGCCCGAAGAAATGGCAGGCGTCAAAACGCTGAGCCAATTCTGCGATTACATCGAACATAAGGTGAACGCCTGAAGCATAGACAGCAACAGCTCTCAAAGCGTATGGTGACAAAAGAATGGAAAGGAAAAACAGAAGGCACACCGTGCATGCATCGTTGCCTGATCGCGGCATTGAAATATATGCCGTTATGGTTCGTCTATGCCGGAGCATTCGTATTCGTAATCCCATTCTATATCGTTTTTGCCCACCAAGGATACATCTCTATGTATCATTTTTTCCGAAAACGCTTCAAGGAGGATCCGCTCAGATCTTTCTTGCATACCTATCTGAACCACTGCCGCTTTGCACAGGTCATTCTTGACCGCTTTTACGTCTATGGCGGAGGTAGATTCCGTTTTGAAATCGATCACCCCGAGCTGTATGAACATTTGGCAAAAAGCGAATCGGGCTTCATGATCATGAGCGCCCATGTCGGCAATTATGAGATAGCAGGCTACACACTGATGGCCACCGATAAGCGAATCAACGCGCTCGTATTTGGAGCCGAAGCGGAGACAGTGATGCGTAACCGTCAGCGGATCTTTGCCGGGAACAATCTGCGGATGATCCCGATCAAGGGTGATATGAGTCATTTGTTTCTGCTGAACGACGCACTCGCTGACGGCGAATCAGTCAGCATCCCGAGTGACAGAATCTTTGGCAGTAGACGACATTTAGTCTGTAACTTCATGGAAGCGCCTGCGAACTTTCCTCTTGGACCGTTTCTGGTGGCAGTGCAGAGGGATCTCCCGGTTATCTCCATCCATGTGATGAAGACGGGCATTTATCGTTACAACATTTATATAAAGCAGTTTGAGACCGCTCGGGACGGATCGCAGACCGAACGGGCGAAATATATAGCGAATCAATATGTTGCTTTTTTGGAAAGCATCGTCCGCAAATACCCCACTCAATGGTTCAATTATTATGAATTCTGGAATTAACGTACCACTGCGATTGGAAGAAATCGACATTCGTGAACTGTTGCCCCAGCAGGAGCCTTTTGTGATGGTCGACCGGCTGAAGTACTTCGATGAGAAAGTCACTTCCACCCAATTCCTTATTCGAGCGGATAATCTCTTTGTCGAGGATGGACATCTCAATGCGTGTGCCATTGCAGAAAACATGGCTCAAACCTGTGCAGCACGCCTCGGATATGTCAACAAGTACATTCTACGGCGCAACATCCAGATCGGTGTCATCGGTTCGATCAATGGAATGGAAGTGTTCGGTGATGTGAAGGTAGGAGATATTCTTAATACGGAGATCACTGTCATGGAACAGATCATGGAGCTCACGCTGGTTCACGCAACAGTCAAGGTCTGCGAGCGCATGATTGCATCGGCAAACATGAAAATTGCATTGACGGAGGAGGAAACAGCATGACAGAATTGAAAGCCAGCAAGATTTTCAAGGTCAGATTCAGTGAGGTCGACTCAATGAATATCGTATGGCACGGTTCGTACGCGCTCTATTTCGAAGACGCACGGGAAGCCTTTGGGGACAAGTTTCATCTTGACTATCAAACGATTTATGACAATGGTTGTTACGCGCCATTGGTGGAACTGAACTTCAACTATAAAGTTCCGCTTGTATATGGCATGAATCCTCGGATTGACATTATCTACGAACCGACCGAAGCGGCTAAACTTATTTTCCGATATGAGATTTATGACAGCCGCACAGAGGCCCTGATAGCGACGGGAAAAAGCGTTCAGGTATTTTTGGACCTCAATTATCAGCTGCTATGGGAGACCCCACCGTTCTACGAGAAATGGAAGGCGGCCTGGGGCGTATGATGATGATATTGTCGAATGGCATATCAACGGAAACTTTGAACAGAACAATGGATGATTGAAATAACAGCAAACAACATCACGTCCCCATTAGGGTGGAGCACTGAGGACAATTACCTCGCGGCAGCATCCGGAAAATCCGGTCTTGACAGATATGATGCGCTTTGGGATGTCCGTGAGCCTTTCGTGGCATCATTGTTTTCTGCCGAACAGTGGGATGCAATCATGCTGGATGACCGCTTCACTCGTTTTGAGAGCCTCCTCGTCCGTTCAATCGCAGCTGCGTTGGCCTCTGCAGACGTTGATCCGTCTTCGCCGAAGGTGCTGTTAATCGTCAGTTCTGCCAAAGGAAACATCGAATTGCTGGATCCAG
Source organism: uncultured Prevotella sp. (assembly GCA_900317545.1). Taxonomy (GTDB): domain Bacteria; phylum Bacteroidota; class Bacteroidia; order Bacteroidales; family Bacteroidaceae; genus Prevotella. Next base: position 14,025 of record ONHE01000051.1, on the reverse strand, counting down.
ACATGCCCTCCCCGTCATGCAGATCGCGTTCGGAAGCACTGCTTTTGGGCAATGCCGCCTTAGCAGTTGCTTCCTATTTCCGGATGTCCAATGTGCCGATCGTCATCTCTAATGCCTGCGTGTCTGGACTGTCTGCTCAAATTGCGGCCTGTCGAGCTATCTGCAGTGGGCGCTATAATATTGTGATCGTAGCAGGAGCTGAGGTCCAATCGCGATTCATAGTAACCGGATTTCAGTCGCTGAAAGCACTTTCTTCTCAGACTTGCAAACCTTTCGACATTGACAGAAGCGGTCTTAATCTCGGCGAGGCGGCCGCAACGATGATCATCCGTCGTACTCTGGGAGATGAAAATGCGGATGGTTGGACCATCGGGGCTTATGCCACCTGTAACGATGCCTATCATATTTCCAGTCCGTCCCACAGCGCCGAAGGGTATTACAAGGCTTTGGTGTCGGTTATGAAAGATGTTCGGGCTCTCGATGTTGCCATGATCAACCTGCACGGGACGTCCACCCTCTATAATGACGAGATGGAAGCGAGGGCGCTGCATCGGGCCGGATTGGCAGATATCCCTGTCAACTCACTGAAAGGCTATTATGGTCACACGATGGGAGCTGCCGGCATTCTCGAATCCATTCTCTCCATGCGTGGCATTGATGCACATACCATCTTCGGTACGAAGGGCTATTCCGAATGTGGTGTAGGGTATGCTATCAACATCTCCGAAAAGAATCGGCCTACTGATAAGAAAATGATGATCAAAACATTATCCGGTTTTGGGGGAACGAATGTGGCAATACGCTATCAGAAGGGAGGTCATGTATGATAGTTAAACAATACGTTCGTATCACATCGGACACCATTGTCCTCAATGGAATGCCGCTTTGCGTGGCTGCCAAAGGGGAGGAGATGCTGAAGGAAATCTATCGGAAAAGGATCGGGAACTATCCAAAATTCTTCAAGATGGGTACCTTGTGCAAGCTCGGTTTCATCGCATCAGAATTGTTGCTCCAGCAGGAAGGCAACCGCACATTTGATGAAAAAGGAATCGTAAAACCTGCTTGCGGACGAGAAGACCGCGCAGTCCTCTTCTTTAACCGTAGCGGATCGATCAGCGATGACAAGGATTACCAGCAGACGATTGTATCCGGAACAGACAGTTTCCCAAGTCCGTCGCTTTTCGTCTATACTTTGCCCAACATCGTGACGGGAGAGATTGCTATCCGGAATCGCTATAGCGGCGAGACCGGATTCTATGTTTTGCCATTCCGTAACGATGAGCAGATGTGGCAAGAGACTGCGGCCGTCTTTCGCGACCGGTCCATCCGGAGCGCGCTTACAGGATGGCTCGAATGCGAGGACCATGACTCCTTTGAAGCCGAAGTATCTCTCGTTGCCACCCAGGACCTTGTTTGCGATCGTCAAGAGCATACTGAGTGAAGAACAAATGAAATAGTTTAATTAAAATATGGAACTACAACAGGAATTGAAAGAAAAGATTCTCAAGGCTTTGAATCTTGAGGACATTAAACCGGAAGATATAGATGACGAAACACCGCTCTTCGGAGATGAAGGTGTAGGACTGGACTCTATCGATGTCTTGGAGTTGATCGTGTTACTCGAAAAAGATTACGGCATCCGCATCAAAGATCCAAAAGCAGGAAAGGATGTGTTTAAAAACATTCACACAATGGCAGAATTTGTCAGTCAGAACAGAAAGAAATAGATTTGAAGGATCATATTGTTATCACAGGCATGGGAGCGGTCTCTGCAATCGGTATCAACTTGGCAGAGACGGTGCAGGCGTTGCGGGAGGGTGTCTCGGGCATTGGGACCGTACGCTTTCTGAAAACCGCACATCGAGAGTTTCCGGTCGGAGAAGTGAAAGTGAGCAATGCGTCTCTGCGCCATAGCCTTCATCTGTCAGAAGATCAGATGATCTCCCGATCCTCCCTGCTTGGCATTATGGCTGTCCGGGAAGCATTGAACGGGGCTGGGCTGCATCAGGAGCGTTTGGCATTGGTGTCTGGTACTACTGTGGGAGGAATGGATCAGACCGAACAGGCTTATCCCAGTCAACTGACGGATGCGCATATTCTGCATCACGACTGTGGAAGCTGTACGAACGATATCGCAGATTATTTCGATTGTTTTGATTTCACTGCAACTTCGTCAACAGCATGCAGTTCGGCTATGAATGCTCTTATCTTAGGAGCTCGGATGATCGAAGCCGGTCTGCGAGATATCGTCGTAGTGGGTGGAACAGAAAGTCTGACGCGTTTCCATCTCAATGGGTTCAAATCGTTGATGATCCTCGACGAACAGCCATGCAAACCTTTCGATGCCACACGAGCAGGTTTGAACTTAGGTGAAGGAGCTGCCTATCTGGTCTTGGAGAGAGAGCAGTCAGCTTTGAAACGGGGTAGGAGGCCCATCGCAGAGTTATTAGGTACTGGCAATGCTTGTGACGCATTCCATCAGACAGCAACTTCCCCCGACGGCAAAGGCGCCTACTTAGCCATGCGACAAGCATTGGAAGAAGCGCAATTGCTTCCGGCTGACATCAACTACGTGAATGCTCATGGAACAGGAACACTCAATAATGACGAGACGGAGAGTGCGGCTTTGAAGCGCATCTTCGGATCGCACATGCCTTGGGTATCATCTACAAAAGGTTTGACAGGACATACTACGAGTGCTTGCGGAAGCATAGAAACCGTGTTCGCAATTCTGTCACTCCAGCATCAGTTTGTTCCAGTCAATGCTGGATGGGCAACGCCGGATCCGGCGTGCGTCATTCCTTATATGGGACAGCTATTGGATGGACCGCTCAAGTATGCGCTGTGCAACAGCTTTGGGTTTGGAGGAAATGACTCGTCAATCATTGTCGGAACGTATGGAAAATAAGGTATATGTGTTAGCTTTGACTCAAGATGTGCCGGAAGAGGAATACCGCACCTATGTCAATCCACTGCATATGCGCCGTTATGGACGTCTTCAGCGCCGTGCATTGGTGACAGCCGTCAAGTGCATGAGAGATAGCGGCATTCTGCAACCGGATGCCATTATCAACGGAACCTGTATGGGCAGTTTTGAGGAAACGGAAAAGTTGTTAGACGGGTTGGCAGAAGAAGGGGAGTCTGTGAGCATGCCTACCCATTTCATGCTTTGCACTCACAACAGTGTGGCATCGTTGATTGGCCTTTATACCCATAATCATGGCTACAATAATACATACAGCCAGGGAAACGTTTCGTTTGAGTCTGCGGTTTTAGATGCCTTTCTTCAACTGAAGGCAGGAAGAATCCGCACGGCGCTGGTGTGTGCCAATGACGAACTGACACCAGCATTCCAGTCGATCCTCAAACGACTTGGCGTCAGTGAATCATTGTTTTGCGACCGGTCCATTGCCATGATGTTGTCTGTGGAAGGGGGAGATCATCCCATTAGGGAGATCACCGGTATAAAGATCTGGCATGAAAAGGGTAAGGGTGACAGGGCTCAAATAAACTATAAAGAAATATGCGACTGATATTGTGTTCAATCATTCAGAGTCTGTTGCTATGTGGCGGGCAGGTGCTCTTGAAGTTCGCTCTCATGAAGATGGGGACATTTGCGTGGAGTCTGCATTTTTTTGTCGGCCAGCTCACAAACTGGTGGTGGTTAGGATGTGGCATCTGTTATACACTGGCGACCGTGCTATGGATGTATATTATTAAGGTGTTCCCATTCTCAATGGCTTATCCTATGATTTCGCTGAGTTATGTGTTCGGAATAATCGCAGCCATGTTTGTCTTCAACGAAGATGTACCCGTCAACCGATGGATCGGAGTGTTGCTGATCATATCGGGATGTCTATTGATTGCCAAATAAGAGGATCTACAAAATGAAGATTTCGAATATAATCATTCTGCTTCTGATATTCATTTGCTCCATTCTTCAGCCGGCGGTTGCCCAAAAGCTTAAGAAGGCAGATAAAAGACAGGCAGCACAGATAATTAATCTGATCAATCGCGCATCTGCACAGATCAAGACAATCCGGTGTAGTTTCATTCAGGTTAGCAATGTGTCATTCATGGATGAGAGGACTGTGTCCAAGGGCAAGATGTACTACAATGCTGAAGGAAGTCTGGTATGGCAATATATTTCTCCATATAAATATATTTTCTCTATTGAAGAGGGACAAGTGATGACTCAATCGGGAAATCAGAAGAAGCGAATTGACGTGAAAGGAAATGCGCTGTTTGAGAATATCACAGAAATGATGATGAATTTCGTGTCGGGTAAAATTCTGTCAAATAATCGCGATTTCATAGTTGACATGTATCTGAAGGGCAAGGAGTGGGTCGCTTTCCTTACGCCGAAGCGGCCGGAGATAAGAAAGATGTTTAAGTCAATACACCTTCATTTCAGCCCTAAACGTAAAATGGTGCAGGAAGTAGAGATGATTCAGGCCAACGGAGATCAAATCAATATCACTTTGTCTGATGTCAATGTAACTTATCGAAAATGAAGCTCTTGGATTCCATGTTCAGTGTTGTGGGGAGGTCGAACCTTACTTTTGAGATCGCATTCAACGAAAACCATCCTATCTATTTGGCCCATTTCCCCGGCAAACCGATCACTCCAGGCGTGTGTATCATGAAACTGATCGAGGAGTTGGTGGAGATTCTGATGGAACAAGGCGTTGCGCTGTCAATGGCTAAAAACGTGAAGTTTCTCCGCCCGATAGCTCCCTCTGTGCATACAAGTATGACGGTCCACTTTGATCTCCTTCACGAAACAGAACACCTGATCCATGCAAGAGGAGTCATCACCTTTGAGGGACAGATCTGTACCAAGTTCTCTATGGAATTCAGAAAACAATGAGCAAGACACTCGACTATTTGAAACAGGCACGCATCTGCGTCATCATTCCGACTTACAATAATGCCGGAACCATTATCGAGGTGCTGAAGCGCATCCGATCATATGCTGCAGACGTAATTGTCGTCAATGACGGCAGCACGGACGATACGGCAAAAAAAATAGCCGAAGCAAGGATTGATGGTGTCCGTACGGTTCATCTGCCGCATAATGAGGGTAAAGGCGCGGCACTGCTGAAAGGATTCCGCGAAGCGAGAATGCTGGGATTCATGTCTGCCATTACCATTGATGCTGACAATCAGCATTATCCGGAAGATCTGCCGCTTTTTGCAAAAGCGCATAGTGAGAATCATAATGCCTTGATCATCGGAGCGCGCACGTTGGATTCTATTTACATGCGGAAGGGAAGCAATTTCGCAAATCGCTTATCCAATATCTGGTTCTATGTCCAAACAGGCTTGTCTCTGCGGGATACACAGAGTGGTTTTAGACTCTATCCATTGACATTGTTGAATGATCATTGGATTATCACTTCGCGCTATGAATCGGAATTGGAGTTCCTCGTATATGCGGCTTGGAAGGGAATTAAAATTACCAATATTCCGATTCGCGTGCATTATCCGCCCAAAGATGAGCGTGTGAGTAGTTTTCGCCCAGTGTACGACTTCATGCGGATCACATTGCTGAATGTGGTTTTGACTGCGTTGGCTTTGTGTTACTATTATCCTGTAAAGTTGTTGAGGAGGTTATGTCATGGTTGAAGTGTTTTTAAAAATCCATGACTGGCTCAATGCCCATAAGAAGTTCGCAACGGGCTTCTTGCTCATCCAGATCGTCGTTTTGGCACTTCTGGCATGGCATGCGAACTATGAGGAGGATATTTCCAAGTTTCTGCCAAGAAACGAACGTAATGCCAAATTGCAGCAAATTTATCAGGCAATAACGTCTCAAAACCGGATCGCCGTTATCTTTTCAGCGAAGGATTCCACATCTGTTGAATCCAAAGATTCCATGAAAATGGCTATGGATTTTGTCGGGAAGAAACTTCTTAAGCACCGGATGAAAAATCTGCAAGTCTCTTTCGATGAACACAGAGTCAGCGCAATGGCCAATTACATTTATCGACACATTCCGATGTTCTTGGAAGATGCAGACTACGAGAGAATGGATTCCTTGCTCGCTATGCCCGGTTTTGTACATCAGCAGATGTTTGAAAACCGTCTGATGTTACTCATGCCTGCAGGAGGAATGCTGATGCCGGTCTTGCAATATGATCCGCTCCATCTGTTTACACCTGTGATGAATAGACTGCAGAACATCAGTGCCAAAGGTCAATACCATTTGGATGATGGCTATATCTTTTCTCCAAACGGCAATTATTCCCTCATTACTTTTGACTCTCCTTACGGTCCGAGCGAGACCAGGTGTAACACTGAATTGGCACAGATCATTGATCAGATTAGGCGACAGGCAGAAAACGCATACCCGAGTATTTGTATTTCCGCGATCGGAGCACCACTTGTAGCTGTCACGAACGCTTCTCAGATCAAGCAAGACGCTGTTATCGCAGTCTCTATAGCTGTCGTTCTGATTTTGCTCCTTCTTGTCTTCCGCTATCGAAGTGTGATAGATATACTATGGATAGTAGCATCCCTATCGTTCGGTTGGCTGTTTGCCTTAGCTGGTATAGGATTATTCAAGGATTCAATCTCTATCATTGTGTTAGGCATTGGGTCAATTATTATCGGTATAGCCGTCAACTATCCATTGCACTATTTGGATCATCTGAGGGAGATAGGAAACAGGAGAGAGACGCTGAAAGAAATGATCCCACCATTGCTGATCGGCAACATTACGACAGTGGCAGCTTTTCTTTGCCTTCTTTGGTTAGACGCTCAAGCTATGCGCGATTTAGGTTTATTCGGATCTTTGATGCTTGTTGGTACAATCATTTTCGTACTAATCTTCTTACCGATATTTGCCAAAGCCAAGACGAAGCCGACTGCTACCACAACCGTGACGACTTTCCACAATTGGCATTTGCCGCATATCCCATATACATTTGCCGTCATTCTGGTCGTTACAGTTATCCTCAGCTACTTCTCGTTACAGACTTCGTTCGATTCGGATATTTCGCATATTAATTATATGACTGCCGAACAGAAACGTGACATGTATCTTCTTGCTTCTTCCGTTGATCAGAATCCTGTCTATGCTGTTGCGGAAGGCCGAAGTTGGGAGGAAGCGTTGACAAATAATGAGTTGTTGAATGAGAAGATCAAGGAAAGCGTTTCCGATAGTGACATCTGCTCTGGGCCGGGCGATTTTCTGCCTTCGCAACTTACACGAAACAATCGTATTGATAAATGGAATCAGTTTTGGAAAGAAAATGGGAGAGGAGAGCGGCTGATCAGGGAATTGCAGCAGCAGGGCTCACAGTATGGGTTCAAGGATAATGCATTCTACCCCTTTGACTCTTTAATGCACCGTGATGTCAGTCTGAACCTCGACACCGTGGCTTCCCCGATCATGACTTTGCTGAACAACACCTATATCTTCCAAAACGATTCGATATATCAAATCGTGAACGTCATCCATACTTTCAATCCCGAGCGGATTATAGAGAACTTACAAAATGAACCAGGGCGCTACTTCACTTTTGGTAAACGTGACATCAGCAATCAATTGGTTGAAATGCTGAACGATTCATTCAATTACATTGGATTTGTCTGTAGTTTTGTCGTCTTCATTTTTCTTTGGCTGTCATTTAGGAATATAGAACTTGCCATCATTTCATTTCTGCCGTTGGCCGTGTCATGGATCTGGATTCTCGGAACGATGCAACTGCTCGGTATTCAGTTTAATATCGTCAATGTCATATTGGCGACATTCATCTTCGGACAAGGTGATGATTACACGATTTTTATTACGGAAGGTCTTATCTATGAATATGCCACTGGGAAGAAACGATTAGCATCTTATAAGCATTCCGTTCTTTTCTCCGCCCTGTTAATGTTCATAGGAATCGGCTGTCTGATATTTTCCAAGCATCCGGCTCTGCGTTCATTAGGGGAAGTGACCGTGGTAGGTATGTTCACAGTGGTAATGATGGCCTATTATCTGCCACCATTCTTCTTCCGATGGATGACCCTGTCACATGGACAGAAGCGTCCCGTTCCGGTGACATTGAAGCGGTTATGTTATTCCATATATTCTTTGCTTTTCTTTCTGATCATGATGTACGGCTTCATGTTGCCCTACACTTGGCTTTACTTTCATATCGGCAAGATAACGGAAAAAAAACGTTTGCGCTATCATCGGCTCATCCAACGCGTCTCCCATTTCATCATCCGGCATGTGCCCGGAGTGGATTATTCCGAAACAAACACCTGTAAGGAACGATTCAAAAAACCGGCCATTATCATTTGCAATCATCAAAGTCATCTCGATCTGATGTGCTTGTTGCAGTTGACACCTAAGATGGTCTTCGTCACCAATGATTGGGTGTGGCACAATCCTTTCTACGGAGCAGTGATCCATCATGCAGAATTCTATCCGATCAGCGACGGTATGGAGAAAATTTTTGATCGTTTGAGCGATTTGTATCAACGCGGTTATAGCATTTGCATATTTCCGGAAGGAACGCGAAGCGAAGATTGTTCCATTCTCAGGTTCCATAAGGGGGCATTTTTCTTGGCCAGAGAATTAAATGCAGATCTGCTCCCAATATTTCTCCATGGAGCCGGGCATGTGCTCCCAAAGAAAGATTTCATGTTGCGGGAAGGTTCCATCCATGTTGAAATTGGGACGCGGATCCGTTGCGAGCAACCACATGGTATTCCTGCAAATGAAGCCGACAGACTGATGACAAGGCGCATGCGACAATATTATATAAGCCATTACAAGGAACTGTGCAACAAGTTGGAGACCGATGCATATTGGGCGCCTTATCGGAAATATAATCGGATGTATAAAGGAGGATTAGCATGAAAGGGCACGTTGTGATCATTGGCAGCGGGTTAGGTGGTCTCTCAAGTGGTATCATCTTAGCTAAAAATGGATATAAGGTCACCATTCTGGAGCAGGAATCCCAAGTTGGTGGATGTCTGCAATGCTTCAAACGCGATGGCGTGAAGTTTGAGACGGGGATGCACTTCATTGGCTCCGCTTCCAAGGGACAGACACTGCAGCGTCTGCTTCACTATTTGGAAGCGGAGGTTCCCTTGTCTCCTTTGAATCCGGAAGGTTATGAAGTGATCGCGTTGAATGGCCGCCGGTATTCCTTTGCGAATGGTCGACAGCGGTTCATTGATGGGCTTTGCAGATTCTTTCCAGATCAACGGCCTAACTTAAACCGATTGTGTGACACGATCGAATCTTTAGCCAAAGCCTCCAATCTACATTCATTGACAAGACCGGATACAGAATCTGCGATCAGTACAGAATATCAGCTCCGAAGTCTCAACGATGTCATTGACGAACTGATCACGGATATTGAGCTGCGCAAAGTGGTGGTAGGAAACCTGCCTTTATATGGGGCTGTCAAGGATAAGACACCCTTTTCAACCTATGCTTTCGTTATGGACTTCTACAATCAGAGTGCTTACCGGATTATTGGTGGAAGTGAACGACTGACGGATGCCCTGCTACGCACGCTTAGGAAATATGGTGGGGAAGTCCTCCCATGCCACAAGGTGGTCGAAGTCGTGTGCAATGACCAGCGGGTAACAGGCGTTCGGTGTGATAACGGGATCTTTTTTGAGGCAGACACGGTCATTTCCGACATCCATCCGGCACGTTTAATTGATATAGTCCATTCACCGCTGCTGAGACCGGCATACCGACATCGGATCCAAAAGATTCCCAATACGATCGGCGGTTTCTCTGTATACCTGCATTTCAAGCCAAAGTCAGTACCTTATATGAACTACAACTTCTACAGCTACAATACGGATACGCCGTGGAATTGTGAACAATATACTGATGATGACTGGCCTCGCGGATATCTGTACATGCACCTTTGCGATCATGAAGATCAGCAGTATGCCAATTCTGGAGTTATCCTGTCTTATATGCATATGCGTGATGTAGAGAAATGGAAAGGTACGAAAGTCGGGCAGAGAGGAGCAGACTATGAGCGTTTTAAGAAGCTACATGCCCACCGACTGTTATCCTGTGCGGAGAAGGATTTTCCCGGTCTAACAGACCAATTGCAGACCTTTTATACGAGTACTCCTTTGACCTACTATGACTATACGGGTACACAGGACGGCTCGATGTATGGCATCATGAAGGACATTAACTTAGGCCCGGCCGCCCGTGTGCATCATCGGACGAAGATACCCAATCTTTTATTAACCGGTCAAAACGTGAATAGTCATGGAATTTTAGGCGTCCTTGTCGGCACATTGGTGACATGCGGGGAACTGATAGACAGTGAAACATTATTTGATCAGATTGTTCATGGATAAGATTATCATAATTGGTGGAGGGCTCGGGGGACTATTTACGGGCGCTCTGTTGGCCAAAGAGGGGCTGCATGTGACAGTTCTTGAAAAAAACAAACAAATAGGCGGAGGACTGCAGACCTTTTATCGACGGGAAATCGGATTCGAGACGGGAATGCACCTGCTGGGAGGGATTCGTCCTGGTGGCTCTATCTATAAACTCTGCAAGTATTTGGGGATCATGGACAGCATGGATATTCGGGATACGGATCATGACTGCATGGATCAAATAACCTATCTGTCAGACGGACAGACTTATCATATTCCGGAGGGAAGAGAACCGTTCACACGCTATTTTCAGCAGCTTTTTCCTGACGAATCGGATGGTATTAAAGCCTACGTAGACATGCTCTACTCGATTGTGGATGAGATAGACTTCTTCTTTCTTAGAACTGGTGATGCGCATATTTACAATCACCGCAAAGAGTTCATGTGGCCTGCGGATCAACTTGTTGCCCATTTCATCCATTCCCCAAAACTTCGCGACGTGATCTCATACATGAATCCTATGTGCGGAGGCTATGCCGGACACACGCCGGCATTCATTTATGCCCTCATCAATGTGCTATATATCAACGGCCCCAGCAGGTTTGCGGGCAATAGCCAGCAGATGGCCGATGCACTTGCAACAGTCATCCGAGACTGTGGCGGCGAAGTATTTGGCGGTGATCCTGTTGACCATCTTGAAATCGAAGACCGCATGATCAAGGGACTGACGACACAACATGGCAAGCACTTTACGGCTGATCATTATGTCGCTGCAATCCATCCGCAGACGCTGCTGAAGCTGACGGACAGCAAAGCCTTTACCAAAGCATTTCGCGAACGGATAGCCCAAGTTCCCAACAGTTACAGTTCCTTTGTCGTCTATGTAATCTTCAAACGCAATGCCTTTCCATTCATCAACCACACGTGCTATATTCAGGAAGACTACGGCATGGTATGGCACTATGATGAATATTCTCCCGAAACTTTCCCAAGGGGTTTTATGTACATGACGCCATGCGAACATGAGCAAGGAGAATATGCCTCTAAGATGATTATCAATTCCATCATGCCTTTCAACGCATGTGCGCAGTGGGCTGACACGATCACCGGTAAACGAGGTGCTGCTTATGAGCAATGGAAACAAGAGCATATTGAAAGAGTCTTGGAGAAGATGGAACAGATCTATCCAGGATTTTTAAGCAAGTGTGAAACGGTGTTTGCAGCCTCCCCCCTGACAATCCGTGACTATTTCAACGAACCTGAAGGCGCACTTTATGGTATACATAAAGACTGTACAAACATGGCAATAAGCCAGGTCCCCATCTATACGAAAGTGCATAATCTCTATATGACAGGTCAGAGTGTGAATGTCCACGGTTTCTGCGGAGTGCCCCTTACAGCTATCAACACGGCCGAAGCTATCTTAGGATCCAACCATATTGTAAACAAAATCAATGCATCCAACACTTAGCATAAAATTGCTGACGGTTATGATCCTTTTCACCTTACAAGCTGGATCACAAACCTTACTCGAGTTCTTGCCCGCAGGTCCGAAACCTGAAACGGCCATCATCGTTTGTCCAGGAGGCAGCTATTGCTGGCTGAGCAAAAAAACGGAAGGCACACAAGTGGCCGAATGGCTGAATCATAATGGTATCGCTGCATATGTTCTCTTTTATCCCACAGCAGGTTGGGCTGCCTATGCCTGGCACACCAGATTATTTTACCGAGGACGGCAATATCCCGACCAGCTGAATGCCCTCAAGGATGCGCTGAATCGTGTCCGGATGAAAGGTTACCGGCGGATCGGTGCCATGGGCTTCTCGGCTGGCGGTCATTTGGTGTTGAGCGCAGCAGCCTTTCTGCCGGACCGTATAGCTCCCGATTTTGTTGTTCCCATATATCCCGTCATTACCATGAGCGCCTCATGCGTGCATAGACGGTCGCGGCGTGGACTGTTAGGTGAATACAGATGGAGAAGGAAGACTATATGCGATTCATTATCAATGGAACTACATGCAGACAAAATCAACTGTCCTGTGTTCATGATCAACTGCAAGGATGATCCGATTGTGCCGGCACACCATGCGGAACTCATGGACAGCGCACTCACAGTCAATCGGAAACCTCACTATTATCATCAGTATCTCACAGGACGACATGGATTTGGGACCGATGAACATAAAACTTCAAAGGAGGCCATCGGGTGGAAAGCGCAATTTCTGTTATGGTTGCGGGGAATAATCGACTGAAAACGCCCGCTCATTTGCATACCTCAAAGAAATAAATTAAATTTGTGACCCAACTTACAACAATAGTTATAACACAATCCTATGGTTCCAACAGCGGCTCAACAGTTTGATGACATACGTCCCTTTTATGATTGGGAGATACCGGATGCGATGCGAAGAATCACAGCATCAGAAGCATTTCCTCTTCTTGTATCCTGGATTTTTCCTGATCGTAATGTGAAAGATGTCCGCCGAACGGTGCGGTCTTTCCAGACCGTGAGGGATTTTCAGACACAAGTAATGATCCCTGTCACCCAGCAGATCATTAGCCACAGCATCACCCGTCTCACTTATAGCGGCTTGGAAAGACTTGATCCGGCGGTCCAATACATCTTTCTCTCTAACCACAGGGATATCATGCTTGATGCCGCTCTGTTGCAATATCTGTTAGTCACACATGGTCGGGAATCTTCAGAGATTACCTTCGGAGCCAACCTGATGACATCTGGTCTTGTCACCGATATTGGTCGATCGAATAAAATGTTCCGTGTCGAGCGAGGTGGAAAGATGCACGACTTCTATATGTCCTCATTACATTTGAGTGCATATATCCGACATACACTGCTTGACAAACAGGAAAGTGTATGGATCGCACAGCGCAACGGCAGAACCAAAGATGGCAATGACAAGACGGATCAGGGCATCATCAAGATGTTCTGCATGAGCAAACCCGAAGACAAGATCAAGGCTCTAAGCGAACTGCATATCATTCCTGTGAGCGTCAGCTATGAACGAGAGAGCTGCGATATATTGAAAGCCATTGAATTATATGAAAGCCGCTATCAGAAGTATATCAAAAAACCAGGAGAAGATCTGAACAGCATCATCACGGGAATTGTCCAACAGAAAGGCCAGGTCAACTTCACCTTGTGCCCTGAAATTACAGAAGAAGACCTATTGCACTTTGATCATTGCACCAACAACGAGTATCACAAACGTGTCGCCGAGTTGATTGACAAGCGTATTGACAGTGCTTATAAGCTCTTCGTGAACAATTACATTGCCCATGATCTCAGATATGGCAAGACCAATTACAAGGCTTTCTACACTGACGAACAGCTGCATGACTTCCTCCGTCACATGGATAAACTGAACGATTATGATGTCACCGAGCCCGACATTCTCAAGGATATCTTTCTCGGCATATACGCTAATCCGGTGGAAAAGTACGAGCACCGTAAGATCTGAGTTATATTGAGCCAATGTCAGAGATAGCTTTCGGGTGTAAATAATGGTACATTCATGTGCCTCGGAAGATTGTTATGAGGCATCCGAACGTACCGTCTGTAGTTTACTGGATTTAGTTGACAACTTCTGATGTTAATAACTAAATAGGGTGTCCAGTTATATGTTTCGAGAATCAGAGGCTGAT
>ONHE01000118.1 GCA_900317545.1 uncultured Prevotella sp. | reverse complement strand
TTTAATGCTAAAATTAAACTCTTTCGGGCAAACATCAGAGGAGTGGCAGATAAGAGATTCTTTCTATTCAGAATAGCAAAGCTGTATACATAATCCCCACCTTTTTCCTACTGAGCCGTCACAATGCAAAAAAAGATCACTTCATGTTTGGGATAATTGAAGTGATCTTTTTATTTTATCCGTGCAAGAAAGCCACGGTCATGAATTCATCGAGAGAAGGAATTCTTCATTGTTCTTCGTACGTATCATCCGGTCATGGATGGAGTTCATTGCTTCAATCGGGTTCATATCAGAAATATACTTCCTCAGAATCCACATGCGATCAAGAGTTGTCTTGTCTTGTAAAAGATCATCACGCCGCGTGCTTGACGCAACGAGATTGACGGCAGGGAAAATACGTTTGTTTGACAGCGAACGATCAAGCTGCAGTTCCATATTGCCGGTTCCCTTGAACTCCTCGAAGATCACTTCATCCATCTTTGATCCTGTGTCAATCAGTGCCGTAGCGATAATTGTCAGTGAGCCGCCGCCTTCAATGTTGCGGGCAGCTCCGAAGAAACGCTTCGGCTTCTGTAGTGCATTGGCATCGACACCACCGGTCAGCACCTTGCCTGAAGCTGGCGAAACGGTATTGTAGGCGCGTGCCAAACGGGTGATAGAGTCGAGGAAGATGATGACGTCATGACCACATTCTACCATCCTTTTAGCTTTCTCCAATACGATACCTGCTATCTTCACGTGTCTTTCGGCAGGTTCATCAAAGGTAGAAGCAATGACTTCGGCGTTGACAGTGCGAGCCATATCCGTGACTTCTTCCGGACGCTCGTCAATGAGAAGCATCATCAAGTAAGCTTCAGGATGATTGGCAGCGATTGCATTGGCAATGTCTTTCATTAAGATTGTTTTACCAGTTTTGGGCTGTGCGACAATCAGTGCGCGCTGTCCTTTACCAATGGGTGAAAAGAGGTCAACAACTCTGGTGGAGAGATTGGTTGTTTGCGGATCACCACAGAGAGTGAATTTCTGATCAGGGAAGAGAGGTGTGAGATGTTCGAAGGGGATACGGTCGCGAACTTCTGTCGGCAAACGCCCGTTGATCTTATCAATAGCTGTCATTGGAAAGTACTTCTCGCCTTCATGCGGCGGACGCACATGACATTGGACGACATCACCGGTCTTTAAACCATATTTCTTGATTTGGTCGCCAGGAACATAGATGTCATCCGGCGAAGAGAGGTAGTTGTAATCGCTTGAACGAAGGAATCCATAGCCATCAGGCATGATTTCCAATACGCCATTAGCCGTAATGATGTCCGAGAAATCATATTGGAGGGCAGGTGAATCTTGTATCGGTTGCTGGTACGCAGGCGTGACAGCCGCTACAGGCGTTGTAGGATTGTCGAAGATGTCGTAGTTGGGTAGTGCACCTTGGTCTTCTATCGGCAAGTCGTGGAGGATGATAAAGTCGGTTCCGTCACCCGGATCGCCTTCCCAGATGCCATCTGAAATTGCTTCACGAGTTTCCTCTACAGCTTCGTTATGAGCGTTAATTTTGGCCTGCAGTTGTGCGAGCAGGTTCTCATCTTCATTGGACTGATCTCCTGTGGGTGTTGTGCTGAACACAGCTTCGGGAACAAACTCTGTTTCCTCATTGTTTGATGGCGCTTCAACAACAGCTTGCTCCGGTTTCTCAACCGTTTTTTGGGCTTCCTGTTCTTGTTTAGCTGCTTCAATCTGTGCCATCAATTCCAATTCCTTCTTGTTCTTGCGGCCTCGGTGTTTCGGGATGGCAGCCAACTTCTCCTCCAAGGTCTGTTGCTCCTTGAGGAGTTCTGCTTTCGGGTCTTCTGGTACCGGATCCTTAAACAAAGTCGGTTGATCTGTCACAGTCTTATTTTTTTTCAGATCAAAATTCTCCCCGTTTTTGCCTTTGACTGAATAAACCCGGTCAGTCTCTTTCTTCACGATCCTCACCCGATGTCGCTTTGTTCCAAGGGGATTCTTCGATCCTTCATCTTCTGCCTGCTTGTCTAAGATGGCATAAACGATGGCTTCTTGTTGAGCATCTTTTTGAAAATCGGCACCAAGCTTGTTTGCGATATCTGTCAATTCAGAGATATCTTTAGATAATAATTCGTCCTTGCTATACATATTTAAGTATATACTAAATCTTATTGAAATTGGAAATCGTTTCAAGAAATGAAACTTTGTCATGTCTAAAACGATGCAAAAGTAATAAAAAGATTAAAGATGCTGAAAAGGTTCATGATTTTTTTGCGAACTATTTAACAAAAATTATGGAGTGACAGATTACGGAGGCCATTCACGAAAGGAATACTAATCCGAGCGACATTATAGACAAGGTGTCATGGACCCGGCGTTTGGACAATCTGCTCAAACAGAATATAGACCGGCTTGGTCAAAAG
>ONHE01000064.1 GCA_900317545.1 uncultured Prevotella sp. | reverse complement strand
GTGATGAGGGATGAGAGATGATGTGATGAGGGATGAGAGATGATGTGATGAGGGCAGAAATGGACTTTTTTAATGATTTTTTGAACATTTTGAAGGATAATATGCCATAAAACTACATTATTTCATCGTATCTTTGCACCCGATAAAAAATATGGCAGCCAAATTATGGAGATCGTTCAAGCCTTAGCCAATGTAGACAACAGACTTTTGAAAGCGATCAACGGTGCTCGCAACGAGATGCCCGACACGGTGATGTTTATCGTCAGCGACAAGTTGGCATGGTTCCCGTTCTTAATGGTTCTGCTCGTCATGGTGTTCTGTCATCTGGCCCTTCGCCACGCCATATTGTGTTTTCGGGCGGCCGTGATCTGCGTGACGCTGACGGATCAGGTTGTCTCCGGCTTCCCCAAACCGTCGGTCTGTCGGATCCTGCCGTCTCATCCGGACAATCCACAGTCTGCCTCCATTCAGCCTGTCAATGTTTACCCGCGCGGGCTCTATGTTTTTTCGTCTATTCATGCTGCCAATTCCGCCGCCTTCGTCATGTTCGGGTGGCTCACTCTCCGCCGTCATCTGTCGACACTGCTGCTAGCCGGTTGGTCGGGCTTGATATGCTCTTCGCGGATTTATCTCGGTGTCCACTATCCTACTGATATCCTTGCCGGCATTGCCGTAGGCCTGATTTCGGTCTATGGTGCCTATGCTTTCTATCTGCTGTTGATCAGAATCCGGGTGGCGCGGAGGCATCCTGCGGCGGAGTCCGAGGTGCATCGAAACTGGTTTTGGCGAGTCATATCCCTACCGCATAAATCATTCATTTTACAATAAGAGCAGGAAAGACCTAAACCAATCCGTGTCATATCCCTGCCGCGTTAAACATTCCACGTTATGAAAAGACAATCCTATCGATCATCCATTCACTTTCGCAACCCCATCTTCCTCATCTGGGTGAAGTTTCTGAAATGGTACCTCATCCTCGGCGCCTTGCTGCGCCTTGTTCTCTGGACAGTGTCTCCGGCCGATGCGTCGTTCACCTTCGGCGGTCTTCTCCGTGCCCTCTGCATCGGCTTTGTGGCCGATTTTGGCATGGGACTGCTTCTTTCGCTGCCGCTGCATGTGATCTATCTCGGTCTCAACGAATGGAAGTACGGCCGCCGCACGGGTTTGGTCATCGAGTCGTTGCTGGCCGGAGCTTTCGTCTATGTGATGTTCTTCCACACCATCTTCAATGAGTACGGCGGCGGAGCGCCTATGATTGCGCGCGCCTTCTTTGGCTGGAAGTTGGCCAGTTTCACGCTTCGCTGTTTCCTGCCCGATATCCGCATGGTGTGGAGACGAGTGTCGCTCTATTTCGCCTGGGGTGTTTACGTCTTCCTGATGTTGTTCGTTTTCATGGGCGAATATCTCTTCTGGGACGAGTTCGGCGTTCGTTACAACTTCATAGCCGTCGACTATCTCGTCTATACCCACGAGGTCATCGGCAACATCATGGAGTCATACGCCATTCTGCCCATCGTCCTTCTGACCCTCATCCTGACCGTGGGGATCCTCTGGTGGGACTCCCGGCGCAACCGGTTCAGGCTCTCCGCGCTCTACACACCGCGCCTGCTGGCTATCCATCTCGGCATCACAGCCTGTCTGCTTGCCGTCGGATTCGGTCTCTCCGTGTTCACCCACGGTCTCAGGAGCGACGATCAATATGTCACGCAGCTCGAACAGAACGGCGCCTACGACTTCCTCTACGCCTTCCATCACAATCATCTCGACTACCGGAAGTTCTACGCCCTGCTGCCCGAGCGTGAATGCAAGCACCTCTACCAGCAGGACAACGGGCTCGACAGCCGCGACATGCGCGTCATCCATACCGACAGTGCGGCCCTGCGGAAGAATGTCGTCGTAATCACCGTCGAGAGTCTCAGTGCCGACTTCCTGGCGCGTTACGGCGACCGGAAGGGGCTCACGCCGCAGCTCAACGCACTGGCGCGTCGCAGCCTCGTGCTTGACAGCCTCTATGCGGCAGGCAACCGCACGGTGCGCGGATTAGAAGCCCTTTCGCTCTGCATACCGCCTACGGCCGGCGAAAGCATCATCAAGCAGCACGACAACCGCATGGGCGGCCGCTCCGTGGGCAGCCTGCTGCAGCGGATGGGTTATGTCACCCAGTTCATCTATGGCGGCGACAGCTACTTCGACAACATGGGTGACTACTTCTCCCACAATGGCTATGCCGTCATCGACCGTAATCAGATCTCGCCCGACAGCATCACTTTCGCCAACATCTGGGGTGTCTGTGATGAAGACGTCTATCGCAAGAGTCTCTCCGTCTTCGATGCCAATGCGGCTGCGGGCAAGCCTTTCTTCGCCCAGATCATGACCACGAGCAACCACCGTCCCTATACTTATCCGGCGGGAAAGATCCGCGTCGCGGGCAAGCCAAACACCCGCGAGGCCGCCGTCAAGTACACCGACTATGCCATCGGGCGCTTCCTCAGCGAAGCCGCCCGCAAGCCCTGGTTTGCCAACACCGTCTTTGTCATCATCGCCGACCATTGTGCTTCGAGCGCCGGAAAGATCTCGCTGCCTGTCGAGCGCTATCACATCCCCTGTCTGATCTATAGTCCCGGCTTCGTCCGCCCGCAGGTCTTCCGCAAGCGCTGCTCACAGATCGATGTCGTGCCGACGCTGCTTTCGATGCTCCGTCTGTCGGTCCGCGCCCCCTTCACCGGTCGTGACATCTTCGCGTCCGACTATCGTCCGCGCGCCTTCATGGCCACCTATCAGGATCTCGGCTATTGGGAGGGCGACCGGCTGACCGTCCTTTCGCCCGTCCGGCGCGTGGTCCAGTATGCCGTGAGCCGCCAGGCGGACGGCACATTCGTCGAGACTCCCGTGGCGAAACCGGATCGACGGCTCGTGCGCAAGACCCAGGCTGCCTATCAATACGTCAACATCTATTATCGCCAGTGACCACTGCGTCCCCTCTGCGGGACGCCTGCCCAAACACCCACGGACCGTCTTGTCTGCCCGATCGGGATGACGCGAGCCTTTCGGGCAGACGCTCCTGCAGAGGCGGGCACGCGCTGCGTGGCGTTTTCGCTATTCCTTTCATTTTCAAAGATTTATGTGATCTCCTTTCGACCACAGTCATGCGGCCGGCGCAGAGCTATGCTCCGGGCCGTCCATATGTATGCTCCGGGTCGCCCGGAGCTATGCTTTCGGCGCCCCGGAGGATAGCTCCGCGCCAGCCGCAGTTATCCTCCCTTTCGTCGCCTTGTTTTTTCCCTTCTGCCGTCTGTCAAGTTCCGGTTTTGATGTCGGATGCTCATGGCTGATATGGACGGAGTTTGCGCGAAGGTGAATATCATTGTTAACAATCGTAAAAAAAACGATCCGTTCCAGTCACCGTTATCCCATCATTTCCGGTGTTTAACATTATTTTGCTGTTAAATTTATCATTATTGTGTAAAAAATGATTACTTTTGTCCACAAATTAATCTGCTATCGAGACGAAGAAAGTTGTTTTTATTCTACTAATAACTATTATTTCAATATGATGGACAAATTGAAAACGAATCAAAGCAGAAGTTGGGGCATGCTCCATCGTCTGTTGCTCCTCGCTTTGTTTGCCTTCCTCTCAATCGGAGCGATGGCGCAGAACAAAGTGAGCGGGACTGTTGTTGACCAGAAAGGCGAACCCATCATCGGTGCCAGCGTGATCATTCAGGGCACCACGCAGGGTTCCGTGACGGATCTTGATGGTCATTTCACCATTCCGAATGTGCCTGCCAAGGGTACGATCGTGGTGTCTTACATCGGATTTAAGACACAGCATGTGGCTGTCAACGGACGTACGCAGATCACGGTGAAACTGCAGGACGACGCTGAAACATTGGACGAGCTGGTGGTCGTCGGTTACGGCCAGATGCGTAAGAGCGACCTCACGGGAGCCATGAGCCGCATCAACAGCAAGACCATTGAGGAGCGTCCCGTGCAGAACGCGCTGCAGGCCATGCAGGGAAAGACGGCCGGTGTGGACATCACTTCCAACAACCGTCCGGGCGAACTGGGCGATGTGCGCATTCGTGGTAACCGCTCCTTGTTGGCCGACAACACGCCGCTCTATGTGGTCGACGGTATTCCATTGACGGCAGGTTCCATGGCCGACATCAACCCGAGCGACATAGAGAACATCGAGGTGCTGAAGGACGCTTCGGCAACGGCCATCTACGGTAGCCGTGGAGCGAACGGCGTCGTGCTCATCACCAGCAAGAAAGGCCAGGCCGGTCGCGTGAGCATCAATTATGACGGCAGCTTCTCGTGGAACAAGTTGCACTCGACGACTGATTACATGACGGCAGGTCAGCTGCTCGATTATGACCGTCAGGCCGCCATCACCGGCGGTACGTACAACGGAGCCTACGGTACAGCTCCCGATCCTGACCGTGACCGTGCGATCACCGGCATGGGTTCGGAATCCTGGACCGAGCGTGTCATGCGCACCGCCTACAGCTATAATCCCGACGGGAGCGTGATGATGCGGGCTGCTACAGCAGAAGAAATGGCTGCCGGATATGCCAGTCAGGTGCCTGTCTATGACAGTTCGAAAATGTTTAATCAAGACTGGGGCGATCTTGCCACACGTACCGGATTCACCCAGCACCATCAGGTCAGCCTCTCTGCAGGCAGCGACAAGAGCAAGCTCTACATGAGTTTCGGTTATCTGGATCAGGCAGTGCCTTTGAAGGACCAAGACTTTGAGCGTTTCACGGTCAACATGAACGGCGAGATCAAACCGTTGGATTTCCTGACGGTCGGTATCGGCCTGAACGGCTCACACTCGATCAAGAACTACGGTATCGTCTCCAACTTCTCCAATACCGTGGCCAAGGATTCCTACGGACTGGCCATGAACATCATGCCCTGGGTACCGGCCTTCAATGAGGACGGAACCTATTTGGTCGGCACGACGAACGGTCAGGCCGGGCATAACATTGCCAGTGACATCACACACGCCACCAACGAATACCGTTATTACGGACTCAATATGAGCTCGTATGCCGAAGTTGCCTTCGGGAAGATCTGGAGTCCGCTTGAGGGACTGCGCTGGCGTACCAACTTCGGATCACAGTTCCGTCAGGCGCGTTACGGCAGCTACTATGACGTAGAATGGTCCAATGTCTACGGTTTCGACTCTACAGAGCCCAAGGTCGGTTATAACAACCAGAGCACAAACATGAGCTGGACGTTGGAAAACCTGATCTATTATGACAAGGAAATCAACAAGATCCATCGCATCGGGGTCACTTTGATGCAGAGTGCAGAGAAATACCGCACCGAGGGAATCAACATCCGTGCCTACGAGATCGTCTATCCGACTTCTATGTGGTATGACCTCGGCAACTCCAACCGTGACAAGGCCTCCTACGGTTCGAACTACAGCAACTGGACGCGTACATCCTACATGGCCCGCCTGAACTATTCGCTCATGGACCGTTATCTGCTGACGCTGACCGGCCGTTATGACGGAGCATCCGTCTTGGCCGAAGGCCACAAGTGGGACTTCTTCCCTTCGGCTGCGCTGGCTTGGAAGATCAACGATGAGGCATTCATGCGCGACATCCGCTGGATCGACCAGTTGAAGCTTCGTGTGGGTTACGGTGTGACCGGCAACTCATCCGTCTCTCCCTATTCGACGGCCGGTTCGGTCACTTCGACCTATGCCAAGATCCCGTTCGGCTATGGCGGCAGCGTGAACAATACGGACGGTGCCAAGCCTGACGTGATGCCTAATCTGAATCTTGGATGGGAGAAGACCGCTTCTACGAACTTCGGTGTAGACTTCAGTTTCCTCAACAGCCGCATCTGGGGTAGCTTGGAATATTACATTGCCAAGACATCAGATGTCATCATGAACCGTTCGATCCCCGTCATCACCGGTTATGCCCAGCTGCGCTCCAATATCGGCAAGACGCAGAATAACGGCTTCGAGGCCACGATCAACACGATACCCGTAAAGACCAAAGCCTTCACCTGGGAAAGCGGTCTGACGTTCACCACAAACAAGGAGAAGATCGTCGAACTTTCCGGCGGCAAGGTTGACGAGCCCGGAAACAACTGGTTTATCGGTCAGCCGTTGAACGTTTTCTTCGACTACAAGTATGACCGCATCTGGCAGGACACAGAAGACGACCGGATGATGATGGCCGCCTATGCCACCAACAAGCTCACGTTCCTCCCGGGTCAGTATAAGATTCAGGACCAGCCGATGGTGCTCGTTGATGCCGGCACAGCAGGAGCCCACAAGTTTACCTATAACGGCAAGGACTACTATTATGCCAACAACGGCTTCGGAACGTTCAACAACGATGACAAGGTGATCTATCAGAAGAGCCCGAAATGGAGCTTCGGCTGGACCAACACCTTCACCTATAAGGACCTTTCGTTGAGCGTGTTCGCTTATGGACGGTTCGGCAACACCTACTACGGTCTCACTCAGACGATCGGCCGCCGTGTGGAGAACGACACGTGGAGCCCGACCAACACCGGCGCCAAGTTTGCCCAGCCTACCACAGCAACACGTACGACCACCTATGACTATACGCGCAACTACACCAAGGGCAACATGGTCATCATCCGCAACATTTCCTTGAGCTACAATCTGCCTAAGACACTGACCACAAGGTTTGGCGCCACTTCGGCAACGGCCTATGTCCAGGTGCTCAACCCGTTCCTTTTCGGCGGCGAACTGGTCAAGGCCGGAATCAATCCTGATGACATCACAGGATGGGATGCTTCCAACCACATCGGCGGGCAGACAAACAACACATGTATCACCCGCAGCTTCGTACTCGGCGTGAGATTAGGATTCTAATATAATAATGGAAAGGAAACAAGATATGAAAACTAAATATTTCGTTATCTGTCTAATGGCCTTGGGCATGACATCCTGCTCGGACGACTTCTTGAAGGAGAAGATGGTGTCGACCATTACACAGGATTACTTCGAGACTGAGCAAGGTTTGGATCAGCTTGTCGTATCGACTTATAACGCCGAACGCTTGCGCCATCCCTATACGGAGGGAGGATACTGCTTTGAAGCCGGAACGGATGTGGGCGTCGTCAGCGGCAACAATCCGGTCAACCAGTTTTCTACTGCTACGTGGACAGCCACCGGAGCATGGAATACGATTCCCGGCTACATGAATTCGTTCATGGGTACGCAGAGCAAGCAACAGTCGGGATTCATCATCAACTGCTATCCTGTGATTGCCGCATGCAATAAGGCGATCAATGCCATCAGAAGTGGGCAGGCAGTTGGAAAATATGCTTCGAATGCCGAATATGCCGCCAAACGTCTTTCAGAAGCATTGTTCAACCGTGACTATCTGATGTATACGCTGAACACGCTGTTGGGCGATGTCTACTTCCCACAGACCAGCGTCACGTCACTGCCGGATAATTTCTACTATAATCGCATGCCGTCCGAAGAGCAGTGGAAGATCATGATTTCGGACCTCCGCTATGCCGTGGAGCATCTGCCAAGTGAGGCTGAGGCCTTCGGGCGCGTCACCAAATATGCGGCCGCACACATGCTGGCAAAACTGTATATGACCCGCGCCCAGGGTGCTGAATATGGCACCGCCGAATATGGACGCAACGCAGACGGGACCATCGATAATTCCAATCCTAAGTCCTACCTCGGTATGCTTTACAAGGGCAAGGTCTCAACTGACTTGGACTCTTGTATCTATTATGCCAGCATGGTCATCAACAGTGGTCAGTATAAGCTGGAACCCGATTATCTGAACATCTGGAAGAATACCGTCGGCGGATGGGACAATGAGAGTAGCAAGGAGATCATCCTGGCTGGCGTCTTCGGTGACGGAACCGACAATTACCGTTACGGCAACCGCGCACTATGCTTGTTTGCCCAGAACTACGTGAGCAACAAGTGGGGAATCCCTGATTATACCTGGGAGAACCCGACTGCTCAGAACACACGCTACCGCAACAATGACTGGGGATTTGACGTCTACACCGACAAGATCAACGACGCACGTTTCCAGAAATCGTTCCACGTAGAGTTTACGACGGCGCTCAATGGCGGCAACCGATCGACCAAGGCTGCTGATAAAGACTATTACGGCTATAAGGAACCGAAGAACGAGACCTATACATGGACTGCCAAGCAGGCTGAATATTTCAACCAGCACATTCTCCCGAGCTACAACCGTGAGTCATGGGGCGGACGCCGGGCTGTGGCAGGAGAACACAAAATGGGCAGGGGCGATCTCGCCTTCGCCATCATCGAGAACACCAAATCCACGGCAATCGACGTAGATGAAGCTGACGCACAGCCGTTTGTCTGCTTCGCCCGCTGGATGAAGAAAGACGGAAAATACTATTATCGTCCGCAGATCGTAGAAAACGGTGGCCAGTATAGTTTTGTAAGCGGACTCGGAAACGGTGTCAGTGCCAACCACTATGGCTTGGAGAATGGCATGAGCGTGGGCTACTTGGGTTCGCTGAAGTATGACGATTGCAATCGTACGGGAGCCAATTCCATCTACGGTTCGAAAGACGTTCCGGTGTTCAGATTGGCAGAAACCTATCTGCTCCGTGCCGAGGCATACGGCCGGAAGGGTGACTACGCTTCGGCTATCGACGATATCAACATGCTGCGCCAGCGTGCCGCCTTCAAGGCCAACGACCGTCGGGCAGAAGTGATCGCCCGTCTCTATCCCGGACATGAGACCCTGACAGCTGCCGAACAGCAATATCCGTATGCTGCTCTTGGCAACAGCTACGACAAGATCAAGGTCGATGCGTCCTACTGGGATGGCAGCAGCGAGCATTCCCGTCTGGAAAACTATCCGCCGACAGCGAATACGGATCAGCTCCGTTTCCGCGAATTTATCCTGAACGAATACAGCCGGGAGTTCAATGAAGAGGAGATGTATTACGAACCCCTTCATCACTCCGGACTCCAGGCCGAGCGTATTCAATGGCACAATCAGATGGGTTCCAATGCCAACAATACGTCCTACAAGACAGGCTCATGGGACACGTCGGATAATACGACCGCTACGACGGGTCAGGACGGAAAGCCTAAGGGTGCCTTCCAGAACTATATGACCTTGAAGCCATTCCCACAGACCTTCCTCGACCTGTTGACAGATGAAAAGGGCGTGCTTCTGTCACCAGAGGCCAAGAAAGCTTATCAGAACTATGGTTATAACCAAGAATAACGCTGTCTGACTATCAAAAAGAGCTGTCCCGGAGGGCAGCTCTTTTTGATGCTCCAAATATTTGGTGATGTTGGAAAAACAGTCTATCTTTACAATCGAAAACTAATACGTAAACAAAACAAAATCATGAAAAGCCTGAGAACATTCGTCTCTATCGTGCTGACATTGCTGCCATGGTGCGTGCGGGGCCAGCAAGTGCCAGTCATGGAGACCGGTGCCAACCACATGCCTGACGCATGGATCGACCGCGACACGGGCCATAAGGTGATCAAACTCACCCGACGCGCCGGTGACAACACCAGCTTCTACTTCCACAATAATCCGTTCATCGGCAATGAGATGCTATTTGCCGGAAGCAGTGGATACGGCACCCGTGACAGTCAGATGTTTGCCGTAGACCTCTCGACGCTGCGTATCCGGCAGGTGACGAAGGAGCCTTATCCCGTCAGGACGGAGATTGCCTGTGCCGCTACCCATGAGATCTTCTTCCAGCATGGGGACAGTGTCTTCGCGGTGAACACCGACAACGGCATCCGCCGGTGTATCACCCGATTAGAGGCCAAGAGCGGTCACGGGGCCATCAACTGTGTCAATTGCGACGGCACACTGCTGGCCGGGGTTTTCTCCACGGCTGAAGAGGAACAGCTGTTTCGTGACCATCCGAACCGTCATGAATGGTTCAACATGCTCACCGATCATCCTTACGAGCGCACGCTCTTCACCATTGACACTCGCACGGGGCGCGTGAACCGTTTCTACAGTGAGGTGGCGTGGCTCAACCACCTGCAGTTCTCGCCCTGCGATCCACATCTGCTCATGTTCTGCCATGAAGGTCAATGGCATCGCGTGGACCGCATCTGGAACATCGATGTCACCAAGCCGAAAGCCCGGCTCATGCACCGGCGCACGATGGAAAATGAGATCGCCGGACATGAATGGTTCGGCGCCTTGGGCCGTCATATCTATTTCGACCTACAGAAGCCCAGGTCGGAGAACTTCTTCATCGGTCGCGTGGACCTCGGGACAGGTGCGGAACAGGACTTCCGGATCTCCCGTGACGAGTGGTCCGTACACTTCACGACATCCTGGGACGAGCGTTTCATCGTCGGCGACGGCGGCAGTCCCACCTCTGTAGCCCACTCCGACAAGAACCAGTGGATCTTCCGCTTCGACTATGATGGTGACCGCATGAAGACCACAAAGTTGGTCAACATGAAGCACCATGACTATGCGCTCGAGCCAAACGTTCATTTCTCGCCCGACGGAAAATGGATCATCTTCCGCGCCAACTTTGAAGGGCACACCGATGTGTATGCCGTTGAGCTGTAAGAATGAAAGCGTAGAGGCCGCGACCAGTGCTGTCGCTGATGGCAGAAAACAATGGCTGCGGCCTTATTCTTGTAGCTGAACCTGACCGGAGATCCGGTCGCGGGAAACGAATAATCAAAAAAGATTGTCGGCATCATCGTCAGATTCCCCCATTTTTTGCTATCTTTGTCATCAAATCCTTATGATGGAGCGAGATGACTTTTCGATAGAAGCCATTGCCAGATGGGATGAGCACGCTTTTTATCTGCTTTATGATCGTTATTATAAAGCGCTCACTTATTATGCCTCAAAGCTGACTGGCGTCATGGATATCTCTGAAGACTTAGTGCAGGAACTATTCTCAGAGATCTACGAGTCACGCCTTCACTTTGACAGTGTAGCGCATCTCAATGCTTATCTCTACAACAGCATTCACAACGCCGCGACAGACTATGTGCGGCATAAGAGCGTGGAGCTGTCGTATATTCAGCGAGAAACGGAGAAGAACCATGGCTACCCGCTGACCGAGGATGGTGAAGAGGGGCTGTTCTGGGAGGAGTTTTACCACGAGCTGTTCATGTTCGTCGACCGGATGCCACAACGTCAGCGTGAAGTGTTTCTCATGTATATGGACGGAAAGAAAAACAAGGAGATCGCGGAAGCCTTGCATGTTTCGCTCGAAACGGTGAAAACCCAGAAGAAGCGGGCTATGGCCATGCTGAGACAAAAGATGTCTCCCAAGTCATATGTGATGTTGCTCAGTCTCTTGTCCGTGTGAGTGCCGTTTGGCAGTATTCATATCATCAGGGCATGGAAAGTGAAGATCTGAAAGCGTTTATTGTTTTTTTTGATCATTCTATAATATTTTTTTAATTATCTTGTCCCTCATTTTTCTTCTGCATACGAATATATATTAAAAGCAAATATATGTCAGTATCCAGTCGATCAATCAATGTGCTTCTTCGCAAGCGTCTGACGGGAGACCTCACGCAGGAGGAATCTGAAAAGCTGAACCGTTGGATCAGTCAACACCGCGCTGACTATGAGCATCTCATGGAACGTGACGATCTTGTCAGAGAATATGCCATCTACTCCGGCATTAATCAAGAAACAGCCTGGGAGAAGTTCCGCAGTCAGTATTTCGTAGCTGACAAGCACCACCGCTTGCGTCCTTATCTCTACGCCGCGGCTGCCGTAGCCTTGCTGCTGATCGTGATGACTCCGCTGCTCTTCAGAAAGCATGAGGTGATCAAACCCGTGCTGACTGCCGAGGTGAAAACGGCAATGATCCGCTCGCATCAGAGCCAGAAAGAGGAGGCTACGCTCATTGTCGGAGATCGCCGGATAGCCGTCGGTTCGGAAGAGGCGCTGCTTGCCGAGAGCGAGAATGTGCAGAGTGAAGCAGACTTTGACAACCGTTACACGCTGGAGACGGAGATTGGCAAAGAGTTTTGGGTGACGCTTGACGATGGCACCCGTGTTCACTTGAACTACAACACCACGCTGAAATATCCGGTGCGGTTTGATTCAGACGATCGGACTGTCTATCTCCACGGCGAAGCCTACTTTGATGTGACCAAGGATGCAGGCAGACCTTTCAGGGTTGTCACAGACCAAGGCGTCGTGAAAGTCTACGGTACGTCGTTCGATGTCAATACGACCGAAAGGTCCGGGCGCACCCAGGTAGTGCTCGTGTCGGGCAGTGTCAGTGTGACGCCGGCTAATGGCCATGAGGTCATGGTCCACCCCGGACAGATGGCAGAATTCTCTTCTGCGGAAATGGGAAAGCTCGTGGCCATCGACACCACGCCCTATGTGTCGTGGAATATGGGATATTATGTCTTCGACGGATGTCCGCTGGACCGTCTGATGCAAGTGCTTTCAAAGTGGAGTGGATATGAAGTGGAGTTCCGCGAAGCGTCCTTGCGGGACATCGAGTTCAGCGGAAACATAGACAAATACAACGACTTGGAAACAACCGTCAAGGCTATCGAGTTCGCGACCGGAATCCATCTGAGCCTTGAATCAGGAAAGATAATCATAGACAAATAGGTACATATCATTATTATTTTTAATTAAGAGAGACAAATGAAAAAGAGAGATGGTTATGTTTTACGTCGGATGTTGATCTTGTTCGTTTTGTTTATGTGTTCTCTTGGAATATGGACACCGCATCTCAATGCTCAAAACAAATCGAAACGGGTTACCATTAACCTGCAGTCGGCAGAGATCGGTAAGTTCTTCTCAGAGATCCAGAAGCAGAGCGGACTGAACTTCCTGATGACGACAGAAGAGAAGCGAAATGCTCCGAAAGTGACAGTACATGAGAAAAACCAGCCCGTAGAGGCCGTGCTGGACAAAG
The DNA here is from genome assembly GCA_900317545.1 of uncultured Prevotella sp. Lineage (GTDB taxonomy): Bacteria > Bacteroidota > Bacteroidia > Bacteroidales > Bacteroidaceae > Prevotella. Next base: position 5,029 of record ONHE01000064.1, on the reverse strand, counting down.
TGCTCGGAAAGTTGGGGTATATCTATCACATCGAGAATGGTTTGGTCTCCATACGCGGCAGATTCACTCAGGACAACACGCGCCGCCTGACAGGCGTGCTCAGAGACATTGAGGGTGAACCGTTGATCGGTGCCCAGGTCCGCGTGCGAGATATGAAGATCTACACCGTAACGGGTACGGACGGAAGCTTCGCATTGGATATTCCGGTGGGTCCCTGTGTGGTTGACTACTCCTTTGTCGGCATGCACAAGAAGACCGACATCTTCAAGGTCGGCAATGCCGATATCTATAAGAATGTCGAACTGAAATATGCGACCGACATCGATGAAGTGGTGGTGACCGGTTATCAGGATTTTGACAAGTCGAGAGTGGCAGGCTCCGTCAGCCAGATTACCTCAAAAGATCTTGATCTCACCGGAAACAATACTCTCGAACAGGCCATGCAGGGCAAGCTGGCTGGTGTGGCCATCCAGAATGAGAGCGGCTTGGTGGGTGTGAAACAGAAAACCCGCGTCCGCGGAACGTCTACGCTGTTGGGCAGTCAGGAGCCGATCTGGGTCGTTGATGGCGTGATTCAGGAAGACCCGCTGCCGTTCAAGGCAACAGAATTTGACACACAAGGCGGCATCACGGAAGACAACTTCGACTACATCCGCAACTTTGTCGGTAACTCTATATCATGGCTTAACCCGAACGACATTGATCGCATAACGGTACTGAAGGATGCATCAGCAACAGCCATCTACGGTGTCCGGGCCGCCAATGGCGTAATCGTCATCAATACGAAACGCGGTAAGATCGGCAATCTGGCAGTCTCTTATTCGGGCGGCGTGACCTTCGGTGAACGCGTCAGCTATCATGCGTTGGAACGAATGAATTCACTTGACCGTGTGGCAGTATCGAAGGAGATCTTCTCCCGGGGGCTCACGGCTTCCTGGACAAACAACAATATCGGTTATGCAGGTGCCTTGAGCGATTATCTTTTTCATAAGACGACCGCCGAGGAGTTTGAGGCCCAGGTTGCCAAATTGGAGACTACGAATACCGACTGGTTTAAGATCCTTTTCCGAAATCCGGTAAGTCACCGTCACAGTGTCAGTTTCTCGGGTGGGTCTGAGAAAGCCCGCTATTACACTTCGCTCTCCTATAACAAGAGCAATGGTACGGCCATCGGCAATGACTCGGAAAGTTTCGGTACACATACCGGCATCAACATGGATTTCTCGAGAAAGTTCCGCGTATCCTTTGATATGGGTGGCAGCTATGGAATTACCAATGGCTTCTATACGATCAGCCCCTACACCTATGCCTATAATACAAACCGGGCCATTCCGGCTTATGACGATTCGGGTGCCTTGTTCTATTACGAAGAGGCGGTCAACCGTAAACAGTTCAACATTATCAATGAACGTGACAATACAGGCAACAAGAACAAGACCTTGCAGTTGACATCCAGCCTGAATGCCTATTACGACATTACGAAGGACATTAAGTTCAACACGCTTTTCAGCGTCAGTGTTTCAAGCGTGAAAGGTGAGAGCTGGGCAACCGAGCACAGTAACTATATCGCCAAGATCCGTGGGTATGAGTATGGGACAGAGCTTCCCACTTCTGCTGCCTACAAGCTGTCACAGCTTCCGGTGGGTGGCCAATACAACGCCTCGAATACCAATCAGTTTACCTGGAACTGGCGCAACTCTATCCAATATGACAAACTTTTCAACCGGGTGCATGCATTCACAGCCATGCTCGGAATAGAGATGTCAAGTTCCAAGTATGACGGCTACGATGATACGCGATATGGCTATCTGCCCGAGCGGGGTAAGTCGTTCGCCGTCGTTCCTTCCACACGGACCAACTCGGTGAGTGGCGCCCTGATAGATAATCCCTTGCTCACGAGCTCTACTCCGAAGATTACAGATACGAAGACCAACAACATGGGGCTCTATCTCACGCTCAACTATGCCTATGACAATCGCTATGTCGCCAACCTGAGTGTGCGTGGTGATGCCAGCAACCGTTTCGGACAGTATACCAACGAGAAATTTAATCCGGTCTGGGCCGGTGGCTTGCGTTGGAACATCAGCCGTGAGAAGTGGTTCGGCCGCCAGCATGTCATCTCTGATGCATCTCTGCGTGCGAGTTACGGATATCAGCGTAACATGGCCTCCAACTTCAGTCCGTCGCTGATCGTCCGCATTCCTTCCGGCAGTTCCGCGAACTCGAAGGTTGTCGATCTCCGTACTGGTGACTACCTGCTCTATGTTTCCAATCTGCCTTATGATGATCTGCGGTGGGAGAAGACTTTTTCTCAGAACTATGGAATGGATTTGGGTCTGTTCAACAATCAGATCCGGTTGTCGGTCGAATACTATTATAAGAAAGGTACGGACATGATATCCTATGTGGCGATCCCTCGTGAATATGGTATCGAGAACATGCCTGTCAACAGTGGCAGTGTAACCAATAGCGGTTACGAACTCAGCATGGGTTTCACGCCCGTACGTACTAAGAATTTCACATGGAATGTGAGCCTCAATACTTCCAAGAACTTCAACGAAGTGACAAAGGTTGGCATGCAGAACATCAGTTGGCGAACCTCCACCAGCGGATCTTACTTTAAGGATGGTTATGCGGCAACTTCGTTCTGGGCGTTCAAGTTTGAAGGTGTTGACAAAGAAACAGGATATCCAATGATTGACCTTACAACGCCGGAAGGGGCAGACACAAGTGACCCGACCACTTTCATGGAATGTGTGGGCAAACTGGATCCTGACTTCACCGGTGGACTAAACATGTCCTTCCGCTACAAGCAACTGTCCCTGTCCACCAATTTCTATCTGCAGTTGGGAGGAAAGAAATTCCTGGCTCAGGCCTATGAGTCTTCGATCCTGCCCACAGAGTATATGAACCTTTCGACAGAATTGCTTAACAGGTGGACACCTACAAATGTGTCTGCCGCATTCCCTGGCTTGCCCGATCACGCGCTGACCAACATCAAACTCCCAAACGGTTCTTATTCCACGCTGTATGAGATGTATAATTACAGTACAGCACGCGTTGTCAGTGCCTCTTCGTTACGATGCAACAGCATCAGTTTGTCCTATAATGTGCCTGATCAGTGGTTGCGTAAGCATCTGCACGTCAAGTCGCTCTCTTTGGGTGCCAGTGTCAACAACATATTCTCAATCGTCAGCAAGGACTTCCATGGGCGTGATCCGGAAGTTGCAACCGGTCAACAGCCGCGAACAAGATCTGCATCGTTGAATATGAATGTTTCTTTCTAAACACCATCAGATATATCATTAACAAAACAAGTTATGAAACAACATATATATAATATACTGTCGAAGATAAATGGCCTGTTACTTGGAGCCTTCTGTGTCACATTGGTGATGGGCTTCACGTCCTGTGGAGACTTTTTTGACGAGTCCAGTCAGGATGAGATAAAACCCTCCACGGTGGAGGACTTGTCTGCAGTCCTTTATGCGGATGCCTACCCATACAATGTTTCCGTTGACGATTACCTGATTCTGCTGACTGATGAAGTGCAGTGCAACGGACTCAAGTATGACGGTTATGCCACCCGTATGCAGGTAGGACAGCAGGTCTTCTGCTACAACCCAGAGATGTTTGACGGGATTGAATCCTTTATCGCAGACGAGAATTCCTGGAAAGAGTACTACAAACTGATCAAAGGTTGCAATGTCATTCTTGACTATGCCGACGACATGGCCGGGGATCAGCTGAAGAAGCAGTACATGAAAGGACAAGCGCGATTCCTCAGAGCTTATTACTACTTGCGATTGGCAATGATCTACTGCCAGCCGTTCAATAACGGTAGCCCGGACGTAAACTTAGGTGTGCCGCTCATTACCTCCTCGCATGTGACTGACCAGTATCCTACCCGGAGTACGTTGCGCCAGGCTTACAATTTCATAGAGTCCGAGCTCATGAAGGCTGCGGAGGAGTTGGACGGATATGTGCCGACAACCAAGTATCGTGTCACGAAGACCGCAGCAGATGTACTGCTGTCACGCTTGTATCTGTACGAAGAGAAGTGGGAAAATTGTGTTGAGTATGCCACGAAAGCTATCTCCGAAGGCCCTGAACTGACCGATTTCGACTATCTCAAGTCAAAATACCGCAGTGTATATGATTGTGATTATAGCACAGAAGTGGTGTGGAATTATGCCGGGAAGGCTTGTTATTCAGCCTATTTTGACTTGAATCAGCTTTACGGTTATATGTTGCCTTGGTCCGCTTCCTCTAAAGTAGTGGCACTGTATGACCAGACCAACGACCTAAGAAGCCAATATTTGTATGTCCAGAAATCTGCCAGCACTGGTGATTATATCACAAAGGCATCGCGCTCATCTACGTATGACGGAGACCATGGTATCCGAATGGCTGAAGCCTATCTCAATCGCGCCGAGGCTTATGCAAGGCTGTCTATGGAAGGGAAGGGTGATATCGGCAAAGGACTTGATGACATCAACACGCTCCGGGAAACCCGCTACAAAAACGGGACCTATACGCCCGTGGCATTTACGGAATCCTCCCTGCTGTTGGATTTCATTCTTGAGGAAAGACAAAGGGAATTGATTTGGGAAGATGGATTCCGCTGGATGGACATCAAGAGACTCGGACTCAGTGTGACGCACACTTACACTGACGCAAACGGAATGCAGACAGACTATGTCTTGAAATCCAATGATCTCCTCTATGCGTTGCCAATCCCTAACGACGCGTTGTTGAAGAATAAGAATTTAATTCAGAATCCACGGTAAAAAGATATAATCGAAATGAAAACGAAAAATTATTTTTTCCTCTTGGCTATGAATGTGCTGGTGTCCACAGGATGCAGCTATAGTGAGGATAGCCTGGAACCTTCAGGAGTCAAAACGAGTTATCAGGTTCCCCAAGGCATACACGATTATGACCAGGTAATCGTAAATTTCTATCAAAAATATGGGTCTTATCTGCTTTATAAGTTCAGTGACAAGGATGCTTATTGGACACCTTCGGG
>ONHE01000055.1 GCA_900317545.1 uncultured Prevotella sp. | reverse complement strand
GCGCAGAGCTATGCTTTCGGCCGTCCATATGATAGCTCCGGGCCGCCCAAAGCATAGCTTTCGACGGCCGAAAGCATAGCTCCGCGCCGACCATAGAATACGAGATTCACACACAGGAGCTAACTGCTTGTTTTTCAATCATATACGCCAAGATGCGGAGATGGAGCCCTGACGGGCGGAGAACCGTAGCCCCTACCCTACTTGATCACCTTGTACGACTTGCGGGCCTGGGCACGCGTGCGGAAGTTGAAATGCCACCACTCGGTGCGCAAAGGGCGGAAACCAGCGTAACGCATCACCTCCCGCAGGAGCTGACGGTTGCTCCGGGCCTGCCGGGAGATGAGACGGCGGGCGACGAGCCGGTCTTCGCGGTCGATATGAGCGGCCTCTCCCATGTGGTCAATCCTGGTCCCCATGTCGATGGTGTCACCCCGGAGGGTGCAAAGCGTGAGGTCGACGGCCAGCCCGTAGTTGTGGAGGCCGCCGCCATGAGCCGGATTGGACACGTAGAAGTATTGGGGCGTGTGTTTCACCTTGTCCCACATCTTCTGCTGAATGGACATCGGGCGGGCCGCATCGTAGACTTTCAGACTGAGGTCGGGGCGCAGCTGTTTGAGCCGTTGCTGCGCCTTGCGGAGCGCACGCATGGCCTCCGGATGCAGGTAAGCCTCACGGAGATCGTCGTAGAGCACGGTGCCGGTGAAGTTGTCCGCACGGGCATACATGAGCGAAACGAAGATGGAGGGATCGGACGTCTGCACGTTGACGAATCCGCGGCGCGCCAACGACTGTGCCGTCGGGCTCAACGAGCCTCGTCGGGCGGCCGGGACAGACTGGCCGGCAGCCGCATCGGGCAGAAGCAGAAGGCCGGCGAGAAGGGAGAAAAGGAATCTGAAATTCATACTGTCTGCAAAAGTAGCAGAACTTTCGGAATATACAAAATATCGGCATCTGATTTTTGTACCTGCCGGGAAGCACGCCTCGGCACGGACTCTATGATCCGGACGGCGCCACGGGAAAAACCGGATAACGGGAGGGGAAGAACCTGGAGACGGTCCGTGAAAGGTCGGACAACGGTCCGTGAAGGGCCGGCTGGCATGTCGGGACATAACGAAAAATCCCCTGCCCCGCGGACTCCGGTCCGCAGGCAGGGGATCTGTCTGGTTATCTGAAGGATGAATCAGTCGTTCAGCTTGGCCTTTATGAACTCGCGGTTGAGGCGGGCAATGTTGGCAATGGACTCGTTCTTCGGGCACTCAGCCTCGCATGCGCGGGTGTTGGTGCAGTTGCCGAAGCCGAGCTCTTCCATCTTGGCCACCATGGCCTTGGCACGTCTGGCAGCCTCGGGACGTCCCTGCGGCAGGAGCGCGAGCTGGCTGACTTTCGACGAGACGAACAGCATGGCTGATCCGTTCTTGCAGGCAGCCACACAGCATCCGCATCCTATGCAGGTTGCAGCGTCCATGGCTTCGTCGGCCTTTTCCTTCGGTATGAGGATCGCATTGGCGTCCTGTGCCTGTCCCGTACGTACGGAAGTGTAGCCTCCGGCGGCAATGATCTTGTCGAAAGCGGTGCGGTCCACCATGCAGTCCTTGATGACGGGGAAGCCGGCCGAGCGCCAAGGCTCGACGGTGATCACATCACCATCATTGAAGCGACGCATATAGAGCTGGCATGTGGTGGCACCCTGGGCGGGTCCGTGCGCATGTCCGTTGATGTAGAGTGAGCACATGCCGCAGATGCCCTCGCGGCAATCGTGGTCGAAAACGAAAGGCTCCTTGTTGTCCTCGATAAGCTGCTCGTTGAGGATGTCGAGCATTTCGAGAAATGAAGTGTCACCGGGAATGTCCTTCATCTCAAATGTATCAAAATGTCCCTTGGCTTTAGGACCGTTCTGACGCCATACTTTTAATGTGAATGAAATATTTTTATCCATTGTCTTTATTATTATTGATTGTGGACGATAGGTTACAATGAACGGGCTGCCATCAGACATGCCTGCTCTTCGTAACCTCCTTTTGACATCCAGTTACTTCTTATAATTGCGAACCTGAACCTTGATATACTGGTAGTCGAGCGGTTCCTTGAGCAACTCGGGTGCTACATCATCAGAGCCCTTGTACTGCCAGCAGGCAACATACATGTAGTTTTCGTCGTCACGTTTGGCTTCGCCTTCCTCGGTCTGAGACTCCTCGCGGAAGTGACCGCCGCAGCTTTCGTTACGGTTCAACGCATCATAAGCGATCAGCTCACCCATCGTGATAAAGTCGCGCAGGTGGATGGCCTTGTCGAGTTCGACATTCAGTCCTTCTTTCTCACCCGGCACGCGGACACGCTCGTTGAACTCCTTGCGGATGTCCTTGAGCATCTTCAGCGCCTTGCGCAGGCTTTCCTCGCTGCGCGCCATGCCTACATAGTCCCACATGATGTGATAGAGTTTCTTGTGGATAGAATCCACGCTCTCGTCACCTTTGATGTTGTAGATGCGGTCAATCTCGGCCTGAACGGCTTTCTCAGCTTCCTCGAACTCGGGCAGATCGGTAGAGAAGCGGGGAACGGTGATCTGGTCAGAGAGATAGTTCTGCATGGTGTAGGGGATCACGAAGTATCCGTCGCTCAGTCCTTGCATCAACGCTGAAGCACCCAGACGGTTGGCGCCGTGGTCGGAGAAGTTGCACTCGCCGAGGGCGAAGAGACCCTTCACGCTGGTCTGAAGTTCATAGTCGACCCAGATACCGCCCATTGTGTAGTGGATGGCAGGGAAGATCATCATCGGGTTTTCATAAGGATTGACGTCGGTGATCTCTTCATACATGTCGAAGAGGTTGCCATACCGTTCTGCCACTCGGTCTTTCCCTAAGCGCTGGATGGCTTCCGAGAAATCGAGGAACACGGCAAGACCGGTGTTGTTGACACCGAAGCCCTTGTCCGTGCGCTCCTTTGCGGCACGCGAAGCAACGTCGCGCGGAACGAGGTTACCGAACGCGGGGTAGCGCCGTTCGAGGTAATAGTCGCGGTCTTCTTCAGGAATATCACGGCCCTCAAGGGTGCCGGCCTGCAGCTTCTTGGCATCTTCAAGCTTCTTGGGAACCCAGATACGGCCGTCGTTACGCAGCGACTCGGACATCAGGGTCAGCTTTGACTGTTTGTCTCCGTGTACCGGAATGCAGGTCGGATGGATCTGCACGAAAGCCGGGTTGGCAAACCAGGCTCCCTTGCGGTAGCACTGCATGGCTGCCGTACAGTTGCATCCCATGGCGTTGGTGGACAGGAAGTAGGTGTTGCCGTATCCTCCGGTGGCGATACAGACGGCATGTGCAGCATAGCGCTCTAACTTCCCGGTCACCAGGTTCTTTGCAATGATACCGCGGGCACGGCCGTCAATGATGACCAAATCTTCCATCTCGGTGCGCGTGTGAAGTTCTACGGTACCGTTGTGCACCTCTTTCATCAACGACGAATAAGCGCCGAGCAGCAACTGCTGACCCGTCTGTCCCTTCGCATAGAATGTACGACAAACCTGCACGCCGCCGAATGAGCGGTTGGCAAGCATGCCGCCGTACTCCCGGGCGAATGGTACGCCTTGGGCGACACACTGGTCGATGATGCTCGCACTTACCTCGGCCAAACGATAGACGTTAGCTTCGCGGGCACGATAGTCACCACCCTTGATCGTATCATAGAACAAACGGTAGACCGAATCACCATCGTTTTGATAGTTCTTAGCCGCATTGATTCCACCCTGGGCGGCAATGGAGTGAGCACGACGGGGGGAATCCTGAATGCAAAAATTAATGACATGGAAGCCCATCTCACCCAAAGAAGCAGCCGCACTGGCACCGGCCAGACCCGTCCCGACGACGATGATGTCGAGCTTGCGCTTGTTTGCGGGATTTACCAATTTCTGATGAGCCTTATAATTAGTCCATTTCTCGGCCAACGGCCCTTCTGGAATCTTAGAATCTATTTGTGTCATAATCTATTCGAAATGATTTTTTATGAATGAAGAAATGTAAATTAAGCACAGCACATGCTGGGTGCAAAGCCTAACCAGAACGAAAGAACGAGAATCGCGTAGATACCCATCAGAATCGTTACATACACCAGACCGATGCACTGCCAACGCTTCAGCCAGATCTTACCGCTGATACCTAACGTCTGCATTGCACTCCAGAAGCCATGGGAAAGATGGAACCAGATGGCAACCATCCAAATCAGATAGAGGATCGAGAAGACAGGATTGGAGAACGTATCCTGAATCCATGCGAAACCGTCCGACGGACTGTGGGCGACCTGCATACCCGTCAACTCGGCGAACATCATATGCCCCCAGAAGTTGTAAAGATGAAGAATCAGCCCCAAGAGAATAATAATCCCCAGAACGAGCATATTCTGCGAAGCCCACGAAACTTCAGGACGACGGGCCGTAACGGCATAACGCTCACTGCCACGGGCACGAAGATTCTGCGCTGTCAGTATGAAAGCGTAGACGATGTGGCATACTGCCAAGAAGGCAAGGCCGACAGTACCGGCTACTGCATACCAATGGGCACCGAGAAACTCGCATACTGCATTGTACGCATCTCCAGAAAAGAACGCCGCAGCATTCATGCAACAGTGGAACGTCAAGAATAGAATAAGACAGATGCCAGTGACTGACATCACTACTTTTCTACCAATAGGTGAATTGATTAACCACATAGATGATTTTGAATTTTAGATATTAAACTGATAAAAACTATTCCATAAAAAAAAGAAGAGCTTTCTTCACGCTCCAATTCTTGTTACTTTCAACTCCTGATAAATAATATTTTGCCCTTGATCTATGGTGTGCAAAAATACTATATTTTAATGATAAATCAAAGTAAAACCTATAAAAATTCGATTTTATTTCTTACTTTTGCGGAAAATAAAAAATAGCATCATGGATTTTTTCTACGACGTCATCGTCATCGGGGGAGGACATGCCGGCTGTGAAGCCGCATGTGCTGCCGCCAACATGGGCGCAAAAACCTGCCTGATCACAATGGATATGAACAAGGTGGGGCAAATGAGTTGCAACCCCGCAGTTGGCGGAATCGCCAAAGGCCAGATCGTTCGCGAGATCGATGCGTTAGGTGGGCAGATGGCAAAGGTGACAGATGCCACCGCCATACAATTCAGAATGCTCAACATTGGCAAGGGACCGGCTGTCTGGAGTCCACGTGCGCAATGTGATCGCGGCAAATTCATTTGGCAATGGAGATCCATCCTAGACCGCACGCCGAATCTTGACATCTGGCAAGATCAGGCAGATGAACTGCTCGTAGCGCAAGGCCAGGCTGTCGGCGTGCGCACGATTTGGGGCGCAAACTTCCACGCCAAAAGCACCATCATCACCGCCGGCACTTTCCTCAACGGACTGATGCATGTCGGGCAACACCAATATCCAGGGGGAAGAAGTGCCGAACCGGCCGTCTACCACTTCACGGAAAGCATCACGAAATGGGGCGTCAGATCCTACAGAATGAAGACAGGGACTCCGGTCAGGATTGACAAACGCAGCGTTCATTTTGAAGATATGACGCTCCAACCGGGCGAATCGGGATTCCATCAGTTCAGTTACATGGGTACAAAGCGCACCTTAAAGCAGCTTCCATGCTGGACCTGCTACACCAATTCAGAAGTTCACGAGACGCTGAGAGCACGCTTGGACGAGTCTCCCCTATTCAACGGGCAGATCCAGAGCACCGGTCCGCGCTACTGTCCGTCCATCGAAACGAAGCTCGTTACATTCCCCGACAAGGACCAGCATCCGCTTTTTCTCGAGCCGGAAGGTGAAGATACCAACGAGATGTATCTCAACGGCTTCTCCTCAAGCATGCCTATGGACGTTCAATTGGAAGCCATTCACAAGATCCCTGCATTGCGCGACGCAAAGATCTATCGCCCAGGGTACGCGATAGAATATGATTATTTTGATCCAACACAGCTGAAACATTCATTGGAATCCAAAGTTCTGGCAGGTCTGTTCTTTGCCGGACAGGTCAACGGAACGACCGGATACGAGGAGGCAGGAGGCCAAGGGATCGTCGCAGGTATCAACGCCGCCATCAACTGTGGTGGCGGATCTCCCTTCGTCATGCACCGTGACGAATCATATATCGGTGTCTTAATCGACGACTTGACTACAAAGGGAGTCGACGAGCCCTACCGTATGTTCACATCCAGAGCCGAGTATCGCATTCTCTTACGACAGGACAACGCCGACTCGAGACTAACGGAGCGGTCTTATCAAACAGGATTAGCAACGCGCGAAAGATACGAATGGTGGAAAGAAAAGGAAAATGCGGTCGAAAGAATCATTGATTTTTGTGACAATACACCGGTGAAGCCGATAGAAATCAACAGTGCGCTTGAAGCTGCAGGGACAACGCCCATCCGGATGGGATGCAAGATTTCCGACCTCCTCGGGCGCCCGCAAATCACGCTGAATGCGTTATCCGAAGAAGTCCCCGCATTGAAGCAGATAATTGAAATATTGCCCAATCGTCGGAAAGAAATAACAGAAGCTGCTCAGATACGCATCAAATACAAAGGCTATGTGGAACGAGAGAAGCTTGTAGCCGACAAGATGCACCGGCTGGAAAACATACGGATCAAAGGCCGTTTCAAGTATAGCGAGCTGCAAGAAATCTCAACCGAAGGTCGTCAAAAGTTAGAAAGAATCGATCCCGAGACCTTGGCGCAGGCCAGTAGAATACCCGGTGTATCTCCAAGCGACATCAACGTGCTACTCGTACTATTGAAACGATAAAAGCAAACCTTTTTATCGCAAATGGAGCACGTCGGTTTCACGTGAAACACTCCAATTCTATTGATTGACACAAACTTATGATTTAGATTAAAAAAGTGTGACAAAGAAACAATGAAAGGATAGTAATAGCCAATTAAAAGAGAAAATATTTCTTATGATCAATATATCTTTAAGTGAGTTATTGAGCACGAATTCGAAAAACAAAGGGACCTTACGGATCACAAAGAGCGTATAGCTGAATGAGACGAACAATCAAAATGGGCTACACAGCTGACAAAACCAGAGAAAGAAGAAAATGAGAATTATCAATTAAAAATATAGAAATGAACAACGAAGTATTATTAAGAAATCTGCGATCCATACAGGATTGGCCGATCAAAGGGGTAAATTTTCGCGACGTGACAACACTGTTCAAGAATGCAGAATGCTTGCGGCTGATCACCGACGAGATGTACGAGCTCTATAAAGACAAGGGGATCACGAAGATTGTAGGCATCGAAAGCCGCGGTTTCGTGATGTCATCAGCTGTGGCAGTGAAACTGGGAGCCGGCGTGGTATTGTGCAGGAAACCGGGCAAACTGCCTTGCGAGACGGTGCAGGAGAGCTATGCCAAGGAATATGGAATAGACACCATCGAGATCCACAAGGATGCTGTCGACGAGAACGATGTCATTCTCTTGCACGATGACTTATTGGCAACAGGCGGCACAATGAAAGCTGCGTGCGACTTAGTAAAGAAGTTTCACCCGAAGAAAATATATGCCAACTTCATCATCGAACTGCACAGCGAATTCCCGGAAAGCAGACTTCAGTTTGATAAAGATGTTGAAATCTCCTCCATCCTGAAGTTTTAAGCATAAGCGAACCATTACTTGAGCAAAGACAAATCATTCCCAAGCGACACTGACTCATCGGAAATAGGTCTATCATAGGGAACGAAAAGCCTGGGCTGACAGAAGTTTCAAACCGTCAAAAAATCGTTTCACGTGAAACAACTGCTATCCTTTCAAAAATAAAAAGGGTGAAAGAAAGATGAACAAAGAAGACAACGAGAAGCGGCTCGCGTATCTCAAGAACATCGTAGCTAACATGCCAGAGAAGCCTGGAAGCTATCAGTACTACGATGAGAACCATACTATCATTTATGTAGGGAAGGCAAAGAACCTGAAGAAACGGGTCGCTTCTTACTTCCTGAAAGAAGTGGATCGGTTCAAAACGCAGGTTCTTGTGAGCAAGATACGCGACATCAGTTACACCGTGGTCAACACGGAGGAGGACGCGCTGTTGCTCGAAAACAGTCTCATCAAGAAGTACAACCCACGCTACAACGTGCTGCTGAAAGACGGAAAGACCTACCCCAGCATCTGTGTTACTAACGAATACCTGCCCCGGATCTTCAAAACGCGCAAGATAAACAAGCAGTTCGGATCCTATTATGGACCGTATTCTAACCTGGCATCCATGTACAACATGCTCGACTTGATCAAGAAGGTATTCAAGCCGCGGCAGTGCAGGATGCCCATAACGAAGGAAGGCATCGAGCAGAGGAAGTATAAGCCGTGTTTGGAGTACCACATTCACAACTGCTTAGGACCGTGCGTGAGTAAGCAAAGCTACGAGGACTATCAGGAAAACATGCGACAGATCAGGGAAGTGTTGAAAGGAAACACCCGCGAACTGAGCGAATGGCTTTTCGATGAAATGTCGAAGAAGGCCGAAGAGCTGAAATTTGAGGAAGCCGAAGCATTGAAACAGCGATATCTCCTGCTCCAGAACTACGTCGCGAAGAGTGAGGTGGTCAGCCATACAATCAATGATGCCGACGTGTTCACCATCGTCGACGACGACGTGAACAAGAATGCGTATATCAATTACATACACGTCAAGAACGGCACCATTAACCAGAGCTTCACCTTCGAGTATAAAAGGAAGTTGGCTGAGACCGACGCCGAACTGCTCAACATCGCCATTCCGGAGATCCGAAGCCGCTTCAAAAGCACCGCTAAAGAGGTCATCGTGCCATTCGAGATGGACTGGAAGCTGAAAGATACTGCATTTTTCGTACCGCAACGGGGTGATAAAAAGCACCTCTTGGAGCTATCGGAGATGAACGGGAAGCAGTATAAGTTTGACCGGCTGAAGCAAGCCGAGAAGCTCAATCCGGAGCAGAAGCAGACCCGTCTGATGAAAGAGCTGCAGCAAAAGTTGCAACTTCCGAAGCTCCCTTATCAGATCGAGTGTTTCGACAACTCCAACATTTCCGGCACGGATGCCGTCGCAGCGTGCATCGTCTTCAAAGCTATGAAACCGTCGAAGAAGGACTATCGGAAATACAACATCAAGACAGTGACCGGCCCGGACGATTATGCGTCGATGCAGGAGGTCGTGCGCCGCCGCTACAGACGGATCATCGAGGAGGGCAGCTCGTTGCCCGACCTTATCCTGACTGATGGCGGAAAGGGGCAGATGGATGTGGTCAGGGAGGTTATCGAGGACGAAATGCACCTCGAAATTCCTATCGCCGGATTGGCCAAAAACGACAGACACCGTACCAACGAACTGCTTTACGGCTGGCCTCCGCGCGTCATCGGGCTGAAGACAGACAGTGAACTCTTCCACGTCCTCACGCAAATACAGGACGAGGTTCACCGCTTCGCCATCTCCTTCCACCGTGACAAGCGTTCCAAGCACGCATTACACAGCGAGCTGGACGACATCAAGGGCATCGGCCCCAAGGCAAAAGAAGCGCTCACAAAGGTCTTTAAAACTACAAAACGCATGAAAAATGCTGATATTCAATCGCTTACAGAGGCTATAGGAGCAGCGAAGGCGAAGATTCTCTTCGATTATTTCCACACGAGAAATGAATCGTCGGCAGCAACATAGGAACTCTGCCCGCCACCTCGAAAATATTGGATCCGAAACACTTCTTTCTCAAAATAAACTGCTATATTTGCAACATGAGAATCGTAATACAGCGTGTCAGTCATGCTTCCGTAACCATCAACGGATGTGAAAAATCACACATCGGCAAGGGATACCTCATTCTTTTGGGAATCGAAAATACTGATTGTCAGGAAGATATAGATTGGTTGGCAAAAAAAGTGGTAAACCTTCGGGTCTTCGAAGACGAAAACGGCGTGATGAACCTGCCCATTAGGGAAGTTGATGGCGACATCATTGTCGTCAGTCAGTTTACGCTCATGGCAAGCTATAAGAAAGGAAACAGACCCAGTTGGCTGCGTGCCGCCACCCACGATATTGCTATCCCGCTCTACGAGGCCTTCTGCAAGACGCTCTCAGAGCTATTGGGCAAACCGGTGGGAACGGGCGAATTTGGAGCAGACATGAAGGTGGAGCTGCTGAATGACGGACCAGTTACCATTTGCATGGACACGAAAAACAAAGAATAAAAGCCTATGAAATAGCCGCATCGCGGTCTCACAACAGTCCTCAAGGGCATCTGCTTAGCCACGCTCTACGCACGAAAAGGATTCAAAAAGACCGTCATCACAGCCCACGAATCTGCACCATGCGGCAGCATCGCGGTACGTAATGATAGGCTGCAAACTTAATTTGACCACTATGACAATAAAAGAAGCACAGGAATCTGTCGATCAATGGATCCGCGAATATGGCGTCCGCTACTTCTCCGAGCTCACCAACATGGCATGTCTGACCGAAGAAGTGGGCGAGCTGGCACGAGTCGTGGCCCGCCTCTACGGCGATCAGAGCTTCAAGGAGGGCGAAAGCCCAAACCTCGGAGAAGAGATGGCTGACATACTCTGGGTGCTGCTCTGCCTCGCAAACCAGACGGGAGTGGATCTGACAGATGAATTCCGAAAGACTATGATGAAGAAAACACAACGAGACCGTACACGTCATCGCGACAACCCTAAATTAAGAACATAAAACGCAACAATCATGACAGAAAAAAGCATCAAACACATCATCTTGGAAGACAAGGCAAAGGAAGCTGCCGAACACTTGAAACAGAACAAATACGAAGCGGCTTTGGCTAAATATGACACTGCCCTTGATGACGAGGAAGTGAAGCAGGCCGTGGAAAGGATCATCGCCGAGAAAGTGCCGGAAAACGACACCTTAGAGGTGAAGAAATTCCTCCTCGGAAGCGTCGAACTGACTTCACTCAACACAACAGATACCGAAGAGCATATCTTGGCAATGGTGGAGCGCGTCAACAGCTTCGCACACGACTATGCCGAACTGCCTCACGTGGCCACCATCTGCACCTACCCCAACTTCGCTCGACTCGTCAGCCAGAGCTTGGAGGTGGATGGCGTGGAAGTGACAACCGTGTGCGGCAACTTCCCCTCCTCACAGACATTTATCGAAGTGAAGGTCGCAGAGACGGCCTTGGCGGTCAAGGACGGGGCCACTGAGATCGACATCGTGCTGCCGGTAGGCAAGTTCATCAGTGGCGACTATGAGGGCCTCTGCGACGACATCAGCGAACTGCACCAGGCATGTGACGGCGCTCCAATGAAGGTAATCCTCGAAACGGGCGATCTCGCAAGTGCATCAGATATCAAGAAAGCAGCCATTTTATCGATGTATGCAGGCGCTGACTACATCAAGACTTCCACTGGCAAGGAGAAAGTATCGGCAACTCCGGAAGCCGCTTACGTGATGTGCCAGGCCATCAAGGAATATCACGAACAGACGGGCATACAGATCGGATTCAAGCCGGCAGGAGGCATCAACACCGTCCGCGATGCTGTGACCTACTATACGATCGTCAAAGAAGTGCTCGGAGAGGCGTGGCTGACCAACAAATGGTTCCGCATGGGCACGTCGCGCCTGACCAATCTGCTCCTCAGTGAGATCGTCGGCCAGGAGGTGAAGTATTTCTGATCGCCACCTGAGCACACTCACCAATCTACCATTCTGCCACTTCCCCGGTCCATCATGCTGGTGAAGGGGCAGGGGATTTTATCGTCCCCTCATTACCTTCATCAAGTTTTTTAATTAGTTATAAATCAAGTGATTACAGAAGACATCTGATTCTCTGAAAACGCAGGAATCAGACGGTCTGCCGAAAGCTATGCTTTGGGCAGCCAAGAGCTATGCTTTCGGGCCCCCAAAGCATAGCTCTCGACCGTCGATATGATAGCTCCGCGCAGCGCATGTCATTCATGTCAAAAGTCGAGGTGATCAAGTCGGCTTTTTAATAGTTCATCTCTGCATATTTCGGATGAATGAGCAGCAAATTAGACAGCGTCACCACCAATTAGGGAGAGATTTCAATAAATCGTAGGGGCGGATCCGCGTATCGGCCCGTAATAGACACACCGCCTTCCCATTATACCCTTCACAAAGCAAACATTTCAAGCCTATTCGATAGCGACATCACCGACAAGGATGGGTAAAAGGATCGGAAATCTCGATGTGCCCTATGGCTCCGCACCTTGCGGGCGGATACAATGGCAGCTACTGCTTTTCGTAACAGCACTGGAATCAACATGCTATGGCGCATTCAGAACTTGGGATCCAAGGGAGATAAAACAAAAAAACCGCGTGGGAACGACGGAATCCACGCGGCTATAAAATTAGTTCTGGCGCTTGATGACAAAGTCCAAGTAAGCCTGAAGCGACTGTTTAATCGACGGGTCAGCTACCTTTTCGTCAATATATCGCTGCGCATCGCGGTGGAAATCCCACATCCGTTGCGTGGCGTATTCAATGCCCCCGTTTGCCTTAGTGAATTCGACCAGTCGTCCGATTTCATCGAGTGAAATCTCATGACTTTTCACCTTGCGGGCCAATCTGATCATCTCCTCGTCACCGGTCGCATTGAGTGCGTAGATGACCGGCAGCGTCAGCTTGCCCTCAGCCATGTCGTTACCGGTTGGTTTGCCGATCTCCGCCGAGTCGTAATAGTCGAAAATGTCATCTCGTATCTGGAATGTGATACCGAGGTCCTGTCCGAATTTCTTCGCGATCCTTACCTCCTCCTCACTCGCTCCGGCTGATCTCGCACCGATTCCGGCACAAGCTTCAAAGAGAGCAGCCGTCTTCCGCTTGATGATGTCATAGTAGACTGACTCCGAAATATCCATGTTCTGAATATTCGAAAGCTGCAGGATCTCTCCGTCGGAAAGCGTTCTTCCGAGTTCGGCCAGATTGCGCACGATGACATCTGAATGGGTGTAAGAGATATTGAGCAATGCTGTTGAGAGGATATAATCACCCACAAGCACGCTTACCTTGTTGTCGTAGAGCGCGTTGACGGATGCCTGGCCACGCCTTTCGCCACTCTCGTCGACCACGTCGTCATGCACGAGACTGGCAGTATGCAACAGTTCCAATCCGACGGCAGCATGTTGCGTGACCGGTGAAATCTTGCCGTAGTTGCGCGCGATGAGCAGAATGAGCATGGGGCGCATACGCTTCCCGCCTCTTTGCCGAATGTGGTAAAGAGCCTGCGAGAGGAGTCCGTCGGAATGAGTGAGCGTCTGATTGAAGAGCGCGATGAAATCGTTCAATTCCGATTCTATTGGTCTTCTGATGAGGGACAGATAATCCATGCGTTTCTGAAATTTGTTACAAATTTAAGGAATTTATCGGGAAATATGCAAAAAAATTAGTAATTTTACACGATAAATCATTATTCTTATGGACAAACTGTTTCTATTGGACGCCTATGCACTGATCTATCGGTCCTACTACGCATTCATCAAGAATCCTCGCATCAATTCCAAGGGGCTCAATACATCGGCCATCATGGGCTTCTGCAATACGCTCAACGAGGTGATGACCAAAGAGATGCCCACGCATATCGGAGTCGCCTTTGACCACGGAAAAACATTCCGCAACGACGCCTATCCTGCTTACAAGGCCCAACGGGAGGAGACGCCGGAAGACATCAAGACCTCGGTGCCGCTGATCAAGGAGATTCTCGAAGCCTGCAAGATCCCCATCCTGCAGGTCGATGGATTCGAGGCCGACGACGTGATCGGCACACTCGCCACGCAGGCCGGTGCCGCCGGCATCGAGACTTATATGCTCACGCCCGACAAAGACTACGGACAGTTGGTCCGACCCAACGTCTATATCTACCGCCCACGCCACGGCGGAGGTTACGAGACGCTCGGCGAGAAAGAATTGGAAGCAAAGTACGGCATCAGCTCACCGGCACAGGTCGTCGACCTGCTGGCACTCATGGGCGATTCGGCCGACAACTTCCCCGGTTGTCCAGGTGTCGGAGAGAAGACCGCCGTGAAGCTGATCAACGAGTTTGGAAGCGTCGACACGCTGCTCGAACACACTGACCGCCTCAAGGGAAAGATGCGCGAGAAAGTGGAAGGAGCCGTCGATGACATCCGCATGAGCTACTTCCTCGCCACCATCCGTACCGATGTCCCGATCACACTCGACCTTGCGCAACTTCAAGTCGCATCACCCGACGAGGACAGACTGCGTGCCATCTTCGCCGATCTGGAGTTTAAGACGCTCGCAGATCGATTCTTAAATAAACGTGAAATTAAACAAAAGAACGATAATTCGCAGCTTGATCTCTTTGCAGAATTTACGCCCGACGGCCAAAAAGCTTCAGAAAACGCGAGTTTCAAGAGCCTTCAGACAGAGGCGCACGATTATAAACTGATTGAAAACCAGTCGGATAGTGAGTCTTTATATGACTTTTTAAGGACAAAAACAATTCTCAGTTTAGACACAGAGACCACTTCCACCAATCCCATTGACGCCGAATTGGTCGGATTGAGCTTCGCTGTGGAAGAAAATCAGGCATTCTATGTCGCCGTCCCAAGCAATCGTCAAGAAGCGCAAAAGATTGTTAACATATTTAAACCTCTATATGAAGACCCTTCCATTCTCAAGGTCGGGCAGAACATCAAGTATGATTACGAGGTGCTGATGCATTACGGCGTCAGAATCCAAGGTCCCCTCTTCGACACGATGGTGGCTCATTATCTCATCAATCCCGAGCTCCGTCACAACATGGATTATATGGCCGAGACGCTCCTCAACTATCAAACGGTTCACATAGAGGAACTCATCGGGCCGCGCGGACGTGATCAGCGGTCGATGGCCGACCTTGCTCCTGCCGAAGTTTATGAATACGCCGCCGAGGACGCAGACATCACCCTCCGGCTGAAAAACGTGCTGGAGCCGAAACTGAAAGAGGCCGGCGCCGACGACTTGTTCCGCCAGATCGAAATGCCTTTGATACCTGTGCTGGCCGCAATGGAGTTGAGCGGCGTCTGCTTAGACACCGCAGCACTGCAGGAAACGTCAGATATTTTCACAAAACGGATGAACAATTACGAGGCCAGAATCTACGAACAGGCCGGCGAGCGCTTCAACATCTCATCACCGAAACAGGTGGGAGAGATCCTCTTCGACAAGATGCGGATCGTCGACAAGCCAAAGAAGACCCGCACGGGACAATATGTCACAAGCGAGGAAGTTCTTCTCCAGCTCCGCCAGAAAGCCCCGATTATCGACGACATACTGAATTACAGGGGGATGAAGAAGCTCCTCAGCACCTACATTGATGCCCTCC
This sequence comes from uncultured Prevotella sp., assembly GCA_900317545.1. GTDB lineage: Bacteria > Bacteroidota > Bacteroidia > Bacteroidales > Bacteroidaceae > Prevotella. The sequence continues at coordinate 4,635 of ONHE01000055.1, read as the reverse complement.
CGAAGCTGATCAATCCACGAACGGGACACATACACACCTCCTTCAACCAGGCCTTGACAGCCACTGGGCGCCTCTCCTCCTCTGATCCGAACCTGCAGAACATACCGGTCCGGACCGACGATGGAAAGGAGATCCGGAAGTGTTTCGTGCCTGAGCCCGGTTGTCTGTTCTTTTCAGCAGATTATTCGCAGATCGAACTGCGCATCATGGCCCATCTTTCGGGCGACCGGAACATGATCGAAGCCTTCCGCGAAGGATTCGACATCCACCGCGCTACGGCTGCCAAGATATGGCATGAAGACATCAACGCCGTCAGCGACTCACAGCGCAAGAAGGCCAAGCAGGCGAATTTCGGCATCATATACGGCATCACCACCTATGGCCTGGCACAGCGCATGGACATCTCCAACACGGAAGCGCGCCAGCTGATCGACGACTATTTCAAGACCTTCCCACAGGTGCAGGCCTACATGGAACAGGCTAAGGAGACGGCACGCCACAAGGGTTACGCCGAGACCATATTCGGGCGCCGCCGCTATCTCCCCGACATCAATTCCAAAAACGCCACCGTACGTGGATTCGCAGAGCGAAACGCCATCAACGCCCCCATACAAGGCAGCGAGGCGGACATCATCAAGATCGCGATGATCCGCATCTTCCAGCGGTTCGAGCGGGAAGGCATCCGATCCAAAATGATCCTCCAGGTGCACGACGAACTCAACTTCTCCGTCTTCCCAGAGGAGAAAGAGCAGGTCGAGAAGATCGTCATCGAGGAGATGGAAAACGCCGCCTGCCTCTCCGTTCCGCTCACTGCCGACGCCGGATGGGGCCGCAACTGGTTGGAGGCACACTAAGTCCGCATCCCCCATCACCTCGTCATCACAACCCTAAAATCATGAGATTGCGGGCGGATACGCCGATCCACCCCTGCGGAGGCATGGCATGGATTGATGAATCAATCCATCCGTCCCGAGTGTTCATGGTGTTTATATGGTATTTAGGATGGTGCGTCCCCAATGGGGATGAGCATATATAAAACTTCCTCAACGGAATGCAGGGGCGGACATTTTGCCCGTCCGCAAACACGGAACGAACCATATCGAAACGCCTCGGACATCCTGTCAGAAAACAAGACACACGGGATGCCCGCCGCGGAGCTATCCTTTCGACTGTGCGGAGCTATGCTTTCGGGCGCCCGGAGCTATCATATGGACAGCCCATATGATAGCTCCGCGCCAGCCCCATCAACAGGGCCGATGCGACGGGTGTATTAAAAATCTTAAATTGTGCTATTATGTCAAAGTTTTAGGTTAAATTTGCAGTTTTAAAGGATAGATCAGATTCATGAGCTTGACTAATCTTGCAGGCAGGTTTTTCCTGTCTCGACAGAACGACTTAAGGCAGTATCTGACCGGCGCAGTGCACATGCAGCAGGAGGTGCTGCAGCATCTTCTCGCCCGGGGGAAAGATACCGAATATGGCAGAAACCATCTCCTCGGCATGACGAGGGATTATGAGCAGTTTGCAAAAAACGTTCCGATCAACACGTATGAGGAACTCAAGGCCGACATAGACCGCATGCGCCACGGCGAGAGCGACGTGCTGTGGCCCGGACAGGTCAGATGGTACGCCAAGTCATCAGGCACGACCAATGACAAGAGCAAGTTTATACCGGTTTCGGGAGAAGGCCTCCACAACATCCATTACAAAGGTGGGTTCGACTCGGTGGCCATCTATCTCCGCAACAATCCATCGAGCCGGCTCTTCGACGGACACAGTCTGATCCTCGGAGGAAGTCATTCGCCGAACTATAACCTGTCACGCAGCATCGTCGGAGACCTCAGCGCGATCCTCATCGAGCATATCAACCCGCTGGCAAACCTTGTCCGCGTGCCCTGCAAACGCACGGCCCTGCTGTCCGACTTCGAAGTGAAACGCGAGCGGATTGCCGCGGAAACCGTCGGCAAAAACGTGACCAACATCTCCGGCGTGCCGTCCTGGATGCTCAGTGTGCTGGTCCGCGTGCTCGAGATCAGCGGCAAACAGCATCTCGAAGAAGTGTGGCCCAACCTCGAAGTGTTCTTCCATGGGGGCATCGCCTTCGGCCCCTACCGGCCCCAGTTTGAGCGTCTGATCACATCAGACCGCATGCATTACATGGAGACCTACAACGCCAGCGAAGGCTTCTTCGGCATTCAGGACGATCCAAACGACCACAGCATGCTGCTCATGACCGACTATGGCATCTTCTACGAGTTTATTCCAGTCGACGAATTGGGGAGCGACGCCCCTAACATCGTGCCGCTCAGCGGCGTCGAGACGGGCCGCAACTATGCCATGGTCATCACCACCGACTGCGGCTTATGGCGCTACATGATCGGCGACACCGTCCGTTTCACTTCCCGGAACCCCTACAAATTTGTCATCTCAGGACGCACCAAGTACTTCATCAATGCCTTTGGCGAAGAGCTGATTATGGACAATGCCGAGAAGGGACTTGCCTTCGCCTGCGAGCAGACCCATGCAGAGGTCCTCGAATATACCGCCGCTCCGGTCTACATGGATAGCAACGCGAAGTGCCGCCATCAATGGCTCGTGGAGTTTGCAAAGGCACCTGATGACCTCGCAGCGTTCGCCCGCATCCTTGACAGCAAACTCCAGGAGATCAATAGTGACTACGAAGCCAAGCGCTCTCATGACGTCACGCTGCAGCCCTTGGAGATTGTGCAGGCCCGACCGGGCCTCTTCAACGACTGGCTGAAGCTCAAGGGCCGCCTAGGCGGACAGCATAAGGTGCCCCGACTGTCCAATGACCGGAAGAACATTGAGGAACTATTGGAACTCAATAAAGGGTAAAAACGTAAAAGAGAAAAAACGTAAAAGAGGCTGAAAGCTATAATCGGATACCCACAGAAGAGGTAAAAAGGTAATAGCGTAAAACCGTAAATGAGGCAAAGAACGATCATGAGACAACTCCGACGACATATCATCACCCGCAGAAAGATAAACAATGCTTTATCTTCCGGCTTGCTTTGCCTTTCCGACTTTCATCATAAAGCGCTCGAAAATGTGAAAGGCGGCTTGTCTCTTTTTCCCCTTTTGTCCCCCTACTCTTTTACCGTCAAACGGCCGAACTCCGCTTCCGCCCCTACCCTTTTCACCTTTTCCCCTTTTTACCTCTTTACTTTTCTTCTCCTGATCACCTCCTGCGCCCGCATGGGAAACCCCGATGGCGGCTGGTTCGACGAGACCCCGCCACACGTGCTCGGTGCCTCTCCGGCCGACAAAGCGACCAATGTGAAGTCACGCAAGGTAACGATCTACTTCGATGAGTTTATCAAGATCGACAACGCAACTGAGAAAGTCATCGTCTCCCCGCCGCAGATTGAAGCGCCGGAGATCAGAGGTTTAGGCAAGAGCATTAAGGTGGAGCTGAAGGATTCGCTCAAAGCGAACACGACATACACCGTCGATTTCTCCGACGCAATCACCGACAACAACGAGGATAATCCCCTCGGCAACTATACGTACAGCTTCTCCACGGGCGACGCCATCGACACCATGGAGGTCTCAGGCTATGTGGTCAACGCGCAGGACTTGGAACCTGTCAAGGGCATATTGGTCGGACTCTATGACGACATGAGCGATTCGGCCTTCAAAAAGAAACCGATGATCCGCGTCGCACGCACCGACTCGCGCGGCTACTTCGTTGTCAAGGGCATCGCGCCAGGCCGTTACCGCGTCGCTGCTTTAGCCGATGCCGACGGCGACTACATCTACAGCCAGCGCTCGGAGCAGCTTGCGTTCTCGCATGACATCATCATCCCGTCGTCCAAACCCGACATCCGGCAGGACACGATATGGCGTGACTCGCTTCGAATCGACTCCATCGCACGTGTCCCCTACACCCACTACCTGCCCGACGACATCACTTTGCGCGCCTTTACAGCACCGCTTACCGACCGCTACTTAGTCAAGTCGGAGCGCCGGGAGGCCAATCGGTTCACGCTGTTTTTCAGCTATGGCTGCGACAGACTGCCCCTCATCCACGGCCTGAACTTTGATGCACAAAAGACTCTCCTCGCCGAAACCACGCCGAAACGGGACACCATCACCTACTGGATCACTGACACGGCACTCGTAAACCGCGATACGCTGCGCATGGAGGTGAGCTATCTCATGACCGACAGCATGGGGCAGCTCGTCAACCGGACCGATACGATGGAGATACTCGCCAAGACTCCCTACGCCAGACGCCTCAAGGACCAGAAGAAGGAATATGACAAGTGGCTCAAGGATCAGTCGAAAGGCAAGAAGAAAGGAGAACCCATCGACAGTGTGATGCCTGCCAAGCCGCTCACCGTAGAGATCAGAGCGAAGTCTCCGTTAGCCCCCGACGAGAACGTGAGGGTCACCATGCCCACGCCGCTCACCGTCTGCGACACTTCAAAGATACATCTCTACGCCAAGCACGACACACTTTGGTATCAGTCAGTCTTTGAGTTTGTACCCGACACCGCAGCCCCCCGGACCTACATTCTGCGAGGAGAGTGGCGGCCGGAGATAGAATACAGCTTGGAGATAGACAGCGCGGCGTTCGTGGACATCTACGGCCTGGCCTCGGCGAAGTCGAAG
>ONHE01000157.1 GCA_900317545.1 uncultured Prevotella sp. | reverse complement strand
GTCGAACGTTTTCTAAGTCGTTACAGCAAAGCGATCAGTCAATGATCATTCATGCTGCTGACAACATATAGAAAAGATGTCTCAAGACTTTGATCAGCGGGTGATTCTCAAATGTTCCGTATCGATATTGCCAGTCCCTCTTACTGTTTTATCCAACGATCGCAATGAGCCTTTCAGTTTTATGTCACCCACTCCGTAGAGCAGGCAGGTAGCGGTGCCGCACTGATTGAAATCGACATTGACATCGCCGACACCCTTGAGCTGGATAAAAGTCTTATTCACCTTGGTTTCAGCGATGTTTATATCGCCCACGCCATACAACTTGAAGTTAGATGTCGAACATTGCAGGCTACCGATATTCAAATCATAAGCTCCACGGACAGAAGCGTTCACTTCGTCACAAATCAGACTTTTGATCTTCATATCCCCTGTCCCATTGAGTTCGACAGCCAGCGTATCGGTATCCAAATGACCTTCAACAACGAAATCGCCCGATCCTTTCAGCGTCACTCCGATAAGATCCGGCGCTGTGATATACACGTCCACTTCAGGGCTGCAGCCCAAATCGAAAAGCTCATACTTGGCCGTGTGATAGAGTGTAAGCGTCATCCCTTTACATTCTGAGACCAATGTCTTCACCGCGTTTTCTGGTCCTACGACCTTTACTCCGATTTGATCACCTTGCGTGAAGTGAACATCACAATTGGCATTGATGACAATTTTTTCGAACTCGTGTACGATTCTTTCGCTCGTGACCATCTGTTTTTTTTCCCGACAGAAATCTTTCCGGCATGACATAGCCATCATAGAGATGCACAACACGATGAAAAATCCACAATATTTTTCCATTGCTAAAACTGGTTAATGATTCTGATTGTTTGACGGAAAAAACGACGTACAAGTTGCAGAGCATCTCTGAATCGAAGTAAAAAAATAATTCCAGTCACGATTGCGGCATGAAGTACCTCGGAAAAACGAAGATGCTTGAAAAAGGAAAAATACAAAAAAAACATGACCAGTTCAGCCTATATCCAATTCTTTTCGTATCTTTGTACACAAAACAGAGAGACATGAGTGCTCGCAATTCGACCCAGATACTGACACAGACGGTAGACAAGCTTTCAGAGCCACAATCTCTGAAAGGACTCTTTCACCAGCATCAAGACGGAAAGCCACTACCATCAGGCAAGTCGCTTGAGAAGATCGTAGACTTGTCAAGAGCTATTCTCTTCCCCGGCTACTATGGCAGGTCGCTGATACACCTGAACACCATCAGATACAGAATTGGAGTCAACATGGACAAGCTCAACAAACTGCTTGTCGAACAGATTCTTGCCGGGTTGTGCTTTGATGTGAAAAGCGAAGAAGTCAGCAGCTGTCAAAATGATCAGGAGCGTGCGGAAGCGATGACCCAACAGCTCATGGAGAAGTTCCCTGACATACGTGCCCGGCTTGCAACTGATGTACAGGCTGCCTACAATGGCGACCCGGCTGCGACAAGCCATGCAGAAGTCATCTCCTGTTATCCCGTCATCAAAGCCTTGACAAACTATCGCATTGCCCACGAACTTTACAAAATAGGTGTCCCGCTCATCCCAAGAATGATCACCGAAATGGCGCACTCCGAGACCGGAATCGACATCCATCCCGGAGCGGAAATAGGGCGTTACTTCACCATAGATCATGGCACGGGCGTCGTCATAGGCGCAACGTGCGTCATTGGGGATAATGTCAAGCTCTACCAGGGAGTCACCTTGGGCGCCAAGAACTTCCCTTTGGACGGACAAGGTAACCCGATCAAAGGCATTCCACGCCATCCCATCTTGGAAGACAACGTTGTGGTCTATGCCAATGCGACGATCTTAGGCCGTATCCGGATCGGTGAAGGCTGCATCGTCGGGGCCAATGTATGGGTGACGGAAGACATGGAACCGAACACAAGAAAATACAAGAAAAATTAAATTTTAATACTACAGACAGAGATGGAATTCGAACTCATCGCCAAAACATTCATGGGCTTAGAGCCTGTTTTGGCTCAAGAGCTGACCCGGTTAGGGGCTAACAACGTGCAGACCGGACGCCGGATGGTGTCGTTCACAGGTGACAAGGAAATAATGTATCGAGCTAATTTCCAGCTTCATACTGCCATCCGCATTCTGAAACCCATCAAGCATTTCAAGGCACGTTCGGCTGAAGAGGTGTACGATGAAGTAAAAAGGATCGACTGGCAGCAGTATATCCAGAAAGGAATGACGTTCTCCGTCGATTCTGTCGTCTATTCGGAGGAGTTCAGAAATTCCCGCTTCGTGACCTACAAAGTAAAGGATGCCATTGTCGACCAGTTTCGCGAGAAGACGGGAGAACGGCCGAACATCTCGGTTTCCAATCCCGACATCCGCCTCCATATTCACATTGCAGAAGACGACGCTACGCTCTGTCTCGATTCCAGTGGTGACTCTCTGCACCGCCGCGGCTATCGTCAGGAATCAGTAGAAGCACCGCTGAACGAAGTGTTGGCAGCCGGTATGATCCTTATGACCGGATGGAAAGGCGACACTGACTTTATCGATCCGATGTGCGGTTCTGGCACTTTGCTTATCGAAGCAGCCCTTATTGCGCGCAATATGAGCCCCGGCATCTTCCGCAAGGAATATGCTTTCGAGAAATGGCCCGACTATGATGCGGAGCTTTTCGACATGATCTATAACGATGACTCACAGGAAAGACCATTCACACATCATATCTACGGATACGACATTGACATGAAAGCGGTTAACACGGCTCGGCTGAATGTCAGGGCCGCAGGCCTCTCAAGCGTGATCACGGTCGAACAGAAGGACTTCAAGAACTTCACACAACCCGCCGAAAAAGCCATCATGGTCACCAACCCGCCCTATGGGGAGCGGATCTCGACACCCAACCTTTTAGGCACCTACAAGATGATTGGCGAGCGGCTCAAGCATCAGTTTGTGGGCAATGAGGCATGGATCCTCAGTTACAGAGAGGAATGCTTCGAGCAGATCGGGCTCAAGCCGTCACTCAAGACACCGGTCTTCAACGGGTCTTTGGAATGTGAATTCCGTAAATATGCGATCTTTGACGGCAAGATGAAGGACTTCAGAACCGAAGGCGGAATCATCAAGACCGAAGAGGAGAAGCGCGAAATGGCTCAGAAAAACCGTTTCAAGAAGAATCGTGAATTTAAGAAACGGCTCGCGGAAGAGGAAGAAAACGAAGGCAGCGACATTCGTTCTTTCAAATTCCACTCATTTGAACGTAACGAGAAAAAGGAGACGAGAGGTGACCGGGATCGCAAGGACTACAAGAGCGACCGCGACGAATGGCGCCCGAAAGGGGACCGGGGCAACAAGCGATTTGAGAAAGGTCCGAAACGCGGAGGTAAAGATTTCAAGAATAAATATGGGAGATTCAGTCATGAAGATTAGAATGTTGAAAGTTGGATTACATTTATTTTCATTAGTCATCTGTGGATTCGTGGCAATGCATGTACAAGCCCAGGAACTGAAACAGTTTACACTTGAGGATCTCAATTTCGGCGGCAAGAATTTCCATAATATGTCACCGAAGAACCGCTGGTACACGTGGTGGGGAGATCAACTTGTCAGACAGGATGCAGAGCAATGCCTGCTCGTCAATCCGAAAACGGGCAAGGAGACCGTTCTCTTCAGCCTTGAGGAAGTGAATCGTGCCACAAAGGCCAGTTCCGAACTCAAGCCCTTTCGCAGTGCTTTCAACACTTCATTCCCCTATACCAAGCAACCTTTGGCTCTCTTGAATAACGGATCGCAGCGGATCCTCTACAACTTCAAGACCAAGCAGATTGAATGGCGGCAGTCCGGCGACGCTGCGCAGGCTGAAGCGTGGTGCCCTGCATCAAAGGCATTGGCCTTTGTCAAGCAGGATAATCTATATGTCACGGACAAGGATGGCAAAACCGTTCAGCTGACAAAAGACGGAAGCCGGCAGATCGTCTACGGACAGAGTGTGCACCGGGATGAGTTCGGGATCAGCAAAGGCCTTTTCTGGAACGGCACCGGAGACAAACTTGCCTTCTACAGAATGGATCAAGGCATGGTGGCAGACTATCCACAAGTCAACATCTTCAACCGCATAGCGACCTGCGAACCCGATAAATACCCGATGGCCGGAGAGACCAGCCATAAGGTGACGATCGGCATCTACGACCTGAAGACACAACGGGTGATCTATCTGAAAGCGGGCGATCCGACAGACCGCTACTTCACCAACATCGCCTGGGGGCCTGACAATGCCACCGTTTATCTGTTCGAACTCAACCGCGACCAGGATGACTGTCGGCTTGTGAGCTATGATGCCGCCACAGGCGAGAAGCTAAAAGAACTTTACAGAGAGACCGACACCCGCTACGTGGAACCTCTCCACCCCATTCAGTTCTTGCCTTGGGATGATCATAAATTTATCATGCAGAGCCAGAAGGACGGATACAACCACCTCTATCTGATGAGCACTGACGGCCGCGAGATCAAGCAACTCACATCAGGCAACTGGGTTGTCATGGATGTATTGGGGTTCAACCGGAAGCACAAAAGCATCATCTATCTTGCCAATGAGATCAGTCCGATCCAGCAAAACGTCTTCGTCGTGGCGGTCAACAGTGGCAAGCGGGCCTGCATGGGCAAAGCGACTGGCTGGCATGACGCTTCGGTCAGTGAGAGCGGGCAATACATCCTCGACCGCTATTCTGCACCGCAGGTGCCCCGCAACATTGACGTGATCCATGTTGAGAATGCAAAAATGAAGCGCTTGATGACGGCCGATGATCCCTGGAAAGGTTATGCGGTGCCGGAATACACCTGCGGCAAGATCAAGGCAGAGGATGGGGTCACCGACCTGTATTATCGCATGGTCAAGCCGATCGGCTTCGATCCATCCCGGAAATATCCGACCGTTGTCTATGTCTACGGAGGCCCTCACGCCCACAATGTGGACGCCCGATGGCACTATGGATCGCGCTCTTGGGAGACCTATATGGCCCAGAAAGGCTACCTGCTGTTCATTCTCGACAACCGCGGGAGCGAAAACCGTGGCAAGGCCTTTGAGCAGGCGACGTTCCGTCAGTTAGGTCAGACTGAGATGAAGGATCAGATGAAAGGCGTGGAATTTCTCAAGACGCTGCCTTATGTCGACCAGGACCGTATGGGCGTGCATGGCTGGAGCTTCGGCGGATTCATGACGATCTCGCTGATGACCAACTATCCGGATGTCTTCAAGGTAGGCGTTGCCGGCGGTCCGGTGATCGACTGGAAGTGGTATGAGGTTATGTACGGCGAGCGATACATGGACACGCCGCAGGCCAATCCGGAGGGATACGGCAAGACTTCATTGCTCCCCAAGGCCAAAGACCTGAAAGGCAAACTGCAGATCATCATCGGCTACAATGACCCGACCGTTGTCCCGCAGCACGCGCTGTCATTCATTGCCGAGTGCATCAAGCATGGCACGCAGCCCGACTTTTTCGTCTATCCGGGCGAACCGCACAACATGCGCGGTCATCAGAGCGTCCACTTGCATGAGCGCATCACACAATACTTCGAGGATTACTTGAAACCCCTGAATCAGAAAAAATAAGTAAAAAAAGCCATAATTCAATATCAGTCCAATGAAAATATTATTGTTGGGATCAGGGGGGCGCGAACATGCGTTGGCCTGGAAGATCGCCCAAAGCAACCAATGTGACCATCTGTTTATCGCTCCAGGCAACGCCGGGACAGCCTCCTGTGGAGAGAATGTCACCATCGGCGTCAACGAGTTTGACCGCCTCAAGGACTTTGCTTCTTCCAAAGGGATCGGCATGGTCGTCGTCGGCCCCGAGGATCCGTTGGTGAACGGTATTTACGATGCTTTCAAAGCAGACCCACGCACGGCAGAAATACCGGTGATCGGCCCTTCGAAACGAGGAGCAGTGCTTGAAGGAAGCAAGGATTTCGCCAAGGGATTCATGAAACGCCACGGAATTCCTACCGCTGCCTATGAGACATTCGACGGCACCACCGTCGATGAAGG
>ONHE01000044.1 GCA_900317545.1 uncultured Prevotella sp. | reverse complement strand
TGTCACATTGAGTGGATGCGTGAAGGCGAGGGAGGCGCAGCCCGGGATGCTCTCTGCGCAACTCGGAAAGCAACTTCACGACCGCCATATCCTGTATGAGGATTGCATCGACGCCTGCTTCGGCCAGCTCAAGGAGCAACTGTTTCGTCGCCGGAAGCTCGTCCTCGTAGATGATGGTGTTGACTGTGACATAGACCTTTGCACCATACGGATGGGCGAAAAGACACAGCTGCCGGATCGACTCGACCGTATTGCCGGCCGCCGCACGCGCTCCGAAGCGGCCGGCACCGATGTATACGGCATCCGCTCCATGACTGATGGCGGCCAATCCGCATTCCAAATTCTTGGCAGGGGCTAAGAGTTCCAACGTCTGCATGGGCTTCCGGATGATCCGTTACTTGATTTCGTCAATGTTATATGGTGTCTTCTGGTAGACATAATAGTTGATCCAGTTTGAAAAAAGCAGGTTTGCGTGCGCCCGCCAGGTGACGACCGGTCCTTTCGAAGGATCATTGTCACGATAGTAGTTGACTGGCATGAAGACATCATTGCGCTTTCCCCGATCACGCTGAAACTCCTTATCGAGCGTGTCGGGAGCGTATTCGAGATGACCGGTAATAAAAAATTCGCGTCCTTCCCGGGCCATCACGAAGCCCACACCGCTCTCTTCGGAGTCAGAAATGACCGCTAAGTCCGGGACACGGTCAATGTCTTCCCGATGCACTTCGGTGTGCCGGCTTTGGGGCATGGCAAATTCATCGTCGAAACCACGGAAGATCGGGAGCTCCGAACGTAACGGGCGCTGGTTGAAGATGCCGAATATCTTATGGTCCAAAGGATATTTCGGGATGCCGTAGAAATGATATAAGCCCGCCTGAGCTGCCCAACATATATAGAGCGTACTGGTCACATGGGTGCGCGCCCAGTCGAATATCGTGGTCAGTTCGTTCCAATATTCCACGTCCTCAAACGGCATCTGTTCCACGGGGGCGCCTGTTACGATCATCCCGTCCCACTTCTGCCGACTGACGATATCAAAGTCCTTGTAGAACATCATCATATGTTCGACAGGCGTATTCTTCGGCGTATGGCTGCGTAACTTCATGAATGTGATCTCCAACTGCAACGGACTGTTGGACAATAGACGTACCATGTCGGTCTCGGTGGTGATCTTCAGCGGCATGAGATTGAGAATACAGATCTTCAAGGGACGAATATCCTGGGAGTGAGCCCTACTCTCATCCATGACGAAAATATTCTCTTTCTTCAGCAAGTCGATAGCCGGCAGTCGGTCAGGTAATCTTAATGGCATAAGCTAAGTCCTATTTTTCAATTCAAAGGACAAAGATAACAATTAAAAAGGAAATAAAGAAAAAAGGATGCCAAATTATCTCTTTCGGCATCCTTTTATTGACCTGCGGCTCCAGCAGTTTAATTACCAAAGCTGAAGTCTTTCGTTTTCAGGAATATACATTTTATCTCCGGGTTTGACTCCGAAGGCATCATACCATGCGTTAATATGCGGCAGTGCACCGTTGACGCGCCATTCGCCGAGGGAATGGGGGTCACGCTTGACGCGGTTACGGATCTCCTGCTCGGTGATGTTCTGTCCCCAGACACCGGCATAGGCGATGAAGAAGCGCTGGTCGGCGGTCATGCCGTCCTTCGTCTTGAGCGCTTTTTTGGCGGTAGCATTCTTATATGCGTTGAACGAAACTTCCAGACCACCGTGGTCGGCTAAGTTTTCGCCGAGGGTGAAGCGGCCGTTTGCGTTGAGGTCAGGCAGGACCTTGATGTTGGAGAAAAAGTCTGCATACATGTCGGCGCGTTCGTTAAAGCCCTTCGCATCTGCTTCGGTCCACCAGTCTTTCATGTTTCCGTCGGCGTCATACTGCCGTCCCTGATCGTCGAAACCATGTGTCATCTCGTGCCCGATCACGACTCCGATGGCGCCATAGTTGAAGGCTTCGTCGGCTTTCGGATCGAAGAACGGCTTCTGGAGGATGCCTGCGGGGAAGCAAATCTCATTGGTTGTGGGGTTGTAATAGGCATTGACGGTCTGCGGGGTCATGTACCACTCGTCGCGATCCACGGGCTTTCCGGCACGCTCGGCAATGTGGCGGTCGTGGGCGAACTGCCTGCAGGCCATCACATTCTCATAGAACGACTTCGCGGGATCAATCGTCAGCTCCGAATAGTCCTTCCATTTGTTCGGGTAACCGATCTTCACATAGAAGCGATCAAGCTTCTTATGAGCAGCTGACTTGGTAGCTTCGCTCATCCAGGTCTGTGCGTCTATGCGCTGCCCAAGGCTGATCTGGAGGTTGCGCACGAGCGTTTCCATCATCTTCTTGGATGATTCGGGGAAGTAACGCTGGCAATACATGCGTCCGAGCGCTTCGCCCATGGCGCTCTCCACTTGGTTAGTGGAACGCTTCCACAATGGATAATCCTGCTTCCGACCAGACATCGTGCGGCCGAAGAAGTCGAAATTGGCTTCGCGGATCTCATCACTCAGCAGGTTGACGCTGCCCATGATGACATCCCACTCCATCAGTGCCCGGAGTTCGTCAGCGGTCTGAATGGCCAGCAGTTTGTCCAAACCTTCAAAGAACTTGGGCTGTCCGACGATCATTTCCTGGATGTATTCGGTCTTGACTCCTTCCGCATTGGCAAGTGCCCTGATAGGTATGTTGGGGTAATTTTCCTCAAACTGGGCGAGCGCCATCTTGTTATAGTTGGCCTGCGGGTCACGCAACTCGGTGTTACTCTTGGACAACAGGGCAAGCATGGTTTCAAAACGGAAGACGGCATCTCGCTTTGCGGTGGCCTGATCCGCACTGAATCCATACAGCTCAAACATGCGGACGATGTGCTTCTTGAATGCTTCGCGGATGTCGACCGTAGCCTTATCGTTGTTCACGTAGTAGTCTTTCTGACCCAGTGTCAGTCCACCTTGGGAGAGCGAAAGAATGTTCATGGTCACGTTCTTTTCGTCTGCGGCGAAATAAGAACCGAACGGAAGGCCGTAGCCGAACGACGCATACTTCAGCTGGAGCTTGCGCAAGCCGCTCAGACCGGAGGCTGATTCGATCTCTGCGAGCAGCGGCTTGACGGGGGCGATGCCTTCCCGGTCGCGTCGGGCCGAATCCATCGCGAGCTTGTAAAAGTCGCTCAGCTTCTGCTCCAAGGTTCCTTTCTTGTAAGTTTTCTTCTGCAGTTGGGTGAGGATCGTATTGATCCGCTTGTTGTTGTTCTCCTGTAACTGGTCGAAACTTCCAAAGCGAGAGTAGGCCGCGGGAAGCGGATTGAGCTTCTGCCAGCCACCTGTAGCGTACTGATAGAAATCATCGGCCGGCCGGACAGTCTTGTCCAAGTTGGACAAGACGATCCCCGTCTGATTCTGAGCCTCGATGCCCACGGTCGGGGCAACTGCCAAGGCTACCATCGGGATTACATGTTTCATTTTCATTGCCTCATACTATTTTAACGTTTGACTTTTAATCTATTTCCTGCTGCAATTGCTCCACGGTCTCGGAGAGTTCGAGCCAGCGGTCATTTTCGGCATCGAGCGCACGCTTCGTGGATGTGTATTCGGTCACCAACTCGACGTTGGCGGCATTGTCTGGAGTCATGAACAGCTCGTCGAGTTCTTTCATCCGCTTCTCCATGGAGGTGATTTTGCGCTCCGACTGCTGCAGGTCTTTCTGCACCTTATTGAGTTTCCGCTGGAGTGCCTTACGGGCTTCATAGTTCTGTCTTCCGGTCTCTTTCGGCTCCGGGGCTATGGTTTCAACCTTAGTCGGGGGCTCCACGGGCTCGGCCGAGCGGTTTTCGAGAGCCTGTTGGATGGTCTCTGCCTGATGGTCACGCAGATAGTCGTAGATGCCGCCGAGGTGTTCACGCACATGTCCGTTGCTGAATTCATAGACCTTAGACACGATCCCGTCGAGGAAGTCGCGGTCATGGCTGACGATGATGGCTGTCCCATCGAAGGCCTTGATAGCCTCCTTGAGCACGTCCTTGGACTGCATGTCGAGGTGATTGGTTGGCTCATCGAGAATCAGAAGATTGACCGGCTCGAGCAGCAGACGGATCATGGCCAGTCGGGAGCGTTCGCCTCCGCTAAGCACTTTCACCTTTTTGTCCGACGCCTCGCCACCAAACATGAACGCGCCGAGGATGTCCTTGATCCGCAGGCGGATCTCGCCCTTGGCCACGCGGTCTATTGTGTCGAAGACGGTCAGGTTCTCATCGAGCAGTTGCGCCTGGTTTTGGGCGAAGTAGCCGATCTGTACGTTATGCCCGACCTTAAGGTTTCCGGTTAACGGAATCTCGTTTCGGATACACTTGACGAGCGTTGACTTTCCCTCTCCGTTACGCCCCACGAAGGCCACTTTCTCTCCTCTCTTGACCATCAGCGTGACATCCTCAAAGACGACATGGTCGCCATAGGCCTTCCCGACCTCCTCACAGATGACGGGATAGTCGCCGCTTCGGAGGCACGGAGGAAACTTCAGGTGCATGGCTGCGTTGTCCACTTCGTCGACCTCAATGGGCACGATCTTCTCCAACTGCCGCAGTCGCTGCTGCACCTGGACAGCTTTTGTGGCCTGATAACGGAACCGGTCGACGAAGGTCTTGATGTCGGCGATCTCACGCTGCTGGTTCTCATAGGCCCGGATCTGCTGTTCGCGGCGCTCGCGGCGCAGGACTACGTATTCGTCATATTTGACCCGGTAGTCTTCCGCATGACCGCAGGTGAGCTCGATGGTGCGGTTGGTGACATTGTTGATGAATGCACGGTCGTGGCTGACAAGCACCACGGCGCTGGCGCTCTGGCTCAAGAACTGCTCCAACCACTGTATACTTTCAATGTCAAGATGGTTGGTCGGCTCGTCGAGCAGCAGCACGTCAGGCTTCTGAAGCAGGATCTTCGCCAGTTCGATACGCATCCTCCATCCGCCCGAGAGCTCCGAAGTGGGGCGGTCAAGCTCTGCCCTGTCAAAGCCTAACCCCATCAGCGTCCGTTCCAATTCGGCCTCATAGTTGTCGCCGCCCATGAGCATGAAGCGCTCATGCTCCTGCGTAAAGGTCTCGACGAGTGCCAGATAGCTCTCGCTCTCATAGTCGGTGCGGTCGGCCAACTGCTGCTGCATGGCGGCCAGACGGTCTTTCAGGCGGGTGATCGGGGCAAATGCCTTGCGCGTTTCTTCACGCACCGACGTGTCGTCCTGAAGCTTCATCACCTGCGGCAGGTAGCCGATCGTCGAACCGGACGGCACGGCCACCGTTCCCTCCGTAGGTTTCTGGAGCCCGCAAAGTATCTTGAGCATGGTCGACTTTCCGGCTCCGTTCTTGCCCACGAGGGCTATTCTGTCATGGTCATTCACCACGAAGCTGACGTCTTGGAACAACGGCTTCACGCCAAATTCCACCTTCAATCCTTCTACTGATATCATTTGTCTTCTAAACTAATTCATGCAAAAATACAACAATTCGCCCATTGCGCAAAATAAAAGGCAGCTTTTTGTGTGTTCAAGCGTCAAGGTCAGCCGGCCGGAGAGGCCATCGGCCAAGAACGCATGACGCCTATCCCGTGCGGCCATCAGAAAGCCTCGTTTCAGCCGTCTCAAACTTGCGTTAGAGACAGAGCATAACTGCGGTCTGCGCATATGATAGCTCCGGGGCGTCCAAAGCATAGCTCTTGGCACCCGAAAGCATAG
>ONHE01000022.1 GCA_900317545.1 uncultured Prevotella sp. | reverse complement strand
TCCTCTTTCATCCTCTCATCCCTCCTCTTTCATCCTCTCATCCCTCAATACCCGACACAAAAAAAGCGACTCGTTTGAGCCGCTTTTTTATTTCCAATAAACTTGACAATTTATGCGTTCACAGCATCCGTCAGTTCTGCGCCAGCCTTAAACTTGGCAACCTTCTTGGCAGCGATGGCAATCTTCTGCTTTGTAGCGGGGTTGATGCCCTCGCGAGCCGGGCGCTCCGAAACGGCGAATGTGCCGAATCCGACGAGCTGAACCTTGTCACCTGCTACCAAGGCAGCCTTGATAACGTCTGTTGTAGCATCAATAGCTTTCTTGGCTTCTGCCTGACTGAGACCTGCGGCATCGGCAACTTTCTTTACGAGTTCTGTCTTGTTCATAATCTTGTTATTTAATTTATTAATTGTGAGTTATTTCTCTTTTCCGTTCACAAATATAGGCCTTTCCTTTTATAAATCAAACAAAAAATAAAAAAAAGTGATGTTTTTCTGAAAAAAAAGATGCTTCTGGCCCTTTTTTATAGCCAATGACAGATATTTTTAGTAATTTTGCGTCTGCATTATCAATCATAAAGGGCAATTCAATCATATGCGTAGTATACCTGAAGTGACCAAGAATCTTCTGATCATCAATATCTTGGCATTCCTCTCCATGTATGTTCTGAAATCAATGGGCTGGGTGGATCTGAACAACGTCTGTGGCCTGCATTTCTTCATGGCATCTGATTTCAGGGTTTATCAGTTGGTGACTTATATGTTCATGCACGCCAACTTCGAGCACATTCTCTTCAATATGTTTGCGCTTTGGATGTTCGGTTGCGTCGTCGAACGTGTGTGGGGACCGAAGAAATTCTTATTTTATTACATTTCGACCGGTGTCGGAGCCGGTCTGATTCAGATGATCGCCCAGTTCTTCTCGGTCTATTTCATGCTCAATGCGCAGCAGCCTCTCGGGCTTGTGGAATCCTTCTCGGTGATGCATCAGCTGGCTCCCGACCTCAACGGGATGACCACTGTCGGTGCCTCGGGTGCCATCTACGCCATCCTCTTGGCCTTCGGCATGATCTTTCCCGACGAACGTATCTTCATCTTTCCATTGCCCGTACCCATCAAGGCCAAGTGGTTTGTGATCGGATATGCCGCCATAGAGCTTGGTTCGGCATTGGCCACGCCCGGCGACAACGTCGCCCATCTGGCCCATTTGGGCGGTATGCTCTTCGGATATCTGCTCATCCGTTATTGGCGGACACACCCGGGCGAAGGCTTCGAATATTCCAGCGGCCGCCATTTCTTCGATAATATGCGTGACAGATGGGAGCAACGGTCGCGCAGAAAGGCATCCGAGCAGCGGCAACAGCGTTCGGACGGGCACGCCACCGACTGGGACTACAATGCCCGCAAGCAGCGGGAGCAGGCAGAGGTGGACCGCATCTTGGACAAGATACGCCGCAGCGGCTATGACAGTCTGACCAAGGAGGAGAAGCAAACGCTGTTCGATCAAAGCAACCGATAGATGATTCGGGCGCTCAAGAAATTCACACTTCGGCTCATAGCCGGTGCCAACGTGGCGACCATCTTGATCCTCTTGATGGTCGGAATGGTCGGTTTCGTGAATCCAGCAGCGCATCCCCGGCTCAGTGTTATGGGGCTTCTGTTTCCCGTATTGCTGCTGTTCAATTTCGCCTTTCTCGTCTTCTGGCTGGTCTTCAAACCGAAAGGAGCGCTCATTCCCATGCTCGGTTTCATCGTCGCCTACAGCCCCATCCGATCCTATATGCCCCTCAACATCAGGCATGAGGCGCCGGACAGTGCGCTCAAGATCATCTCCTACAATGTCGAGAACTTCGGAGCGGTGCCCGATCAGCCCCTGCCCGACAGCCCCAATGAGATCGTCCGCTATCTCGCCGACAGCCATGCCGACCTCATCTGTCTGCAGGAAGCGGGCGGTTTCCATATCACGCAGGAGATCGATTCGGTCATGGGGGCCGTCTATCCCTATCATCACATTCAGCCGAATGACGGCAATCACAACATGTTGCGGCTCTACAGCAAGTTCCCCATCGTGTCTGCCGAGCGCATCGCCTATCCTTCCGTCGGTAACATGAGCGTCGCCTATCGGGTCAATATCGGTCGTCAGATCATACTGGTGATCAACAACCATCTTGAGTCAAACCTCCTCGACGGCAAGGACAAGGCCGGATTCAAGGACTTGGTGAAAGGTAAGCTCAATGAAGACCGTGCCCGGGTAGAGTCCACACGCTTGATTGACAAGTTGAGCGCGGCCGCAGTGCGTCGTGCCCCGCAGGCAGAAGCCGTGGCCGAATACATTCGGCGGCACCGCGGGATGGCAACTATCGTCTGTGGAGATTTCAATGATACGCCGCTCTCCTACAGTTGCCGGACCATCGGCAAGGGCTTGATCGACTGCTATCGGGAATCGGGCAACGGTCCCGGATTCAGCTATCACCGCAGCGGGATGTATGTCCGTATCGATCAACTGTATTGCTCCCGCGACTGGCGGCCATTCCGGTGCTACGTCGACAGCAAAATAAAGTTGTCAGATCATTATCCCATTGTCAGCTGGTTAAAAATGCGGTCAAAAGCTCAAAAAATGAATATTTAGACGCTATAAATTTTTCGTAATGTGAAAAAATGCTTATCTTTGCACGTCTATAGAACGTATAGAAATAAATATCACTAAATAAATTCAAAATGCAAAACAAAGGAATAGTAATTCTTACAGCGGTCTTATTGACGCTGGCAAGCATTTTCTACCTGTCCTTCTCCGTAGCTACCCGCTACTATGATGGGCAGGCCGCTAAGCTTAAAGACCCTATTGCGCAGCAGGATTACAAAGATTCTGTGAGCTATTTAGGTATTTATTCTTACCAGAAATGTCTTGAAACCCAGATCGGTCTCGGCCTTGATCTGAAGGGCGGAATGAACGTTATCCTCGAGATCTCGGTGCCTGACGTTGTTGAAATGCTGGCAGACCACAAGACCGATGTTGCGTTCACCAAGTCGATGAAGCAAGCTCGGACCGAAGAGGAAACAAGCCAGAGTGATTTTATTTCACTGTTCGTCAAGTACTATCACCAGAATGCGCCGGGGCATCGGCTGGCAGAAATCTTCGCCACTCAGCAGCTCCAGGGCAAGGTCAGTCCTCAAAGCTCAGACTCGGAAGTTGAGAAAGTGCTCCGTCAAGAGGTACAGTCGGCCATCGACAACTCCTTCAACGTGGTCCGTACGCGTATTGACAAGTTCGGAGTTGTACAGCCCAACATCCAGAAATTGGAGGGACAGGCCGGCCGAATCATGGTTGAGATGCCGGGAATCAAGGAACCTGAGCGTATGCGCAAGCTCCTCCAGGGAAGTGCCAACCTTGAGTTCTGGGAGACATACAATTCGGATGAGATCATCCCATACCTGAATCAGCTCGACCAGAGACTGCTCGGCATGGGTTCAAAGGCTGCAGCCGACACGACCAAAAAGGACACCACGGCTGTCAAGCAAGCCGCAGAGCAGCCTAAGACGGCAGAACTGCCGAAGTTTAAGCTCGACGCAGGCAAGAAGAAAGCTGATGCCGGCGTGGCCAACAATTCAGAAGACCAAATCGCAGCAGCCAAGAAGCAGCATCCGCTGTTGGCCATGTTGCAGCCCACCGGGCCCGGTCAGCTCAGTTTGGTTGCCTTTGCCAACGTCCGCGATACTGCTGCCATCGACGCGCTGATCTATTCTGACGTAGCCAAGCAGGTGCTTCCTTCCGATCTGAAATTGGTATGGAGTGCCAAGCCGACAGACATGATCAAGGGGTCGAAGAATATCTTCGAGCTACACGCATTGAAGGTCACGACGAGCAACGGACGCGCTCCGTTGGAAGGAGACGTGGTGACCGACGCCAAGGATGAGTTCAACAACTTGACCGGCGCGCCTGAAGTGTCGATGAGCATGAACTCGGAAGGCGCCCGCAGATGGGCTGCCTTGACCAAGGCCAACGTCGGCAAGGCCATCGCTATCGTGCTTGACGGCGTTGTCTACAGTGCTCCCCGCGTGAACGGCGAGATTGATGGCGGAAACTCATCCATCAGCGGCAACTTCACCATAGAAGACACGAAGGACTTGGCCAACACGCTCAAGTCAGGTCGTATGCCTGCTCCTGCACGCATCGTACAGGAAGAAGTGGTCGGCCCGACGCTTGGTGCTCAATCCATTCAGCAGGGTATTGTGTCGTTTATCATTGCCTTCGTGCTGCTGATCATCTACATGCTCGTCATGTATAACCTGATCCCCGGCTCGATCGCAGTCGGTGCCTTGCTGGTCAATGTGTTCTTTACGCTCGGTATATTGACGTCGTTCCAGGCGGCCTTGACCATGTCGGGTATTGCCGGTATGGTGCTTTCACTCGGTACGGCAGTTGACGCGAACGTGCTGATCTATGAGCGCATCAAGGAGGAACTGCGTGCCGGCAAGGGCATGAAACAAGCCATCAGTGCCGGTTACGGCAATGCTTTCAGTGCCATCTTTGACTCCAACCTGACGTCTTTAATTACCGGTGTGATCCTCTATGCGTTCGGTACAGGCCCCATCCAGGGTTTCGCCACGACATGGATCATCGGTATCCTCTGCTCCTTCTTCAGTGCTGTTTACTTGACGCGTCTTGTCTATGAGCATCAGTTAAACCACGATCGCTGGCTCAACTTGAAGTACTACACCAGCGTATCCAAGAATCTGATGCAGGGAAAGAACTATCGCTTCATGTCGACCTATAAGACGACGTTTACCGTTGCCGGTGTTGCTTTTGTGCTGTTCATGCTCAGTTTCGCCTTCAGGGGATTGGATAAGAGTATTGACTTCACCGGCGGCCGCAACTATGTCGTACAGTTTGAGAAGTCGACAGAGCCCGAACAGGTGCGCGCCATCCTCGATGATGCCTTCCCGGGCTGCACGAACAGCGCCCTCTCATTGGGTACTGACAATAAGACGATCCGTATTTCCACCAACTTCAAGATCGAGTCCAACAGCCCGACGGTGGATGATGAGGCTGAGACGCTGCTCTACAACACGTTGAAGAAAGCCGGCATGGTCAGTCAGAAGAGTGTCAACGACTTCAAGAATCCTGATATCCGTCAGGGTGGTTCGATCATCAGTTCATCAAAGGTTGGACCGTCAGTGGCTAAGGATGTGACCTATGGTGCCATCGTCAGTGTGATCATCGCGCTGGTTGCCATCTTCCTTTACATCTTGCTGCGTTTCCGCAATGTGGCCTTCTCCGTAGGTTCCACGGTAGCGCTGACGTTTGATGCGATCACGGTGATCGGCCTCTTCTCGGTGCTGAAAGGCTTGTTGCCGTTCTCGCTCGAAGTTGACCAGACGTTCATCGGTGCCGTGTTGACGGTGATCGGTTACTCCATCAACGACAAGGTGGTGGTATTTGACCGAATCCGGGAAAATCTCTCACTGCATCCGAAACAGGATTATCAGTCGCTCTTCAACGATTCGATCAACCAGACACTTGCCCGTACCATCAACACGTCATTCTCAACCTTGATCGTGCTTCTCTGCATCCTCTTCCTCGGAGGAAAGAGCATCCAGCCGTTCGCCTTTGCGATGACGTTGGGCGTGATCTTCGGTACGCTGAGTTCAATCTTCATTGCTTCTCCGATCGCTTACCTCGTCATGGGGCGCAAGATCCGTCAGGAGCAGGCTGAGGCTGTGCCTGCAAAGGCTTGATCAGTCAATATATAAAGGTGACGGCCGCATGGAGTGAATGCTTCCATGCGGCCGTCTTTCATTTCGTGCGGTCCCATATTCAGGCGCATCCTCTGTCGGCGGAGAGGGTGGGAGAGGTGCCCGCGGGCGGGTACGCTGATCCGCCCCTACAACAACTTGATAACCAATGCGTTGGCGGAGCTATCCTCTTGGCCGTCAAAAGCATAGCTCCGGGGCGTCGAAAGGATAGTTCCGGGCGCCCCAAAGGTATCATATGCGCAGGTGACATGTATCTCATGCGCGGACGGCAGGTATCAGCAGCGCGTAAAGCAGGTATTTTCTGCCCATTTGACGGACGTCATTTGGTTGACGGGGAGGACGATTCTCTGCGATCGGAAGGTGTCATGTAGACCGCGGAGAAGTGTCTTCTAAACGATGAACCGGAGTCTTCTGCCCGGCCGGCTGATGCCGTCCGTCAAGGCAAGGGTCAGCTTCCGTCGCGCCTTCTTGTGACGGATTGCCGTGCGAAGTCGCAGAAAGGACATTTCGGGAGGATGCGGCAGGCTATTGGTTCATCCTGTTCTGGATGATGGTATAGAATTGTTCGATGATCTCAAGCATGTCTTCCGGCAGGTAGGCGTAGGCCTGTTCGATGTAGGATTCCGGAATTTCGTAGAACGCTTCGGCGATGGATGCGGTGATGGCAGCTTTGGTGTCGGTGTCTCCATCGGCCATGACGGCTTTGCGGACGGCATCTTCAAAGTTCTCGCTTTCAAGGAAGCAGCGTATCGCCCATGGCACAGTCTCGGCGCAGGTGCTGTCGAAATGGCCTTGGCGTCCTATCTTATAGATGTCTTTGAGCGGCGGTATGGTGTAGCCGAAGTTGCGTTTGACGGCACTTTCCACTTCGTCCTTGGTGACGCGGACGGTGCGCAGCCAGTAGATCAGCGTAGCTACGCACTGCGCGCCGTTGATGCCTTCATGGTGGCAGTGGGTGACCTCGGCGCTCCGTTTGGCTTCGCGCAGCACGTCGTGATAGTCGTCCATCAGCCATCCTACGGCACTCACGCGCATGGCTGATCCGTTTCCGAAGGAGCTGTAGGGCAGCGGGTTGGGTGAGAGCAACCACTGGTGGAACATGCTCCCGTAGCCTCCCATGGGATTGGGATAGCGGTGACACCAGTCGAGCAGTGCCTCCTGATAGGGGCGTTGGTTGAGAATGGCATCGGCGATGGCTATCGTGCAGATGGTGTCATCCGTGAAGTTGCATTCGTTGGTGAACAGCTCGAAACCTTCTTTGGGCGGCGGTCCGAATTCGAACCGCGATCCGATAATATCTCCTATGATGGCTCCTATCATGGCAGGTTAAGGATTAGGTAAGGTCATTGGTTTCGTGATTCCGCCGAGAATCGAACTCGGATCAAAGGTTTAGGAAACCTCCGTTCTATCCATTAAACTACGGAACCAATCCGTTTGCAAAGATAATGATTTTAATTGATAATCCTCCCCTTTCGTCATTTTTTTTCTTTCGGTTGTCGCCAACAATGTCTTTTCCGCGTCTTCATGCTGTCTGCGACAGGCGTGGACATGTCTTTTTGAAGGGCATCATCAGTTTTTCGGCGCGTCAATGCCTGTTCTTCCGGGTCATGACTTGATCGTTTCACCTTTTTTTCTTATCTTCGCACCGTCATCCGAAAGGCTTAACTATCATTCAACAACCACAACCATGAAACGGCTGATTTCCCTTCTTATGCTGCTTTCGGGCAGCCTTGCCCTGTCCCATTCCGCTGATTTCGACCCGCCGGTGATGGGCTGGAGCTCCTGGAACACGTATCGCGTCAACATCAACGACACGCTGATCCGGCGCCAGGCCGATGCCTTGGTCAACGGCGGATTCAGGCAGGCCGGCTACGACCAGATCAACATCGACGACGGATTCTTCGGTTTTCGTGACGAGTCCGGACGCATGCACACCCATCCCCAACGCTTCCCCAACGGACTGAAAGGCATCGCCGACTACATTCATTCGTTAGGATTGAAGGCGGGGATCTATTCCGACGCGGGTAGCAACACCTGTGGTTCGATCTGGGATCATGACAAGAACGGCGTCGGAGCGGGCCTTTACGGACATGAAGAGCAGGACGCGCAGCTCTACTTCAACGAGTGGGGCTTCGACTTCATCAAGATTGACTATTGCGGGGCAGGGCAGGAACTCGAGCTCGAGGAGGAGCAGCGCTACACGGAGATCTGTCAGGCCATCCGCCGGGTGGCCCACCGTCCCGTGTCGGTCAATATCTGCCGCTGGGCCTTTCCGGGCACTTGGGCGGCCGGGATTGCCACTTCCTGGCGCATCAGTCCCGATATCCGGCCGCGCTGGAGCTCGGTGAAGGACATCATCGAGCGCAACCTTCATCTCTCCGCCTATGCCCGCGACGGCCACTACAACGATATGGACATGCTCGAGATCGGGCGCGGCATGAGCCCCGACGAGGAGGTGACCCACTTCGGGATGTGGTGCATGATGAGCTCGCCGCTGCTCATCGGCTGCGACCTGACGACCATCCCCGAGGCGTCGCGGCGGCTGCTGCTCAACACGGAGCTGATCGCGCTCAATCAGGATCGGCTCGGACTGCAGGCGCGCGTGGTGCAGCATCGCGGCGGAACCTATGTGCTCGCCAAGGACATCCTGCAGCTGCGGGGGCTCACGAGGGCCGTGGCGCTCTACAATCCCACGGACACTGCGGCGCGCATCAGTGTCGCCTTGGCCGACCTGGAGCTGTCGGGGAAGGCACAGGTGCGTGACCTCGTCAGCCGCAAAGACCTGAAACCCGCGCGCGACTCGATCGCCATGACCGTGGCGCCCCATGCCACCGCCGTGCTCCGCGTGACGGGACGGCAGCGGATTGAGCCGTCGCTCTACGAGGCGGAATGGGCTTTCCTGCCACGCTATAACGCCCTAAACAAGCGCAAGCGGCTCGTCACCTATATGCCGGAGCCGAAGGCTTCGGGCGGCACCACGGTGAGATACATCGGCGGAAGCCGTGACAACGTGGCCGAATGGGATCGCGTCTACAGTGCCGAAGGCGGTCCCTATCGGCTCATCATCAGCTATATGCCCCATGCCGACCGCAAACTCGAGGTCGAGGTCAACGGCCTGCGCAGGCTCCTGACTGACTTGGAGACCAAGGAGGGCGACACGCCTGTGCAGGTCACCGTGCCCGTCACGCTGCGCCCCGGATACAACGTCATCCGCATGGGCAGCCCTTACACCTGGGCGCCTGACATCGACTGCTTCCGGCTGGAAAGAGGAGAATGAATGATTAAAGGTTAGTTCTGTCAATCAGGTTTATAAAACTAACAGAGGAAGCATAGAAGTCCTTTCGGTCGTATGTTGCATCTATCGGTCTCAGAACGTCAAGTATCATCGGCCATGTGGCCCGCTACACTCCCTCTTTAACTTACGTTTTGAGACACGATATCTTGCAGCATACGCCTCGACCTGATTGATAGAACCGGCCTAAA
This sequence comes from uncultured Prevotella sp., assembly GCA_900317545.1. GTDB lineage: Bacteria > Bacteroidota > Bacteroidia > Bacteroidales > Bacteroidaceae > Prevotella. The sequence continues at coordinate 21,761 of ONHE01000022.1, read as the reverse complement.
TGAGGTATGGGCGGCTTCGGTCCGCGGTCAATGGTGCGGGCTGAAGCTGCCTCGGTTGTCAGTAGGCCCTTGCTTTCTCTTCGCTGTTGCTGCGCTCGATCTGCTCGTGCTGACGGCGCTTGCCCCGGCTGATGTTGTAGAAGGCCGAGAGGGAGAAAAAAGGTGTGCGCCGCCCGTACATCGCCGTCTGCTGCGAGATGGATCCCGTGTGGACGTAATTGCTGGATTTCTGCCCGCAGATCAGGTCGCTGACGGCCAACTTCATGGTCAGCCTGTCCTTGAGAAAGGTCTTCATCCACGAGACGTCCAAGGTGTGATAGGCACTGGCCCAGCCGTAGGCCGACTTCGATTTCGACTGGAATCGGTAGAGCAGCTGCATCCTGACGGCACGGGGCAGGACGACCGTGTGCTGCGTATAGGCACTCCAGTCGAAGTTGCGGACATCCGTTTCCGCCGTCTCATACCTGTCATAGCAGGCCCGCGCCTGATTGACCACCGACCACCAGCTGCAGATGGTCACGGGCAGGAAAGCGTTGAGATTGGTCAGCCGTTCTTTCACTCCGTCGACGTAGGAGGCGACGGTCAGCGTCTGTCCGCCGATGGTCTCGGTGTGGTTGTAATGGTCGGTGCCGTTGTTGCTCCACACGTGCGAGAGTGTCAGCTCATACTTGTCGGCGATCCGGTAAGCCAGCGAGAGATGGTTGCTGTAGTCGGGCCGCAACCCCGGATTGCCCGTCATGATCGTGTAGCGCGATCCGTAGTAACGGTAAGGAAGCAGCCGGATAAAGTTCACACGCAGCGTCCTTCGGGCCGCAGTGACGCTGACGGTGTGCATGGGACTTACGCGCAGCGTGTAGTAGAGGCTCGGGAAGAAATCGAAGTGATGGTATTGCTGCTTGTAACCCTCGGCGTGCGCCTCGTCATATTCGGCCCGCAGTCCGGTCGAGAGGCTCCATCGCTTGCGCGAAAGTTCATACTTCAGATAGGCCGCCTGCAGGTTCTCGCTGTAGTTGAGGTCAAATCCGCTCTGCCCGTTGACAGTCCATCCGCTCGCTGTGAGCGTCTTGGAGAGGAGGTCGTTGCCCTTTTCCGAATGGCTGCTCTTGACACCCGCCGTCACCGTGCCGTCGGTCTTGAAATCCCATTGCATGCGGGCTTCGCCCGAGAAGATGAGGTAAGGACTGTGCTGCAGATGGTAGTGGCGCTCGGTGGAGATCAGGCTGGCCTCCGCGTCTTCGTTCTGATAGGCATATTCGTCACGGGTGGGGTAGTGTGACTGGGCGGCGTCGGCCATGACGAGCAGCTTGTGCTGCCGGGACGGACCGAAGAGACAGGTGTAGTTGAGCGATGCGCTGAATGCCTTGTTGTTCTGCACCGTCTCGTGCTGTGTGAGGGTTCTGCGGATCTGCGGCGCGTTTTCGCCCTCGATGCGTGTCGTGCCTGCGACGTGCTCATGCTTAAACCAGCGATAGAAGTTGACGTTCAGGGCGATCTTACTCCATTCGGAAAAATCATAGTAGAGATTGGTGTCGATGGTGTAGATGACATCGTTCATCCGGTCGGTTTCGCTGTTATCATAGTTGACGAGGCTCTTCCGGTTCTGCGTCAGTTCGTCCGCCCGCAGGTAACCTTTTCCGAATGTGCCGCTGACAGTGGCATCCGCGCCGAACTTCCCTTTGCTGCAGGCGAAGGAGAAGTATGGTTTGAGCGCGTTGTAGGAGATGAAGTCGACCGTCGAACCAACGTTCAGCTGCATGCCGCCCTGTCTTTCGCGGGTCAGGATTCGCAGCACCCCGCCGGCCCCTTGTGCCTCGAACTCGGCCGGCGGGTTGGCCATGATCTCGATGCGGTCTATGTTTTCCGACCGGATAGTTTTCAGATAGTTCATCAACTGATCGGCAGAGAGCTTCAGGGCCCGGTCATTGATCATCACCTGAACGCCCGATATGCCGTTGATGGAGATACGGTTTCCGTTGACCCAAACGCCGGGCAGCTGGCTCAGTAGCGATTCGGCGGTGTTGCCGACAGCCATCATGCTGTTGCGGACATCGATCACATAGCGGTCGCTCCGGTAGGTGATCGTCGGTCGGATGGAGGTCACCCGCACCTCCTTCAGGTGGCTGACGGATTCCCGCATGCGCAGCGTTCCCACCCGATATGCGGTGCTGAGGACGGTCAAGGTCTGATATCCGACATAGGAACACCTGACCAATACCGGCCGCTCATCACATGGGATCACGAAGAGTCCGTCACTGTTGGTGACGCCGCCGGTGATGAATGAGCTGTCGCGGGGATTGAGCAGCGCCACGTTGGCGAACTCTATGGGCCGGTTGCGGCTGTCAGTCAGATGGCCGACATATTTCTGCTGCGCCTTGGGAACGCATTCCACGTAGATGTCGCTGTCCGCCCCTACGGTCATCCGAAGCGGATAGAAGCCGATGAGCTGCATGATGGCATCGGGCACGCGCTTGTCCTTGACAGAGGCCGTAACCCTGAAATCTTCTAACTCGTCGTATATGAAAGAGATCTGATACTGCCTCGATTGCGACTGGATATACTTCAGGGCGTCCGGCATGGGGACGTTGCTGAACGTGTGGGTGATGGTCTGCGCGCTTCCGAAGGCAGCATGTGCGCACCAGAGAAGCATCAGGAGCATGTTCTTCATGGCTGTGTGGAAGGTAGTTCGACGGTCAGTGTGCGCCCCTCAAGGGTCAGATGGAAGGTCTCGAAGTGGTTCAGCAGCTCGACAACCTGTTCCGGCGAGTCGGCCGGATCCCATTTGAAGTAGAGCCGGGGCAGCCTTGCGTCCCCGCTGCCGTATCGGACCTGCAGCCCGTAATAGGCCGCAAGCTCGGTCAGGATGACGTGCAAGGGCACATTGTCATAATGCTTGGGCTGCGCGAGAACGGCCGTATCCCTTCGGAGCGTGTCGGCAATGACGGCTGCCGGAGCAGACTGCACGTCGGCGGCAGGGCCCGAAGGGGAGTCGGGGAGCTTTGCCGGGCGGAGTCCGAAGAGACCGGTCATGAAAGCCGCAAGGGCAAGCCCCGAGATCAGCAGCATGCCGATGACCGCGGCTGCAATCTTCCGCCAGGGCCACCGCCCATGCGTCCCGGTCGGCCGGATGCCGTCCATGCGTTGCCATTCTTGCTGCACCGTCTGGTCCGTAAGGCGCTTCCCGTTTTCCATGGCGGCCCATGCGCCCCGCATGTCAGCCAGCAGTGCATACAGCTCCCGACAGTTCTCGTCGGCGAGGATCTCGTCCCACTGGCGTTCGGAGTAATCATCCGGATGCTCCATCATATGGAGCTGGAGGTCAGTCTTTTCCATTTTCAGAGGTTTTTTAGTTGTTCGCGCAGCTGCCGGAGGGCGCTGCGAAGATAGTTGTAGACCGTCGTTTCGCTGACGTTCAGCCGCATGGCCACCTGCCGGAAGGTGAGTCGGTCATGGTAATGGAGCTTCAGAACCTCGCGGCATTGGGGCGGGCGGAGACGGGCCAGGCCACTTTCCATGGCGTTCAACTTGGCTTCCAAGGCCGCGGGATCCGTGCAGTCGTCCATCTGATGGTCCAGGATATAGCCCCGTTCCACCCGTTTCTGGATCTTCATGCTGCGGATCCGGTTCAGGCACCGGTTGCGCACGCTGGCCGTGAGATAGGCTTCCGCCGTGCCGTCCTGCAGACTGCGCCCGCACTCCATCAGGCGGGCGAAGACGTCATGCACGATGTCCTTGCTCTCCGCCTCGTCGTGGAGCATCATGCTCGCCAGCAGGTAGAGGCGGCGGTAGTGGGCATGAAATAGCAGCTCGAGTTGTTTCCTTTCAGTCATACATATATCTTACACGCGAAAATGGCTTTACTAAACCTTTTCCGTAGATTATCTGCAAAAATAGGATATTTCCCGCCATCCCGAAAGCAATCTGTCGTTCAATTGAAGGACGTCTGTCTTCCGCCTGCTCCTGTCTGGATATTTATTGGAAGTCCTACAGTTGTCTATTCATTGCAGAGTTGCAGACGGACTTATGAAGTGCAGGGCTTTATGGCGAGAGGCAGAGGGGGATACGGACATTCCAAGGATGCCCCGGAAAAAACAAATCTGGCTTCAGGCACATGTAAATGTCTGAAGCCAGAGAATCAAATCAACAGGAAACGGGAAAAAAAACATTCGGACGCATCATCGGTGTGCCCCGTTCGCCTTTCCCCTATTGGGATTACAAGTTGATCCGGAGAGTTTTTCCCGAATAGCTGACCGATCTTTCTTTCGACAGCGAAGACTGCATGAGGCGGATCCTGAAGCGGCGAGACTTGAGCATGCCCTTGAACTGCCCTTTGCGTGAGGAGATGGTCAGTTCTTGGTTCTGTTCGTTCCAGGTGAACTTGATCAGCGAATAGCGCCCCTGTTCATAGTTGTAATTGTCGCCCTCGTCTTCATATAAGGTAAATGTTCCGTCGTCCCCCGGGTAGACCCTAATCTCAAGATGGTCCCATTTCTTTTCATTTGCATACTGCACATCGGGCCCAACGGGCAGAATTGTACCTGCTTTCACGTAGACCGGAATGATGTCTTTGGTCACCGGACAGGAAATCGTCTGGCCGCCTTCAGCCATCTGGCCGGTCCAGAAATTCCACCATCCCGTGCCTTTGGGAAGGTAGACGTCCCACCGGCTGACCTGGTATTTTGTCACTGGAGACACCAATAGGGAGCGGCCGAAAAGATAGGTGTTGCCGATCTGCAATGTGTGTTTGTCTGACGGAAAATCCATGAAGAGCGGGCGCATGAACGTGCCGTCATTGGCTGATACGTCATAGGATGTGCTGTAGATATAGGGCAGTAGACGATAGCGCAGCCGTATGGCCTTCTCCTGCGCGTCGTAACACCAGTCGCCCCGATTGCCGAACTGCCAGATCTCGCGTGGCAAGCCGGTGCCGTGTGAGCGCATCATGGGACAAAAAAGGCCGAACTGCATCCATCGCACATATAGTTCCTGAAACTCCGGGTTCTTGTTTCCGCCGTTTTGAACCCATCTATGCGCATAGAACCCTCCTATGTCGCTGTTCCAGTTAGGGAGACCCATCAAGGTGAAATTAAGTGCGGCAGGAATTTGCTTTTCCAGCATTTCCCATGTCGACTCGACATCTCCGCTCCATGTGTTGGAGCCAAAGCGCTGTTGTCCGATGAAGCCAGAACGCGTGAGGATAACCACACGCTTATCCTTCGTCTGATCCTTCTGATGGGTGGCAATCCCAAGGTTGTGCATGAATGAAAAGGCATTCTTGACCGTCCGATAAGGGCCGAGGAAGGTCGGTTGGTCATAGTCGGCCTCTTTTCGGTCGATATGATCAGGCTCAGTAGAGTCAAGCCACCATCCGTCATTACCAATGTAGCTGAACACGCCCTTATTCAGATATTTCCAGAAAATATCCCTCGCCTTGGGGCTGAAAGGGTCATAGGGACGGGCATCACTGTTGGGAGGGAATGTCAGAAAATTAAGCGTCAGGTTGTTGGCATCCAATTCCTGACGTTGTTGAGTCTTTCCACCAAATCCCGGCCATGTGACGATCAGCAGTTTGGCATGCAGTCCATGAATCCGGCGAACCCAATCCGATGGGCTTGGAAATCGTTCGGAGTCGAAGGCCTGACAGTTCCACAGACTGTCCGAATGCTGATACTGCGGCCAGTAACGCCAGTCCTGGATGATGCAGTCGACCGGGATCCTTGATTTGCGGAATTGCTCAAGTACGTCCAAACTCTCCTGCTGGGTGCGATAGCGTTCCCTGCTCTGAAAGAAACCGTAGGCCCACAGCGGGAGCATGGGTGCCTTGCCTGTCAGCTGCCGGAGCCCCGAAATAATTCGATCCGTCGTAGGTCCCAGAATGACATAATAGTCAGAGCAATGGCCAATGGATAGATAAGAGAAGTCCTGCGGTGTATCGATAATATCGGAGATGGAGTAGTTGTCAAAGTAAACGGCATATCCTTTGGGAGAAAGAAAATAGGGAGAATAGGTAAACATATTCTCATTCTGAAGATGATAGGAGGCATTCCGGCGGTTGAACTTCCCGTCCATGATTTGGCCGATGCCATATATAGGCTCATCAGGCTCAAGCAGGAAGGATTCGCGAACGGTATAGAAGTCAGGTCTGAGTCGGTCGTTCACGGCAAACGATGTTCCATAGTCCTTGTTCAGGGTCATCCGTTTTCCTTTGCTGTCGAGGAATTCTATTCCTCCCGTAGACAGATTGACCTTGATCTGGAGTTGTGATGTGGCAAGGACCAACCGGTCTTTCTCTTCCGCAAGGTTGTAGTCGACCTGTTCCGGCTTCTTGATGACGACGAGGCTTTGCTTCTGATAAGCGTGATCAAGAGGTGTCTTGCAGACTCGGACGATGGAGGGGGTGAAGAACGTGATCCTGACGTTGAGTCCCTGCGAAGTGAATGTCACGCCATGGGGCTCCTTCATTGTTTTAGCACTGGCCTCGGATGGACCGAAGCCGAGTGCTGAAACAATTAATTCTATCAAAATAATAAAGGCAGTTCTATTCTTGTGTTGTGGGCTTAAGTGAATCATGAGCTACTTTATCTGTCAGGGATCGTTTCTGTCATTCTGATCTGTCCGTTGAGCATCTTGGCAGCCTGTCCGGTCAGCCAGAGATAGTGGTCTGTGGGAAGGTTGTTGTCAATGCCCTGGAAGTTCACCTTCAAAGAGGTTGCCAGACGGCTCCAGATAACATTGTCCCCAGTCTTCACATCGGTTGAGATATCATAGGATCCGCCGCGTTTGTAGGTGACGTAATAGTCCGGTCCGTCATAGATATTGCTTGGCACGTCCTTCGTATTCAGTTGCTTGAAGATGGCGGTTCCTTCATCCATCTCATCAAACATGCCGACATAAATAGCTTCAACGCCATTCTTGATGTCTTGATAGAACTGTTGCCAATAGAACTTGCCGCCGTATCTGCCACCAGTGTTGTCCGTATTTTCAACATCCAGTCCGTTGTTAGGATGCATGTTGCGGTCGGACCCGCCAGGATAGACGTGTGTGGCATAAACGACATTCGCGTAAGTCTTTGCAGTGGAAATATCCAGTCTGATACGGTTTTGCCAATCGGTTCCTGAGAAGTTGCTGTAGTCGTAACGTCCTACATACCATGGAATGAATGCGTCACATTCCTTGATCAGGTTGATCAATGCCGTATGTTCGGTACCACTGACACAATCGTTTCCTCCCATTCTCCAGTATGCCGGGCATCCGAGCATGATGCTCCATCCCTGCTGTTTCAACTGATCTACGTAGGGTTTGATCTTTGTGGCCGTAGGATGTGAAGTGTCATTGAACCCGATTCCCCACAGGGCCAGCAACGGTTTCCCATTTTGATAAAGATAGAACCGCTGTCTGGTACGGTCTTTCAGAGCATATTTGTCCATGAGCTCTTGAGCATCCTTGACCATCAGTTTCCAGCCTTCTTCCTTCGCTCCACTCAAGTCGTACATGACGGATATGGCACGCTGGTAGGTGTTAGAGCCTTCCATGGCATTGTCAAGGACCTTGTCGAAATGCTCCTTGTGCGTAGCGCCACTGATCTCACCGACAAAGCGCTGCATGAAAACACCGTCAATTCCATATTGCTTCATCCAGTTAAAATGAAGAAGAACACTCGACTTGTCGTATGGACTGAAAACTGTAGCCTTCTTTCCATTGGGCAGGATAAACGGTGAGCTGTTTGCATTCGGAACTTCTTCGCCTACCGTATACTGCTTTTCGTACTCAGACATGTCTGGCCAGAAGTCGATTGAGTTTTTCATCACACCAGGGCGGAATTGGCCGTGTTCCTGATAGTGATAATAACACCGTTCCTGCTTCGTCAACAGGGACCCGTCGTCGGGTGTGCCAAACCATCCTTGGTATCCGCACATGATGAGTCCCTTGAACGTGTCATAAGGTGTGCCGTCCTGATGGGGGGTAATGCCCAGATTGTTGAAGTCGGTATTGTCGTCGGGATTCCCGTTGCCGCTGTCAGTGTGGGGTTGGATTGCCGGCGGAATATAGTCGTCAAGCCCATTTTTACATCCTACAAAACCAATTGTCAGACAAACGAGGAATATAGATGAACAAATGCTATTCAGTTTCATATCAGAAGAATTATGTGATTACTAATTTTGAGGAACTTCAATCTTGACGATTTCAGAATAATTGAATTTCTGGTTCGTATCACGGACATTTGCTCCCATTCTGCACCAATAGGTGTAACCCTTCTTGACGGGACACTTGATGGTGTAGGTCTTGGCGCCTTCTCCCGTTTCCATATCTCCGAGGCGTGACCAGTCTTGTCTGACGTTAATGCGATAGTCATTGCTATAGTAATAGTCCAGATGGTTGCTGGCGCCGCAATACTGGTTAATGCTCAGGAAAGGACGGATTTCAAGCACTTGCGGAAGATTCCGGGTGATCGGAGCAAAGAGACGGCCGGAGAAGACGATGGTGTCCATTTCAGTTTTTTCATTATGGATAAGCTCCGCCTTGAAGTCTTTTATTTTCAGGTAAGGGGTCACTTTGAAATCCTTCTCTGCATGATTCGTGTTGCCGATAGGAACATCAAACGTCGTGTCACACGGCCACCAGGAACCATCGTAAGGCAGCATGTCGTAGGTTCCGGCAAACAGTTTCTCGCGGTTGTAACTGCCGTCCATCTTTACGGCAAGGTCCTGCGGGGTGGGATTTGTGCTGTAGCTCTTTTCCCAGATGCGGATATGTACATCACCCTGATCCGTCATGTAGTTTTCTCCTGTGGTCGTGTCGATCAGCCTTCCATGGACGGATGCGGCTGGCTCATCGAAATTATCAATGTCTATGCAGGCGTTGAATCCCAAGGCTACAACTCCCATCAGAAAGCTATATAGTATTTTTTTCATAAAGCAATTTCTTTTATAAATCGTTCTAATCGTTTAATAACCGTCATTTCGTACCAACAGAGGATTCTTGTTGATTTCTCCGCCAGGAATCTGTTCGTAGTACCAACGTTTCTCAAAGGTGAGTCTGCGTCCGAAGAAAGTTACTTCTTTCAGGAAGATATACTTATTCTCATCGGCCACATAATAACCCAAGAGTGAATGAGGCCAGTAATTCTGGAAAATGACATCTGATATCCTCCATCTGCGCTGATCCCAATAGAGCTGATTCTCGAAGCAAAGTTCGCGCTCCCTTTCATCACGGATAAACTGGAGATTCTCATCAACGGAGAAGCCGTACTTCTCGAATCCGATGTCTATGGGCGACTGCTGATAACTGTAAGGACGTGCCCCCGCTCTGTTGCGCAACTCATTTACATGATCGACCGCTTCTTTCTTCAGGCTTTCATCATTTCTTATCAGACCAAGCTCATAAGCAGCTTCGGCCCAGTTGCATAGGATCTCTCCATACCGGAATACCTTCCAGGGCTGTGAACTCTTGTATAATTCAGCGCCCCGGTCAGCCGTATTGCCGATATATTTTCGAATGACAGCGCCCGTGTAGATTTTCCCTTCGTCACCTGCACCTTCGTCTAAGCCGAACTTTCCGTTAACCTTTACCTGCTTCCCATTAATCGTCTGGGTAACGGATGCGCCCCTTGCGCGTACGCGGTACTTATTTGTAAAGTCGCTTTCACTGGCCTCCGGTGTCCCGTCTGCAGCAGAGCCTGGATAGGATTTATAAACTCCAGCCTGGATGTCAAATACAGTTCCGGAAACCGGATCGGTCATGCCCGGGAAAAAGAAGTCTGCTTTGCATCGTGCTTCCATTTCATTATTATTCCAAATATCACTGAGACTATTGAAACGAACGGGATTTCCATCCCCATCGACAATGGCAGGCATCTGGAACAGTCCCATGCACTCCCATACTGGCTGCAATGCACACCCGACGGAAGAGGAAAGGCCGGTTCCAAGAGGAAGAACCATTGAATCCCACGAATGATACAGATTCATGTTGAAAGGCGTTGTTGCGTTAGGGCCATATTTCTTGACAAAGATATCTTCATCTTGGTTATTGTCTCCTAAAAACACCTCAACATATGCGGCCACTTTATCAGCCCCAGTGTGCAGCTTGAATCCCGCATCGTGAAGGAACTTGCATGCATCATAAGCATATTGGAAGAATTCTTCGGCATGATCAGGAGCCATTCCCATCAGACCGCGATCAGTAGCGGGACCTGTTATCCCCGAGTAGCTGCCGTATTTGGCATTGCATGCCGCATACAGCATGGCTCTCGACATCAAGGCTGCGGCTACATATCTGTTGGCTCTGCTTGTGTTGGCTCTTTTTGTGCTTGCGTTTTCCATTGCAAACTTAAGATCATTATGAATGAATTTCCAGCAATCGTATTCCGTGGATCTTGGCAAGCGGAGCGAGTCTATATTTGCAGTAGGATCCTGAACCTTGTCAACAATAGGCACGCCGCCATATCGTTTCACCAAACCAAAATAATAGAAGGCCCTTAGAAAACGTCCCTCGCCTAAAAGGGCATTGTATTCGTCCTCCGTATAATTCCCCTTATAGCGTGGCAAGGCTTCAATGAAGAGATTGATGTCACGGATTCGGCCATAAGGCCAATATCCAAATCCATCTCCGTTTGTTTCGCCCCGTCCGGTTCCTTCACACGCAGCAGTAGCCGGGCTTCCTTTCTGTGCTTCCCAGAATTGTCCGTCGTGATGGGTGTATCCCCTTCCGTCACCAGTAGCTTTGTAATTGAAATCCTCTATGGGAAGATCATTGTATATTCCAGCAAGGTACTTCATTACACCGTTATCGGATCTGAGCAGTGTGTTCTCGTCAATGATTCCCTTGGGTTCAAGCTCAAGATCATTGCATGAAGCAACCGTCAGTCCAATGATTACTGTGCAAAATAAATATTTAATGATTTTCATATTGTTCTCTATCTATTATCATTATCATTTTTAGAACTTGATCGTGGCGCCGACATTGATCGTACGGTTTACCGGGTAGTTGTAGAACAGAATGCCCGATGACCGGTCATTGTTGGCTCCACCTTGATGTCCAGGCCGCTCCGGATCTATGTTCTTCAATCTGGAGAAGGTCAGCAGATTGTAAGCATTTACATAGACTCTCAAGCTCTGAATCCCAATATAGCTGGTGAGATGTTTAGGTAAAGCATAGCCCAATTCCAATGTTTTTAGTCGGATGTAGGAGGTGTTCTTTATACCTGTAGTGCCAGTGCTGAAGCTATGGCCTGTAGCCGGATAGTATCCACTGATCCATTCCGTATGGGGATTCCATGGATCATCCGTGATGTTTTTCGTATGCCAGCGGTCCAGATATATATCGAGTGCAGCGCCCCCATTGAACGGGCACACTTCGGTAAACACCTCGTCATATGAGTTATAAACGCCTGCCGAACCTTGCCAGTTCATTGAAAGGTCGATATTCTTCCACTCCGCGCCAAGTGTAATTCCATAATTGAATACGGGCAGATTGAAATTGGCTACGGGGTGACTGTCATTTCCATCCACGATGCCATCGCCATTCCAGTCTTTGTACCAATAATCACCCGGTAGCGTGTTTTGTCCATAGTTCCATCCTGTTGAGGCGCTTTGCTGTATTTCCGAGTAGTTATTAAACCGTCCGCCTTCTTCTACGGAGAACCAAATATCCTTGTTTCTTCCTGATACATCTGTGCGATACCAGTTCTCCATTGAATTACCGGCTTTGCTGTCGAGCAAATGGTCCCATCGGTTTTTTGTGGCAGAGATCTGCCCCATGATATAATAGTTGAAGGCATTGATCTGATTCCGGTGGGTTAAGCTGATTTCCCAACCAAAAGTCTTGTCGCTGTTCAGGTTTTCTTGTGGCATAGAGGCACCCACCGTCCCAGGAAGAACAATGGAGGAAGTAGCCAGCAATCCGTCTCTTTTTCTGGTAAAGAGTTCAAAGGTTCCACCTAAGAGCCCGTTCCATAAATCGAAATCAAGTCCGGCGTTATAGGTTTTCGCCGTATACCAAGTTAGGTTTGCATTGGGGATGGCGGTGGCAGAGACGCCGGTAGTCAGTGCATCATTATAGAACCACCCATATCTGTCTTTCTGGATGTTGTAACCTACGACAGTGGGTGGGTAAGTTCCTGCGCCACTATCATCTCCCATCTTGCCATAGGATGCGCGTATTTTCAAGTTTGTCAAGAAAGGCACTATCTTCTTTATCCAGGGTTCCTCACTGATTCTCCAACCGATAGAAACAGACGGGAAGAATCCCCAGCGACTGTTTTTCGACCATTTGGACGAAGCGTCTTCACGGAATGCGAACTCCAGCAAGTATCTACCTAAATAATCATAGTTGATACGACCGATCCAAGCCTTGCGGGTGGAGTCGCCGACGCCATACATTGATCCAACCTGATCTTCTTCTTCTCCTGCAAAAAGATATTGACTATCAAGTAACATCTGACGCTGGGCGTAGAAACTGTCCCAAGTGCCATACTGCTCCTCAAACAACATAAGAGCATTGATACTATGACCCCCGAAGCGTTGGATATAGTTCAAAGACAACTGCATATTGGTAGACCAGCTGGGATCAGTGCTGCGCAGCACACTTCCTGCAGGTGTGTTTCTCTGCAACTGTTGCAAGTCGCCATTCCCAAGATCACGGTACAGATAATAAAGTCGTTTATACTGCGTGTTGTTGGTTGTATAGTAGTCATAACTGTAAAAGGCTTTTGCTGTCAATCCTTTCACAAATGGAATATCATAGGACAAAGTCAGTGCGCCATTGAAATTGTTGCGCTTCTCTTGACGATAGCCTGTAAAGTCGCTATTAGTGGAGGCAACAGGATTCTCACTTTCGAGCATTTGGTCATCATATGCAGGCAAGTTGTGATCACCGTTGATCCAAGCCATTGAAGTTGGCCTGTATGTCCAGGCTTTCTTGTAGACTGCCCAGATGTCTGTGAATGGCTGATTTTTTTCGTCTGTATATCCGCTCAGTTGCAAGGATGTTTTAAATCTGTCCGTTATACGTGCGTCAATATTGGTTCTGAAGTTCCAACGGTTATAGTTTAGGTCATGACTGGAATAAGATCCCATCTGCTTCACGTAACCAACATTGAAGAAGTAATCGATTTTCTTGGAACTTCCATTCATGGAGATGTTATACTGCTGCTGCGGAGAGGTTTTGTCGAACAATTCATTTGTCCAATTCGTATCCTGTTTTTTTTCGGTACTATATTCAAACATCTGATCATATGAATAGGTGTTGGCCGTAGACCGATAAGGGTAGTTGCTGTTGATGCCGTTATGCACTTTCTCGTTGTAGAGTAGCATGTGGTCAACGGCACTTGCTGTTTCCGGAAGGTATAAGAAAGATTGCCAACCATAGTTCATTGAGAAGGTAATATCAAACTTGTCAACTTGCGAAGAGAATCCATGCTTTGTCGTCACAAGGATGACTCCATTGGCAGCACGTACACCATAAATAGCGGCTGAGGCATCTTTTAAGACAGATACATTGTCAATTTCATTGGCGTCCATACGCGAAAAATACGACTGATCACGTGGAATTCCGTCAACGACTATTAGCGGAGAGCCCATGCCACGTATGTCTATCTTGCTATCGAATTCACCTGGCTGTGAGCTACTTTGTGTGATTCGGATGCCAGGAATTTTTCCAGCCAGCATATTAACGACGTTCTCATTCTTTGTGATCGTTAATTCTTTATTGTCAACTGCTGCAACAGCTCCTGTCAATGTTGCTTTTTTCTGTGTGCCATAACCAATTACAACGACCTCGTCCATCAGGTTTTGGTCTTCTTGCAATATGACGGTAACGTGTGCATCTGCATTGACCATAGCATCTTTGAATCCAATGAAGGATATCTTCAGTTTTTCTTTTGGGGCTGCTTGTATGGTGAAGGTCCCATTAAGGTCTGTTACGGTCGCCCGGTCCGTTCCATTTACACGTATAGTGGCACCAATGACAGGCTCACCGGAAGGATCGGAGACTGTTCCCTTGACAGTTCGTTGTTGAGCCTGCATAGGTATGGATGCCAGAATACATAATAATATTATTATATATTTTTTCATATATTTTAATTTTAATGTTTATGGGACAAAGCGTTTCCGTCTGTCCCAAAAACAAGGTCAACAGTTATCTTGCAGCCGGATCAGTTACACCCGTAGGGCATGAACGGCGGTTTATCCAAATGTAACAGAGAACACCTCCTCCGACATTCTTTTCACCGTAAGCATATTCAAATCGAAGTCCAGGACCAACGCGGAGACTTAAGCCTGTGTAAGCGGCTGTTGTCTTGAAGGTTCCGTCAGGCTCAATAGACAAACCGAATTTGGTCATGTCATCCCCGGATAATCCATCGTATCCGCCTATAATTTCACCATTACAGGTACCTCCACACCATGCAATATTGTCTGCACTTCCTTCAGCGGCCGGACGTTCAGGGATGTTACGGCGCTGTGAAGAGGCAATACTGGTCTGGATGTTCGTCCAATAGAGACCTCTTGAGAACTTTGCATATTTCTTACCAAGTTCGCTCATCACGATCCCTGTACCATCGTTGTAGAGGATCTCACCTTCTGACGAACTGACGCTATAGTTTGGCCACCAGTCTGTCAGGAAAACCTCTGCATTTCCATGGCGCAACCCGAATGCATCAACGCCTTTTGATAACAGAGCCGGAATTTTTACGCTGTTCGCGCCTGCTTTCATCATGTCGGTTCCGTCATTTGTTGCGCCAAAGGCTTCCATATGCGGACTGTCTGTAAGCTTGCCTACGAAACTTACGTTTGCCAGAGGATCCACAACCTTCCAATAAACTTTCATCTTGACGACATCGTTTAAGGTAACATAAACCAAAACACCTGCGGGCTTGTCGTCTGCAGGAAATGTTGTTCCCGGGCGTCCGGTCAAGGTCCAAGTTCCGTCTGTCTTTAAACTGTTTCTTAGAATGTCAAAGATGTTTTTGGCTGCACCGTTCTGCTTACCCATCTCTCCTATCTCGAAAGTTGCGCCAGCGGGAACATTTGTGATAAGATCTTTAAAGTTGAAAGTGCCCAGAAAATCTGCGCTGGCTGGCAATGTGGCTGTATAGAAGCCATTTTCGAGCTGTGTGGCGTCAGTCACGGTTGAAGCAAAGGTCGGGGTGACAAGATCTTCGGAAATAAATGAATAATCGGGACCGATCTTTACATTGAAATAATTGGAGTTGATGACTTTGCTTCCGAGATTCATCTGGATTGATACTGCATAGGTCTTACCTGCTTCCACGGTCAACGCCCGGATAGGCACAGTAAGGAATCCGTCTGCATATGTAGCCTGACCGTTAATTTTAAACATGGAGCTTCCTGCTCTTGTCTTCAACTCATGTGCCTCAGAAATGTCGCAGTAAGCATTGGCTATGTCGGCTGCGGAAATTGTCGGATTAACCAGAAACTTGACGCTGGCTAATCCGTCACCATTGATAATCTCCATGCCATCTACATACTGCGGGCTATAGATCAATGCCGTCACAGTTGATCCCTTGGGAAGAACATATTCGGTTCCGTCAACGGTGATGATCAGATTGTTGCCATTATCTTTTACTGAGATAGTGGATCCACCTCCGTTTGAGCTTCCAGATGAAGGGCTGATAGTTATACTTTTCCCGTCACTAAGAACAATTGTCCATACCCCATTCTCATCCTTGGTTGCGTTTGTTACAGTGGCTCCAGAGGTCTGGGCTTTCTCTAACTGGGCTTTTAAGTCGCCTATCATGCCTTCAACCACTGTAAGGCGAGATTTGAGATCATCTACGTCATCATTGTTGCAAGCAATGAATAAGAAAGTTGTAGATAACAAAAGTACTGCTGATAGTACATTCGAAATAAATTGTTTCATGATGTTTGAATAGGTTAGAATGTGTTAATTGAAAAATCGCAAGATATTGATGAGGGCAAAATTAGATGAAATATTAATTAGCTGTTATGAAAAGTATACTACAAAAATACGTCAACAGATCTGTTTTTATACTTCATTTGTACTTCGAATATAAATGTATGTGGCTGATGGAATCTGCAAATGTACTGTTTAAGTCATTGATAATTAGTATGCTCTTGATGATGTTGAGTCGATTTATTTATATTACATCATTATTTTATTCACTCTGTTCTAATACTTTAAAATGAAAAACATACACTTCAAAACGATAGTAAGAATTGAAAAAAAAAGACATATACTTTGCGGGTTAATACTTTTTTCCTATTTTTGCAGTGTATCATGAAAAAGTTATAGCAAATGTATGTCAAATCATCGTTCTTTAGATTCTGCAGTCTTGCGATTCTGATGCTGTATGTGTCTAATGTATATGCCGACTGGATACCTTTTGTGCTCAACTTCAACAAGCAGCATTACGGGAAAGGCTATTCTACCTGGCGTATTGCTTCATACGGCCAATGGACCTACTTCGCAAACCAAAGTGGTCTGTTGGAATTTAACAGTACTGGTTGGCGTAATTTTCCTATGCACAATAGAAGTGAGGCCCGAGGCGTATCGATTAATCCCAAGACGCACCGGATCTATGTTGGTGGGGAGAATGAGTTTGGCTATTATGAAGTACAGCCTTCCGGCGATCTGAAGTATAACTGCATCTCGGAACAATTTGAAAAAGAGTATGCGCATCTTGGGAATGTGTTCGAAATTTATGAGACTAATAATTCTGTTTACTTTAGAGCCGATTACCATATTCTTATTATAAACGGCAAATCGAAAACCTTGATTAAGTCGCCCCAGAAGATATTCGCCTCTGTAATGGATCGTGGAGTTATCTATGTGGCTACAGATTACGGCGTACGTGTGTTGGTTGGAGAGCGTTTGCTTCCAATCTCTCATGGAGATATTCTTGTTGGTAAGCGCATCAACGCAATGTTTTCTTTCGGCAAGGGCATTATTATCACTACTGCCAATGATGGTCTTTTCTATTATGACGGTCATAAAGTGACACCTTTCCGGACCCAGGTGGATGAACTCCTTAAGTCTGCGGTTATCTGTTGTGCCGTTGAACGTAATGGTAAGATTGCCATAGGTACAATCCATCGTGGCTTGATCATTGTAGACTCAAATACCGGTTCTGCCGAGACGTTTGACGAATCTAAAGGCTTGCAGAATAACACCGTGCTCTCTGTCGCCTTCGACTATCGTGGCAATGTCTGGGCAGGTCTTGACTATGGCATCGACTATGTGCTCTTGGAAGATCCGCTCTCTTATCTCTATCGTGCTCCGTTTTCTTGCGGTATAGGCTACGCGGCATTGGTGAATGGAAATGCGTTATATCTGGGAACAGACCGTGGATTATATGTCACCTCGTTTCCTGTCACCTTCAGCAATGGTTTTCCGCAGATAGACAAGGTTGCGGCACCGAGTGGACCGGCATGGTTTCTATACCGTAACGGGGATGAGATTTTTTGTCTTCACGATAAAGGCGTTTTCACAGTTTCTGGCTCAAAGGTAACCAAGATTACCGATATAATCGGTGCATGGTCCTGCCATGTGGTTCCAGGGCACAAGGATATGATGTTTATTGGCGTCTATGAAGGTGTTAACATTGTAAAAAAAGTCAATGGCATTTGGATTGACTTGGGCAAGGTCAATGGCATTAACGAATCTGGAAGATACATGGAGGCGCTCAATGGTTATACGCTTAAGCTTTACAATCCCAACCTGAAATATTCAACCATCTACACGCTCGACCGTTCTTTGTTGCGGGTTAAGGCCAAGAAAGTGATTCATGAGGCATATAATTCAAGTTCTTCCGAGATGATCGAACGATTATTAAATAATGTGGACGTTTCAGGCCCCATACTCAATTTGGATTCCAAGACCTGCATAGTGCCAAATAGCGAAGGTTTTGCTCTCTTTAATGCGAAAAAGATGAAGGATGCCAACTTGAAGCTTGACATCATACGGATGTCCCTGACTGGAGTCAATGATTCAAATGTGTATACTTCCAACTTCTGTAAGATCAAGAACTCGCCGGTTATCAAATACGCAGAGAACTCTGTAAGGTTTGACTATAGAGTGCCCTCTGTCTTTCTGACAACTGTCGTATCCTATCAGTACAGACTTAACGGAGGGCCTTGGTCTGCCCCGTCTTCGCTGACATCCAAGGAATACAGTAACTTACAAGAAGGCCGCTATCTTTTTGAGGTGAGAGCTACATTAGTAGACGGCTCAACCTCGGTTGATTCACTGTCTTTTCAGATTCTTCCTCCCTGGTACCGGTCAACGGTAGCTTATGTGCTGTATCTACTTCTTATTATCGGGACCTGCTATCTGTTCTATCAGATAGAAGACAGGCGTCTCGAACGGAAAAAGGCTGAGGCCGTGAAAGAAAAGACTAAAGAGGTGAAGAAAATGAAGATAGAGATAGATAAGCTGGAAAAGGATAAGCTGGAATTGGGCTTGAAACACAAGAGCCAGGAGATTGCAAACCTGGTGCTTGACGTTGCACGCAAGAATAAGATATTGATTGAAATCCGGGACAATATTCTGAGCGTTGCGAATAACTTTACCAAGACCGATACGAAGGAAAGCCGCAGGCAGTTGCTGCTGATTAACAGTAAGATTGATTCTAACATGGAGGGGGATGAAATCCTAAAGCGTTTTGAAAAAGAATTTGATGTGGTGAATGATCATTTCATGTCCAAGCTTAAGACGCAACATCCCGACCTGAATTATAACGAGCGTATGATGTGCGCTTATCTGAAGATGAATTTGTCGACAAAGGAAATTGCCCCATTGCTCAATATTTCTACACGTGGTGTTGAAACGATCAGATACAGATTGAGAAAGAAACTTGACTTGGAGAGGAGTGACAATCTGAAGGATTATTTAAGTAATTTATGATGCAGAGAACCTGTATTGGCGTACTTCTGACGTATAGAAATAAAGCTTGTGACGTATTTTAGAAGATAGCCATTTCTTGATATTTTCTGATGTTGTTGTTATTTTTGCCCCGGAAATAACAACACAATACCATGCTACATAAAACTATTATTAATTTGATGATCGTCTCCTTTGTCTTCACTGGTTCAGTGATGCTGGAGGCAAAAACCAAACATGCGCTCAACACGTCTTACCCAAGCAGCAGTGGCCTGATTATGGCTGGATACCAAGGTTGGTTCAGGGGACCGGGAGACGGAACAAACCAGGGCTTTGGACACTATGGAACTGGGCGCTACTTTGATGAAAACCATTGTACGATTGATGTTTGGCCAGATGTGCGTGAATATGCGAAAACCTATGAGACGCCATTCATGCTGGCCAGCGGTGAGAGGGCGAAGGTCTTCAGTTCGGCAGACCGTAGTTCGGTTGACCTACACTTCAAGTGGATGCAGCAATATGGTGTAGATGGAGTGTTTGTCCAGAGATTTTTCGATTATGCACGCGGCGGTAGAAGGAGTTCGGTGCCCAATACTATCTTGGCCTATGCATGCGATGCCGCTTCAAAATATAATCGGGCAATTGCCGTGATGTATGACCTTTCCGGTCTGCGTGCCGAAGGTGAAGATTGTCTGCTCCTGATCAATGACTGGAAGATGCTTGTAGACAGCCTGAAGATCACCAACCGCTCCAATAAGAATACTTATCTTTATGATCATGGCAGACCAGTGGTAGCCATCTGGGGTGTAGGTTTCCCTGACCGGCCCTATGATATCCGCAAGATCAAGCTGGATCGGCTGATTGACTTTTTGCAGCATGATCCGGTCTACGGAGGATGCAAGGTGATGTTGGGGGTTCCTACTTTCTGGCGCACCTTGGAGTCAGATTGTATTCATGACGATTATTTGCATCAGTTGATCCGTCAGGCGGATGCTGTCTACCCATGGACCGTTCAGCGTTTTACTCCGTTGTTGCACAATGACATGAACCGTTATCGGGATCTTATCTTGAAAGATATGGACTGGTGCAAGAAAGCCGGAATCGAATATGTCCCTGTGGCGTGTCCGGGATTTAGCTGGCATAATCTCAGCAGGGTGGAGTTTCCCGATGATGTGAAACCTGTTGGCAGTATACCACGTCAGGGGGGTAAATTCTATTGGAATCAGCTGGCAACGGCAATCAATTCGGGGGCTAATATGATATATGTAGCCATGTTCGATGAGGTAGACGAAGGTACGGCCATCTTTAAATGTACCGGAGATCATCCTGTGAGCGATATTGCCAAATTCATAGATATGGACGGGATGCCTTCTGACCACTATCTGTGGCTCACCGGCCAGGCAGCCAGGATGCTCCGGAAGGAAATACCTTTTTCGCCAACGATACCGAAACGTCGCTGAAAGGCTTTTGGCATGCAAAAAATGCTGTTGGTCGTGACATATTTTGAACAAGTTCTTTTTCCCTCTTGCTCCTCATAGCGCTGGCTTATCCTCAGCTATGGGGGAGTTTGCTTTTTACAGATCTAACCTTAATACATTAACGACTTGAAGCGTATGAAACCTTTCTGCTTTGGAACAGCAATAAAGCTCTTTGCTTTGTTGATTTGTCTTTGCCATTCTGCGGTAGTGACGGCTTATGAGGGGACACCGTTTTCCGGAACGCCGATCTCTGTGCCGGGAACCGTAGAGGCTGAGAATTTTGACTTAGGCGGGCCAGAGGTGGCCTATCATTGGGGAAACTCTTCTCCGGGCGGGACCAATTATCGGTCGGATATTACCAAAAGCTTTGTCGGCGTCTGTGGAGATAATGATCCTTCGACCTTCAACTTAGGCTGGACCTCGAGCGGTGACTGGACAAACTATTCCATCAATGCCCTCTATGATGGAAATTATGACATTCAGATCCTCTGTTCTTCAGGCAGTGACAACGGGAAGTTCGATCTGAAAATAGATGGGGAGATCGTTTGCAGAACCCAGTCCGTTCCTTCTTCAGGGTGGGATACGTATGTTTCGGTAGTTGTCCATAACGTTCCTGTCAAACAGGGTGCCCGCCTTCTCACCTGGTATACCTATGGCGGAATGAACGTGGATAAATTCATCTTTGTCCGTACAGGGGATTACACAGCGGGGGGAATTGATGGCGAGTTCAACTATAAATACCCTATCACGCAAACCTATGATCACAATCCACTTTTTGTGGGGTTGCCCTCCCAGATGTTCAATACGAAGTTTACGGGCACGCTTTATACGGCAGATCCATCCGCACATGTATGGAATGTCAATGGCGAAGACGTTCTGTATCTGTATCCTTCTCACGATATTGAGCCGACGCAAGGCTGTGACCGGATGGACAGATATCACGTTTTCTCTACCAAAGATATGAAAACCTGGACAGACCATGGTGAAATTCTCAATGCGGATGATGTGAAGGCTCAATTGGGGATCGGAACAAGGGGCTTCATGTGGGCGCCGGATTGTAATTATAATCCTATTGATCACCTGTACTATTTCTTCTTCCCTCACAAGATTCAGTCAAAGTCGGAAGGCGATCCTGAAGACATATGGCGTATTTTTGTGGCTGCAAGTGCGGATCCGGCATCCAATTTCAAGGTGAAAGGAGTCATCGAAGGGATCCCGTCGACTATTGACCCATGCGTGTTTTTAGACAACGACGGACAGCCTTACATCTATACAAGTGGCCAGGGCGGCATATGGGCCGGCAGGTTGCTGAAGTCGGATTGGACGAAGCTGGACGGTCAGATGACCAAGCAGACAGGGCTTGTTGACGTACATGAGGCACCGTTCGCCTTTAAGAAAGACGGCCTGTACTATCTGACATTCTCTAATAAC
>ONHE01000059.1 GCA_900317545.1 uncultured Prevotella sp. | reverse complement strand
GACTTGCTGCGCCTGTTGACCATCCCCCGCAGCATGATGCCGGAGGCGAAGCCCTGCGACGCGCAGTTCGGAGAAACCACGGTGGGCGGGCTCTTTGAGCATCCCATCCCGATAGCCGGCATGCTCGGCGACTCGCACGGTGCCCTCACGGGCCAGATGTGTTTCTCGGAAGGCTATGGAAAAGCCACCTACGGGACCGGCTCATCGGTCATGGTGAACATCGGCGAGCAGGCTGCGGCCGCGCCGGAAGGATTGGTCACGTCGGTCGGATTTGCCGCCTTGGGAAAAGTGCGCTATGCCTTCGAAGGCAACATCCATTGCACCGGCGCCACGATCCAATGGCTGAAGAACCAGCTGAAGCTGATCGACTCGGCACGGGAGATCGAAGCCTTGGCGACCTCGGTGGCCGACAACGGCGGCGTCTACCTTGTTCCGGCCTTCTCCGGATTGGGTGCTCCGTGGTGGAATGACCGTGCGAAGGCCATCGTCTGCGGGCTCACGCTCAACTCGACGAAGGCTCATGTGTGCCGCGCGGCAGAGGAGTCGATCGCCTATCAGGTGACGGACCTCGTGCGAACGATGACAGACAGGGCCGGGATCCCACTGAAGGAGATCCGGGTGGACGGTGGTCCGACGCGCGACAAGTTCCTCATGCAGTTCCAGTCGGACCTGCTCCAGGCTCCGATCGTGCGGTCGGAGGTGGAGGATGCCTCGGCATTCGGCGCGCTCGTCATGAACGGATTCGCCCTCGGAAAATGGTCTTCGTTCGATGAAGCCGCTGCCATCCGCACTGCCGACACACCCATCCGGCCGCTGCGGAGCGAGGCAGACATGGCCGCAACCTATGCCGGTTGGCACGAGGCCGTCAACCTCCTGCTCACACGAAACTGAACGCCGGGCAATCGGAAACGGGAAAATCGGACAGCCATCACCGGACAATCCGCAAGACAGAGCTGGACGATCCGCCGTCGACAGCAGCACTATCAGCAGAACAGAGCTGGACGACCATCCACAGACAACCAAACAATCATCAAAACAGATAAGCAATATGAAGAACGGAAAACAATGTTTCGGCGTGATCATAGGAACACGCGCTTACTTCAACAGTGAACTGGCGCGCGACGTGAAGGCTCAGCTCCTGAAGGTCATCAGCGAGTTGGGCTACGAATATGTGATCCTTCCGGAAGACGCGACACCTACGGGCTCAAGCTCGATAGAGACCTTAGAGGACGGCGTGAAGTGCGCCCGCCTGTTCAGGGAGCATCGTGACGAGATCGACGGAATCATCGTCAGCCTGCCCAACTTTGGCTATGAGATCGGCATTATCAATGCGATCAGCCGCGCGGAACTTCACGTTCCGGTGCTCGTCCAGGCCTGCGACGACGACAATGACAAAGTTGACTTGGACAGCAGGCGTGACGCTTTCTGCGGCAAAATATCCGTCTGCAACAACCTCTATCAGTATGGGATCCCCTATAGTCTGACTTCTCTGCACACCTATTCCATATACAGCGAGGACTTGGTGAAAGACCTGCGCCGCTTTGCCGGTGTCTGCGCCGTGGTCGGAACGCTGCGCCACTGCCGCATCGGACAGATCGGGACGCGCCCGTTGGGCTTCAACACCTGCCGCGGAAGCGAGAAGCTGCTGCAGCGGAGCGGCATCACGGTGGTGCCGGCCGACCTGAGCGAGCTGATCTTTGCAGCCCGGGAGATCGACGACAACGATCCGGCACTCATCCGGAAGCTGCAGGATATCCACGCCTATGCAAAGGTGCCGGCTACCTACGAGGACAAACTGCGCACGCAAGCCAAGTTCGGCGTAGCCGTCGAAAACTGGGTGCGCGAGAACCAAGTGGACGCCCTGGCCCTGCAATGCTGGGACTCTTTAGAGAAGAACTATGGCGCGGCGCCCTGCATCACGATGGCCATGCTGGGCGATATGGGCATCCCCTGCGCCTGCGAAACGGACATCACCGGTGCGGTGAGCATGCTCGCGCTGCGGCTGGCCTCATCCAATGCGCCTGCCTTAGCTGACTGGAACAACAACTTTGCCGATGACCGCAATACCTGCGTATGCACCCACTGCGGCAACTTCCCCAAGTCTTTCATCGGCAATGATGACCTGAAGCTGACCCCGTTAGGCGTGCTCGGCCGCACGTTGGGCAAAGTCCGGACGTTCGGAGCCATCGATGCCAAGGTCAGCGCAGGCAACTTCACCTTCTTCCGCATCTCCACCGACGACCCTGCGGGCAAGATCCGCGCCTATCTCGGAGAAGGCACCATCACCGACCAGCCTTATGGCATGGACGGCTGTATCGCCGTCACGCACGTGGACAAACTGCAGCAATTGATGAAGCATATCTGCCGCAACGGGTTTGAACATCATGTTGCGCTCGTGCGGGGAGAGGTCGCCGACGTGCTCAAGGATGCCATCGAGAACTACTTAGGCTGGGATCTGTACGTGCATAACGACAAGGACGAGGAAGCCTGAATCCCGCTCCGCCGAAGCCCGAAGTGACAGACGCGTTCAGACGCATGATCCCGCCGAAAGCCCAGCAGTATACCGCAGGCAGCCTGACAGAATGCTACCGACCGCCCGACAACATGCTGCGGGAAACGGAAATGAAAAAGCCTTCACAGCCGAAAGGGTTGTGAAGGCTTTTTTCCGTGTCCGTCCGAAAGTGCCGGATGAGGGTTCCGAGGATCTCGGTAGGGCACTGTTTTATATGCCTTAAACAATTATATATCAATCAGATATAATCTATTCGAAAGGCGGATCATTGCTTCGTCGGGAACAGCGCTATGAAGCGCGTCACCGAAAGCTATCCTTTTGGCGGCCCGGAGGATAGCTTTCGGCGCTCCAGATGATAGCTCCGGGCCATCCAAAGGATAGCTCCACGCGGAGGGGATGACAACGCCCGCAAGACCGGGCTGCCGGTCCGACCGACCGGCTGTTATGAAACGGCCGTCTGAAAGCGTTTCGGCCGACCTGCCGGATCGCCGTTGATCAGAGCTGGGCGACGGTGTATCGGACGTCGAATCTCTGGAAGAGCTTCTCGTCTTCGGTCGATATCTTCGAGTCAGTGATGATGTGATCGACGAGCGAAAGGGCTCCGAGACTGGCAAAAGAACTGGTCCCGATCTTCGAGGAGTCAGCTACGAGATAGACAGTGTCCGAGGCTTCGATCATCGCTTTCTTGACGACGAGGTCGGAGATGCTCGGGTAGGTCAGTCCGGTCTTGAGGTTGATGCCTGCCGTAGCAAGAAAGACCTTGTCAGCATGGATGTTCGTGAAATAGTTGGCGGCCTTCATTCCGGTGAGCGAAAGCGTGGGCGGCTTGAACTCCCCGCCCGTCACGTTGAGGTTGATGCTCGCATCCGACCCGAGTATCATGGCGATATTGAGCGCGTTGGTGATGACCGTGAGATTGTGAAAACCGCTGATCAGGCGTGCAAGTTCGGTCGTTGTCGATCCGGAGTCGAGGATAATGGTATCGCCGTCGCTGATGAACTTGACTGCCTCACGTGCAATGGCTCGCTTGGCTTCGATATTGGTCTGGTTGGCCAAAGAGAAGTTCCGGACGTTCGTACCTGCATCGCTGAGGATCGCCCCACCGTGTTCGCGTTTGATCAATCCCTGCTCTTCGAGCTTCTCGAGATCTTGCCGGATCGTCACTTCCGTCACCTTGAACAGGCGGCTTAGCTCCTGCACCTTCGCATGGCCATCCTCTCGGATGAGCTCAAGAATCTTTTCTCTTCTTTGTGCTGCAAACATCATGGCTATTTATAGTATTAAAGGTAATTAATTATGCAAAGATAGTAAAATAAATAGAATAAATCCTCCCCTTGCGAAGAATTTTAACCGATTAATGAAAGCAAACGAAAAAAAAGTAGAAAAAACGAACTTCTTCCGTGGCTTATGGATAAAATAACATGCCGGGAGATTGTGGCTGTGGATCATTTTGTTTATATTTGCAGCCGGCTTTTGCCTCCATCTCCAGTGCCGACGGCTTTTCGTGGCAGCGGCAATCACCGTGAGACCGCCGGCGACATGCCATCGTCTGCCGCTATTCGGCACGGCTGCGGGGCTTGAAGGAGACAGGGGCGGAGCCATTAGAAACAGATACTGACCGACAAAGGACGCTCATCACCATCACCAAAAACGCAACCGCCGACGATTCATGAAGAACAGGAAAGATTTCGATCGCATGTTTAAAGAATGGTATGTTCCTTTCTTCTATATCGCCTACCATTATGTCAAGGACGAGGAAGTGTGCAAGGACATCGTCAGCGAAACATTCGAATCTTTCTGGCAGCACTATGAGCAGGTCGAAGAGCAGTCGGCCAAAGGCTATCTCGCCGCAACCGTCAGGCGCAAATGCATCGATCATCTGCGCAGGCAGGACATCCACGACAATTATATCAGATATGTCACCCATCTCAACGAGGCCTATCTTGAGGAGGACGATCACATGGAGATCGGGCAGCGCGTGGCACAAATACGCGACGGCATGGAGAAGCTGACGCCTTACAATCGGCATATCCTCGAGCAGTGCTACCTGCACCAGCGGAAGTACAAGGAGGTGGCCGAAGAACTGCAGGTCAGCGTCTCGGCCATTCACAAAAATATTGTTAAAGCATTGCGCATTTTGCGTAATGAAATAAAAAACAGGTGACCAGTTCAGAAAGGAGTTCGTAATGGATATGATGAAACGCAACGACACGATCAGCCAAAGGGAACAGACGGCATTGGATATCATGGAGAATCCGGCTGCCATATCCGATGAGCAACTGCGGCAGCTTGCATCTGACGGGCAAAGTCTTGATCTGTGCCGCAGTCTGACAGAGATCGCAGACACCGGCGTGCAGCTGCCTGACGTGGATGCGGAACTGGCAGCCCTCCATCACCGGCGCCACAGACGGACGGCGAAGCGGATCGGTCTGGCAGTGTTTTTCGCGGCTGCTGCCTCTGTAGCCCTGCTGTTGCTCCTGCGCCCCACCATTCAGGTGGAACAGGCGGAGCAGCCGAACCCGCTGACCGTTTACAAGTCCGAGCCGCAGGAAGATGACCATGCGACGCTGCAGATACAGCATCAGGCACGGACACTTGACACGGGCGCAAAGGCCGCCAAGCTGCCCCCGTCCATCGCGAGCATGAGTGCGCATGAACTTGTCTATGCCGCAGCCGACAGTCATGATGCCCTCGCAAAAGTCGGCATCATCGCTACCCATCAGGTGAAGATCCCTCGGCAGGAGACGTTCAGGGTCGTTCTCTCGGACGGAACCGAGGTCTTTCTCAACGCCGGAAGCCGTATGATCTATCCTGAAAGGTTTGCCGGCCGGGAACGGGGGGTATACTTGGAGGGCGAGGCTTACTTCAAGGTGGCTAAGGACAGCGGCCATCCGTTTGTGGTGAAGAGCCGTGACATGCAGGCCCGAGTATTGGGGACTGAGTTTGACATGCGTGCCTATGCCGACGAACCGACATCAGTGACTTTGCTCGAAGGATCGGTAGCCGTGGGTGAAGCCTCCGCACGGACTCTCCGAAAGATCACTCCCGGACAGCGCGCACAGATAAGCCGCCGGGGCGAAATGGACATCCGGGAAGTCGACGTCGACCCCTGTCGCTACTGGAAAGACGGCTACTTCTACTTCGACAAATGTTCCATCGAGCAGATAATGAAGGAGATCGGCCGATGGTATAACGTAGACGTGGAGTTCCGCAGGCATCGTCAGTCGGACATGACGCTCCACTTCGTAGGCGACCGAAGTAAGTCTCTGGACTACACGCTGAAGCTTCTGAACCAGATGGAGAAGGTGAAAGTGAGCTTCAAGAACGGGAAACTCTGGATCGACTGACCGCATTCAGGAAAGACACATGTACGGTCCCGCGGGTCTTTTCCGATCGTCCGTCGGATCCATAGATTGATCAAAGGATATACATTTCATTATTTTTTTTTGGGAAAAAAGGGTGACCATCCCGGAGCTGAGTTCGTATAGAGGGCATAGAACCATTAACCGAAAAACATGTCCAACGTTATGAATTTACACAAATGGGTGTGGTTTGTATGGCTATCCTTCTGCTTCCTGATGACTCCGTCAGGAACTGTCTCGGCTCAAAGTCAGAGGGATCGGATCACCATAGAAACCAGGAACGAACCGATGCCTTCTGTTTTCAAGAAGATCGAAAAGCTGACTCAGTACAAGTTTATCTTCGACTATGCAGAGGTCAATCAGTTTAAGGTAACCGTCAAACTGAAGAATGCCACCATCGGAGAGGCCATGAACAAGATCATCGGGAAACATCCGCTCCGGTTTACGGTCAATGACAGCTTCATCAACATTGTGATGAAGAAGCCCGACGGACTGCTGGCAGAAGTGAAAGGAAAAGTCTTCTTCCACGATGACAGGTCCCCCTGCATGGGCGCTTCGGTCAAAGTGGACGGCAAGTTGGTGGCCACTACGGATGCGGGCGGATGTTTCACGCTCCACAACGTGTCGTCCTACTCCTATCTTGACATATCCTATATCGGCATGGAAGACGAGCACTTGCAGGTCTCGCCGATCATCAACGCGTATCTGAAGACCAGCACCGAATCGCTCGAAAACGTGGTTGTGACCGGCATCTTCCGCAAAAACCGGGAGAGTTTTACCGGTGCCGTATCCACCATTGACAGCAAACAGCTGAAGTCCTTCAAAGGTAAGAACCTCATATCTACGCTCAAAAACATCGACCCGACATTCAATGTCTTGGAGAATAATCAGTTTGGAGGAGACCCGAACCATCTCGCTTCGGTCCAGATCCGAGGGACCTCGAGCCTGCCGACCGTTGAAGACCTGAAGAATGAGACACGGGTTGACATCAACACTCCGCTCATCATCCTTGACGGATTTGAGATTTCGCTCTCCCGAATGCAGGATATGAACGACGAAGACATCGAGTCGATAACCATCCTGAAGGATGGTTCGGCGACAGCGATCTATGGGTCCAGAGGAGCAAACGGTGTGATCGTGATCCAGTCGAAGCGCCCCGAGGCCGGAAAACTCAGGGTCTCTTACCGAGGTGCACTGCAATTAGAGGTGCCCGATCTGACCGGTTATGACATGCTGAATGCCCGCGAGAAGCTCCAGTTGGAACTCGATGGCGGACTCTACAAAAGCAATTTCTCCAATATAGAGATGAGCCTTCGCGAGCGCTACAATACCATGTTGGAAAACGTGGAGCGCGGAGTGGACACCTATTGGCTGTCAAAACCGCTCCGCACAGGCGTGGGGCACCGCCACAACCTGCGCCTCGAAGGCGGCGGGTCTGAGGGATTCCGCTACGCCGCAGCTTTGCAGTTCAACGACGTGAAGGGTGTCATGAAAGGATCAGACCGCAAGACTTTCAATGCCAACATAGACCTGATGTATGAACGCAACACCCTTCTGTTCACCAATAACTTGGAGATTTCTCATCTGGCAGCGGACGAGTCGCCCTACGGTTCGTTCAGTCAATATGTGAAACTCAATCCCTATTGGACCGAGAGAGATCCGGAAGGCAATATCCTGAAAACATTCGAGCCGCAGAATGAGAATTTCTTCAATCCTGCCCCGGAAAATCCCTTGTACAACGCGACACTTGACATGGTCAACCGACAGAAGAGCACTACGGTCTCCAATAACTTCAATATAGAGTGGCGCCCGACAGAAGATTTCACGCTGCGCACACGGTTCAGCATCGCCAAACGATTTTTGAACAGCGACCTCTTCAAGCCTGCAGCCCACACAGACTTCAAGGACTACTCCGAAGACCAGATTTTCCGCAAAGGAAAATACCAGTACTCGACCGACAACGGCTTTGATTACGACTTAGGATTCACAGCAAATTATGCCCACACTTTCCATCGGAAGCACAGCCTCTACGTCGGATTGAACTTCAATATGGCCGAACAGTCGTCGGATGCCTATACCTTCGTAGTGGAGGGATTTCCGCAGCCAACCTACAAGCAGCTGACAATGGCGCTGCAGTATGAGGATAAGGGTAGGCCGACCGGTGATGAAGCCCTCAACCGGAGGGTGGGCCTGACAGGTAATGTGAACTACATTTTCGACAACAGATACTTCGCCGACTTCGCCTATCGCATAGACGGGGCCTCGCAATTCGGAAAGAACAAACGTTTCGCTCCATTCTATTCGACCGGTTTGGGATGGAATATCCATCAGGAAAAATTCATGAAGCGCATCTCCTGGATCAACCGATTAAAACTCCGCGGATCATGGGCCGTGACCGGAGCAGTCAACTTTCGGCCCTACCAGGCATTGGGGACCTATGAGTATTACACCAATGACCGCTACCGATATTGGTTCGGAACCCATCTGATGGGTATCGCCAACAAGGACTTGGAATGGCAGCGGACCGACAAGTTTGATGTAGGAGTGGAGTTGGATGTACTCGACAGCAGATTCAAGATGATCCTCGATCTCTATCGAAACACGACGGACAACCTCCTCTCAGAAATGAATCTGCCGTTGGCCAACGGTTTTCCAAGCTACACGGCCAACATCGGAAAGGTCCGCAATCAAGGTTTAGAGCTTGCGCTGACTGCCAACATTCTCCGTGGGGAGGATGTCAACTGGTCTGTCTCGGCAAGTATGATTCACGAGAAAAACAGGATTCTGAAGATTTCGGATGCCCTGAAGGCGGCAAACGCAGACTTGGAGAAGCAGGGCGGGGCGAATCCTAACTTCCTCTATCGGGAAGGAGAAGCACTGCGCACAATCTATGTCGTGCCTTCCTACGGCATTGACCCAAGCAACGGAATGGAGCTATACAGAGACCGCTTCGGCAACGCCACCTATACCTGGAATGCAGCTGACAGGGTGGCATGTGGCGTGGAAGATCCAAAGTTCAGAGGCAACATCAACTCGATGATGAATTATAAGAACTGGAGCCTCAACGTCTCTTTCAGCTACAGACTTGGCGGTGACATCTACAACTCCACGTTGGTGAATCGGGTAGAGAATGCCGATCTGCGCTATAATGTTGACCGACGGGTGTACGAAGACAGATGGAAGAAGCCAGGAGATCATACCTTCTTCAAGAATATTCTGGACCGGAGGCTGACCCAGATGTCGTCCCGGTTCGTGCAAACCGAATACGCCCTTGAATGCCAAAGTCTTATGTTGAAGTACGACATGCCTAAAAAAGTGGCGTCATACCTTCATGCACAGTTCGTATCATTGGCATTCACCACCGACAACCTGTTCCGCTTGTCGTCAATAAAGCAAGAACGAGGCATCTCATATCCATTCTCTCACCGATATTCCTTATCCTTGTCAGTCATCTTTTAACCAACTGAATATGAAACACACCTTATTATATATTGCGCTTCTCAGTGCAGTTCTCTGTTCCTCTTGCAGTGAGTGGTTAGACGTGAAACCCACTAAATATACCGAAGAGGACGAAATGTTCTCAACCGTGACAGGCTTTCAGAACGCACTCACGGGCGTTTATATCGAACTGAAGGGCAGCACCCTGTACGGCCAGAACCTCTCTATGGGCATGCTGGAGTATATGGCGCAACACTGGGTTGCCAATCCTTCCGACACCGAAGGAAAACTCAGCAACTATGAGTATGACGATGCCAATGTCGAAACGATGATCAACAGCGTCTACGCAGGACTCTACAATACGATCCTGAACATCAACAATCTGTTGAGATATGCCGACAATGGCGTTCTGAAAGGCAAGTCCTACAACATGATAAAAGGCGAAGCATTGGCACTGCGGGCCTTCTGTCATTTAGACATCCTGCGCCTTTTTGGTCCGGTCCCGGGCCAACAGACCGACCGGAAGATGCTCGCCTATGCCGAGAAAGTATCCAAAGAGAACCTGCAAGTGAATACATGGAAGGAATATATTGACAAACTTGCAAGGGACTTAGATGATGCCGAAGCCTTACTGAAGGATGTCGACATAAACGGTCAGATGAATGACGACTATGCCAAATACCGTCAGAACCGCATGAACTATTGGGCTGTGAAAGCACTGAAGGCACGCTTTTATTTATGGATACAGGACAAGACGCTTGCCAAGAAGTATGCACTCGAAGTCATAAACGGCAGTGAGCAGCGCCTATGTGACCCTGAAGACATCAGCACAAGAAAGGACTACGTCGCAAGTAAGGAACATCTGTTCTCACTGCATGATTTCAATCTGAAGACCAATACTGAGATCTTCCTCTACCGGGCTGGTGGTGCGTACATGATAGAAAGCTATGTGCGCAAGCAACTCTTTGCCTCCGACGTCACCGATGTGCGCATCAACACCTTGTGGAAACAGGTTACCGAAACCTCACGCACCCGCTTCGTGCTGATGAAATATAAGCAGAGTGATGACATTGCGAAGTATTCCGGGGAGCAGATTCCATTGATCCGGCTTTATGAGATGTATCTCATCGCCATCGAATGCAGTGACAATGCAGACGAGTATACACCGTGGACGGAGACTCTGACGAAAGCAAGGAATGTCTCTAACACGCCGAACGTCGCATCGACGGAAAGCAAGAACGACTACGTTTTGTTGGAATACAACAGGGAATTCTATGGAGAGGGGCAGCTTTTCTACCAATACAAGCGGCGAGGCGAAGAACATATCCTATGGGCAGACAAGCCTGGAACGCCCAGCGTCTACGTGCTTCCGTTGCCAAAGAGCGAAATTAAGTATAACCAATAGAAAGGGTATCCAAACTATGAAAATAAAATATGTTTTATCGGCAGTTGCTTTTCTGATCGGCTTCACCGGCTGTACGGCCGACCTGAAGAATTACAATGGCGCCGATATGGTAAGATTTTCGGGCGATCCCGAGACCGTTTTCTCTTTCGCCTATTACACTGATCAAAAAACCGAAGATGTGATCAATGTCAACGTGATGACCGTCGGAGAGGTGGCAGATTATCCCCGTACCGTGCGTTTCGAACAGGTCACAAAGGAGTGGAAGTACAATTACGATCCGCAAGATCCCAACAGAATCGTCGACTCAACATACATTGACATGCCCTATCCGGCAGAAGAAGGCAAGCACTTCCATATCGAGAACGCCACGGGCAACGCGTTTACGATTCCTGCAGGCGAGCATAGTTACAGGCTTAAAATCATGGTGAAGCGGTCGGATAATGACCTGAAGAAGCATGCGCGGACACTTCATCTGAAGCTCATTCCTAATGAGCATTTCGGGATTCTGTCTGATGTGGCGGCCCTGAAGAAGATCACAATCTCAGACAAATTGGAGAAACCGCGCCAGTGGAAAGGCTATTACTGCGATCTGTATATTGGAAACTGGTCAGAAACAAAGCATCGCTTCATGATCAATGTGACCGGACAGAAGTGGGATGATGACTTCATTAAGGTCTACATAAAGAGTTTCGACGAGGCGCCCTTGCGCAACTTCTACCTCATGAAGATCAAGAAAGCGCTCGAAGCATATAACGCGGACCCGAGCAACAATCCTCCGATGAAAGATGAGAATGGTAAAGAAATAGTGTTTCCTTAAACGATCAACAGACATGAAAAGCAACAGATATATCATCATCGCGGCAGCTTTGCTGACACTGCTTCATACTTTCGTCTCCTGCTACGAGGACAAAGGCAACTACGATTATATCGACCTGCCGCAGGCGGAGGTTAAAGGCATCGCCGAGGCATATGTCACCAACCTGCTCGACATGCTCGAGATCGACCCGCAGATCAGTACTACGGCCGCCGATCAGGAATATGATTGCATGTGGATGTGCTACAATAAGAAAGACTTCAGAAAAAAGATCGACACGCTGTCTACTGACCGCGTGCTGCGCTATAAGGTCACCTTGCCGCTGTCGACCTATCAACTCGTCTTCGCATATAAGAATAAGAAGACCGCTGTGACTAAGTATGTCAACGCAAGTCTGACGGTCCAGTCGGCCTATTCACGCGGTTGGTATGTACTGAAAGAGAGCGGCGGAAACACCGATCTCGACTTCTTTACGGGCGACATTCATAAAACCGATCTTCTAAAGCAATCTTTAGGCAGTTCCCTGCAGGGTCAGCCGCGCTACTTAGGATTTGTTCCTTATGCCTATTTAGACAAGGAAGCCAATAAGTTAGTGAAAGATAACCAGAGCTTTGTCGTCATGTCTGAAAAAGACATGCGCATCATCCGCATTGCGGACATGAAGGAAATGGCCCGGTTCGAAGATCTGTTTTTCGAGAACGCACCAGCCTGCAAGCCTCAGTTCTGGTATGTCGGGTCGGAGGAAAACGGATTCGTCAACGACGGCAAACTATACGCCTATTCCGAACGGCAGGGGCAGCTGGGTGTTTCAAAGTTCTCGTTTCCCAAGGACGGAGACTATCAATTGAGTGCCGTCTTCACCAAGAACGCCACGATGTCACCACTGATGTTCGACCTGAAGCATGAACAACTATGCACCTCCCACAAGTCCCCGAACAACGTCGTCATACTTGAAGACGACGGCGGATCGCTCTTCCCGAACAACTTCAAGGGCTTCGAGCCGCTCTATTTCGGGTTTCTCTATGACGGAATGTGGACCGGCGGGAAGATGTATGCAGTCATGCAGAACAAGCAAGACAAGTCCCGCCGCATCGTATATATCGACTCCAACAACCTGGTCTATTTCGAAGACGCTTTCCTGAAGAACCGTATCACGCAAATCAAAGACATCGACGCGACCTCCGCATTTGCCAAGGCGACCTGCTATGCGCAGAATAGGAAGTTCGAGATGATGTACTTCTCCACCGGCAACAGGCTCTATGTCTACAACCTCATCAACCATGTAGAGTCGGAGGTGACCCGTGAAGGCGGGCAGCCGGCCATTCCCTCCGGCGAGCAGATTACGATGATCAAGCACGTGGTCTTCGACTACAGCGACTGGCAAGACCCCAGCATCTCCGAGCAGGTGGAGCGTATCGCGGTTGCTACCACGACCGGCAACAGGTACAAGCTCTATCTCTTCGAGCCACAGGCGAGCAATGTGAAGGACAATCCCATCGTCTACGAAGGTGACGGAAGTCCGATGCAAGTATTCTACATGAGTCCCTACATGGGCAACACCGATATCTGTTACTGATGAAAAGACTTTTTTACAGCTTATCATTGGCACTGCTTGCCATCGGCGCAAGTGCCCAGACGGATCAGTTCGCCTACGTTCAAGGACAGGCAGAAGGCGACGATCTGCCTGCCGAGATCCAACTCCTGCGGGCCGAAGACGGTCGGCCGGCCGCGTTTGCCACCACCTCCCTGTCTCCCTCCGGCCGCTTCGGGTTCGCCATCGAGCCTGCGGCCGAAGAGCCATTCTATTATTTATCCGACGGCAGAAACTACTTCCGGATTGCCCTCCGACCAGCCTCGACGGTCCGGGTGGCCTGGAATGGCGACGGCTTCCGCCTTATCGAACCGCTCAGCGAGGCCAACCGGCTGCTCCGGCAGTGGAACGACCTGACGCGACCGCTGCGATCCCTCGGCAAAGGAGATGCCTACGCGGCCTTCTTCCATCGGTTTGACGCCGTTTCGGAACGCGCCCGCCAGTTCCTCGACAGCCTCAACCGGAACGGCTCGCCGGCTGCCGCACGGATGGCGGACATCGTGCGTCTCGATCTCCTCAACGGTTTTATCGCCTACATCTCGAAACATCAGCAGTCGTATGACAGTGAAGAAACAGGCTCTGCCTATTTCCAGCGGATCATGAAAACTTTTCCCGAGACCACGCCTTCCCTGCTGTCACAGCCTTACGGATGCGAGCTCATGCAGTCGTATTTCAGCTATAAACAGACCTACATCTACCGCCAGCAGGCCTTTCCCATGGACCGGCAGATTGCCGAACTGCAGCATCCCGATCTGCGCACAGCCTATCTGTTGGCAAACATTCCTACTGACGATTTCGCCAAATACTGCGAATACGAAGACCACTACCTGCCCATGCTGCCCGACGGGAAGGCACGAAGCCGCATGCGCAACAATCCCTTCCGGCCTCGGGGAGGCATGCTCCGCGGGCAGAAAGCACCCAATCTGATCTTCGAAGACATCGACGGCCGGCTCCACAGCATGAGCGCGTTGAGGGGCAAGTGGATCTATGTCGACGTCTGGGCCACCTGGTGCGTTCCTTGCAAAGCTGAGATACCGAGCCTGAAAGCACTCGAAGCGAAACACCGGAATGACAACATCGCCTTTGTCAGTATATCCATCGACAAGAACCGGAAGGTCTGGGAACAATTCGTAAAGGACAGACAATTGGGCGGCCTGCAACTCTGGGCTGGCGACTGGACGGAGTTTCCGGCCGAGATGGAACTTGGCTCTGTGCCCCGCTTTCTGCTGATCGATCCCCACGGCAACTGGTATGACAGCAACGCGCCCCGTCCCTCCGCCAAGGAGATCGGGCAGATCTTGGAGCAACTGCTGCACTGAATAATCTTTCCGCTGATTTTGGCTTGTCCGAAAATATCATTATCTTTGCAGGCGTATTACGGATTGCAGGCTTGCCGGCGGCAAGCCATTCCGCTATCCGAACCAATGATTCCGCAGAAAATCAACGCATCAATGAAGGATATTTGCTGTATCGGACACCTCACCCGAGACAAGATCATCACGCCGCAGAAGACTGTCTACATGGCCGGAGGCACCTCGTTCTACTTCGCCTATGGCATCAACCAGCTACCTGGCGAAGTGTCTTTCGAACTCGTTACGAAGGTCGGCGACGACGGTATGGACGACGTGGAGCGGATGCGCAGGGCCGGTATTGACGTGCGATGCTTCCCAAGTGCGCACTCCGTCTACTTCGAAAACCGCTACGGCGAGGATCCCAACGACCGCACGCAGCGCGTGTTGGCCAAGGCCGATCCCTTCACGCTCGACGAGCTGAAGGATCTTGATGCCCGCCTGTTCCATCTCGGCACGCTACTTGCCGACGACTTCCCGCCTTCGGTCATCGAGTATCTCGCCACCAAGGGCAGGATCTCCATCGACGCGCAGGGATTCCTTCGCGAGGTGCGGGGCGAGCAGGTCTACGCCGTTGACTGGGCCGACAAGCGGCGCATCCTGCAGCTGACGGACATCCTGAACGTCAATGAGAAAGAGATGGAGGTCATCACCGGGCTTTCCGAACCGCGCGACGTGGCGCGCCGACTGGCCCAATGGGGCGTGCGCGAGGTCGTGGTGACGCTCGGAAATGAAGGCTCCCTGATCTACGCCGACGACTGCTTCCATGAGATCCCGGCCTATCAGCCGTCGGCAGTGGTGGATGCCACGGGCTGCGGCGATACCTACAGCACGGGCTATCTTTATTGCCGGGCACAGGGAATGGACATCGACGAGTCCGGCAGATTTGCCGCCGCGATGTGCACTTCGAAGCTTGCGCACAGCGGACCTTTCAGCGGAAGCATTGCTGAAATCCGTCAGATCATGCGCCGCAATCCTGACCTTTGACCCGGATTGTCAGATTCTCTTTATCGAAGACGATATCTTCCCTTTCCACATACTCGCTGAGCCGGTTCTGCTGAGCGAGCTGGCGGGGCGTCCCGATGCTCAGTCCGTGGTGCCCGTCCATCATCCACAGTGTGTCCGCGAGCTGCAAGGCGAGTTCGAGGTCGTGCGTGGAGAGGAAGACGGTCTTGCCCAATCCGGCCGCCAAATGATGCAGGAGCTGCATCGTTTCCACCTTGCTCGGGAAGTCGAGGAAGGCCGTCGGTTCGTCGAGGAAGATGACGGGGGTCTGCTGCGCCAATGCCTTCGCGATCATCACTTTCTGTCTTTCGCCGTCACTGAGCGTCTGTATCATCCGGTCGCTGAAGGTCTCCATACCGACCAGATGCAACGACCGGGACACCACGGCACGGTCTTCGGCCGACAGAGAACCGAAGAATCCCGTATAGGGAGAGCGTCCCATGCCCACGAGTTCGGCCACGGTGATGTTGCTGACCGGCGGCTTTTCGGTCAGCACGATGCTGACCTTCCGCGCCAACTGCTTGCCTCTGAGGGCCCCGAAGGGCTGCCCCTCGATCAGCACCTGTCCGGCAAGCGGGGCCTGAAAACCTGCCATTGTGCGCAGAAGCGTGGACTTCCCCACCCCATTGGAACCCAAGAGGCAGGTCAACTGACCGCTGCTGACCGAGGCATTGATACCCTCCAAAAGCGTCAGCCCTTTGTACCCGATCGACAAGTCGACCAATCTGACCGTTTCACTCATGCTGCAAAGATACGAAAAAAACGGCCAGCGGCCTATGCGCTTTGCAGAGTTTTTCGTACTTTTGCAGGTGTCTATGCAGCAGCCATCACCCATCCAGTGCCTACAGCAGCAGCGCCTGTTGCTCCAGTTGGAGTACAACACGGAGAAGGAAGCTTTCCGCCGGCAGACCGAGACGACCGGTCTGGCGCGCCAGGTGAAGCGGGGTGACGCCTGGTTTCCGCTGCAGATCGGGCGCAACTACTACAATTCGCTCAACCAACCCGTTGTGGAAGTGTTCCGCACAGCCGACACCGAGATCGAACATAACTTTGAGTTCGGGCGCCCGGTGGCCTTCTTCCGCTCCGACGGACATGCCATTCGCTATTTTCACTTTACGGCCTCCGTCTCCTATGCAGAGGCCGACCGCATGGTCATCATCATGCCCGACGAAAACCGGGTTGCCGAACTCGCAGCCTCCGGAGACGTGGGCGTGCAGCTCTTCTTCGACGAGACGAGCTACCGACTGATGTTCGCCGCACTCGACAGCGTGATCGCGGCGAAGAACAACCGGCTCGCTTATCTCCGCGATCTCTTCTACTCCAACCGGCCCGCAGCCCGTTTCTCATTCGCCCCGATGCGCTTTCCGTGGCTCAATCCGACACAGGAAAACGCCGTCAACGAGGTGCTCCGCGCCAAGGACGTGAGCATTGTCCACGGCCCTCCCGGCACGGGCAAGACCACGACATTGGTCGAATCGATCAACGAAACACTGATGCGCGAGAGCCAGGTATTGGTCTGCGCGCAGAGCAATATGGCTGTCGACTGGATCGCAGAGCAGCTCGTCGACCGCGGCATCAACGTGCTCCGGATCGGCAATCCGACACGCGTCAACGACAAGATGCTGTCATTCACCTATGAGAGGCGCTTCGAGGGACACCCCGACTATCCGCAGCTCTGGGCCATCCGGAAGGCTGTCCGGCAGCTCAGAAGCCAGCGCAAGGGACGCGACAGCAACTTCCACCAGAAGATGGACCGGCTGCAAAGCCGTGCCGCAGAGATCGAGATCCGCATCTCCTCCCAGCTTTTCGGCGAGGCGCGCGTCATCGCTTCGACGCTCACCGGATCCGCCAACCGGGTGCTCGAAGGGCAGAAGTTCGGCACACTCTTCATCGACGAGGCTGCCCAGGCATTGGAGGCGGCCTGCTGGATACCGATCCGCAAGGTCACGCGTGTCATCTTTGCCGGCGACCACTGTCAGCTCCCGCCCACGGTCAAGAGCATCGCGGCGCTGAAAGGCGGACTCGGCACGACGCTCATGGAGCGCATCGCACGCAACAAGCCGGAAACAGTGACGCTCCTGCGGGTGCAATACCGCATGAACGAACAGATCATGCGCTTCTCCTCCGACTATTTTTACGGCGGACAAGTGGAGACGGCTCCGCAGATCAGACACCGCGGCATCCTCGACTATGACATTCCGATCGAATGGATAGACACAGGCTCCGGATCGGCCGGAGACAGCCTCAAGCCCGGCGAGAAGCCGACGGCAGACGGAAAAGCCACCGCTTTCCGCGAGTCCTTTGTCGGCGAGCGCTTCGGCCGGATCAACGAAGGCGAGGCCCGGCTGACGCTCGACGTGCTCGAGCGATACTTCCTCAAGATCGGCCGCCAGCGCGTGCTCGACGAGCGGATCGACGTGGGTGTCATCTCCCCTTACCGTGCCCAGGTGCAGTATCTGCGCCGGCTGATCCGCAAGAAGGAATCCTTCAAGCCCTTCCGACGCCTCATCAGCGTCAACACGGTGGACGGTTTCCAGGGTCAGGAGCGCGACATCATCCTCATCTCCATGGTGCGCTCGAACGACGAGGGACAGATCGGGTTCCTCCGGGACCTGCGACGCATGAACGTCGCCATCACCAGGGCGCGCATGAAGCTCATCATACTCGGCAACGCGGAGACGATGGGCAGCCATCCCTTCTACCGAAAATTATACCGATACATACAACAACTAAATGAAGAACATGAGACTTACGATGCTGCTGTCAGGGCTCCTCTTGGGCAGTCTGACGATGCAGGCAGCAAACAGGAAGATCTACCACAAGGGGTGGATTGACTTCAACAAGAACGGGCGGATGGATGTCTTCGAGAATCCGAAAGCCCCGGTGGATGACCGCATCAGCGACCTGCTGTCGCAGATGACGATGGAAGAGAAGACGTGTCAGATGACGACTCTTTACGGCTCCGGCCGTGTCTTGGAGGACGCCCTGCCCACACCGGCGTGGAAAGACCGTGTGTGGAAGGACGGCATCGGCAACATCGACGAGGAGCACAACGGCCTCGGGAAGTTCGGGGCTGCCTATGCTTTCCCCTACCGGAAGCACGTGGAGACCATCCATCAGATACAACGGTGGTTCGTGGAGGAGACCCGCCTCGGCATCCCCGTCGACTTCACCAACGAAGGCATACGCGGCCTGTGTCACGAACGGGCCACCTTCTTCCCGGCCCAGTGCGGTCAGGGAGCCACCTGGGACAAGGATCTCATCAGCCGGATTTCAGCCGTCGAGGCCAAGGAAGCCGACCTCTTGGGCTACACCAACATCTATTCGCCGATCCTTGACATCGCCCAGGATCCGCGCTGGGGACGCTGCGTGGAGACTTACGGTGAAGATCCCTTCCTCGTGGGGCAGCTCGGGCTGCGCATGATCAGAGGGCTGCAGGAGCGCCGCATCGTCTCCACGCCGAAGCATTTTGCCGTCTACAGCGCCCCCGTAGGCGGCCGCGACGGCGGCACGAGGACCGATCCGCATGTCGCGGAGCGGGAAATGAGGACGCTCTATCTCGAACCTTTCCGTGTGGCATTCCAACAGGGCGGTGCGCTCGGAGTGATGAGTTCTTACAACGACTACAACGGAGAACCGGTCACAGGAAGCCGTCTGTTCCTCACGGAGATTCTCCGCCGGCAGTACGGATTCCGCGGCTACGTGGTCTCCGACAGTGAGGCGCTTGAGTTTCTCTATACAAAACACCATGTCGCCAACGACTACAAGGAGGCCGCCGCGATGGCTGTCAATGCCGGACTCAACATCCGCACCAACTTCACCAAGCCCGAATCCTACGTCGAGCCACTCCGTCAGGCGGTCCGGGAAGGGCTCATCAGCGAGGAGACGCTCAACAGCCGCGTGGCCGACATACTGCGCGTGAAGTTCTGGCTCGGCCTCTTTGACAACCCCTACAGGGGCGATGCGAAGATGGCGGAACAGACGGTCGGCTGCGACGAACACCGCAGCGTGGCCCTCGAGGCGGCACGCAAATCGATCGTGCTGCTGAAGAATGCCGACCGCACACTGCCCCTCAGCCAAGGGCTGAAGCGCATTGCCGTCATCGGTCCGAACGCCGACGAGCGTCGCGAGATACGCAGCCGATACGGTCCTTCCAATGCCCCCGTGATCACCATCCTTGAAGGGATCCGGCGACGGATGCCGCAGGCCGAAGTCGTCTATCGCAAGGGTTGCGACATCACGGACAAGCACTATCCCGAGAGCGAACTGCTTCCGTTCCCGCTTGACGCGCAGGAACGGGCTGCCATGGACAGTGCCTTGGATGCCGTCAGACAAGCCGACGTGGCCATACTCGTGCTCGGGGGCAACAACAAAACGGTGGGCGAGGGATTCTCGAGGACCTCGCTCGAACTGCCGGGGCGTCAGGAAATGCTGCTCGAAAAGGCCTGCGAGACGGGCAAGCCGGTCGTTGTCGTCATGATGGACGGGCGCGCTGCGACGATCAACTATGCCGACCGCCACGCAAAGGCGATCATCCACGCATGGTTTCCGGGCGAGTTCGGCGGTCAGGCGGTGGCCGAGACACTCTTCGGCGACTATAATCCCGGCGGCCATCTTGCCGTCACTTTCCCCAAGTCGACAGGCCAGATCCCGTTCAGTTTTCCGTTTAAGCCGGGCTCGGACGTAGCGTCGAAGACCTCCGTATGGGGTGCGCTCTATCCCTTCGGTTACGGACTGAGCTACACGACGTTCGACTATTCGGGCCTCGATATCACGCCCACGACGCAGCGCGCCGACGGAGAGGTGACCGTGAAGTGCACCGTCCGCAACAGCGGAGACCGCGCGGGCGACGAGGTGCCGCAGCTTTACATCAGCGATGAGGTCAGCAGCGTGACCACCTACACGAAGGTCCTGCGCGGCTTCGAGCGCATTCACCTCGATCCGGGAGAGGCACGCACGGTCACCTTCACGCTCCACCCGCAGGACCTCGGGCTATGGGACCGGGACATGAAGTTCACCGTCGAGCCGGGCAGATTCAAGGTCATGGTCGGACGAAGCTCGCAGGACATCCGCTTGGAAGGCGCATTCACCATCCGCTGAAGCGGAACCCGAACCACGGGGAGACACCCTCAACACGTAAAAAAGACGATCAATCATGCTTGAAAGAGATTACATCATGCGCCTCATCCGCGAGTTCATGGCGGCCTTGGGCAAGTTTTTAGAGAAGCCGGAGGCCGACCGCGACCACGATGAAATCAAGGACCTCTACCGGCAGTATGCCGGTGACTACACGTTCTATCACACGGCCACCATCCCGGAAGTGATGGAGTCGATGGAACAGTTTGCGCCTTCGCAGCGCGTGCCGCGCTTGGAAATACTCGCCGAACTCTATTATGCCGAGGCCGACATGCTGACGGGACCGGCGCGGGAGATGCTGCTCGACAAGTCGCTGACGCTCTTCCGCTTTGTCTCGGAACATGACAAGACCTACTCCTTCGACCGCATCGCGAAGATGGAGCGGATCCGGAAGAGCTTGGACAACAGCCACGCGGACGACACGACAGAGGCATCCGTATGAGCAACATCAACGACATGACGGTGGGATCGCCCACCCGCGACATCCTCAAGTTTGCCATCCCGCTGATCCTCGGCTACATCCTCCAGCAAATGTATTTGGTCATCGACGCCGCCATCGTGGGGCGCTGGATCGGCGTGGGAGCCTTGGCGGCGGTCGGAGCGTCATCGTCGGTCATGTTTCTGATCATGGGATTCTGCAACGGTTCGTGTGCCGGGTTCGCCATTCCGATAGCCCAGGCGTTCGGCGCGAAGGACTTCCCGAAGATGCGGTCCTACGTGAGCAATGCCTTGCGCATCGCCTGCGTGTTTGCCGTTGTGATCACCTTGCTCTCCTGCATCTGCTGTACGAAGATCTTGGAGATCGTCAACACGCCCCGCGAAATATTCCGCGACGCCTGGATCT
This sequence comes from uncultured Prevotella sp., assembly GCA_900317545.1. Lineage (GTDB taxonomy): Bacteria > Bacteroidota > Bacteroidia > Bacteroidales > Bacteroidaceae > Prevotella. The sequence goes on along the minus strand of ONHE01000059.1, from coordinate 4,858 downwards.
TCCTTTTCCTCCAGCTGCTCGCCATTCCCTTCACCATCGCTTACAACCTGCTCGCGGGTTTCATCCGTGCCTTGGGCAACTCGAAGCAGCCGTTCTTCTTCCTCATTGCTTCGAGCTTAGTGAACATCCTGCTTGACGTCTTGCTCATCCTCATCATCGGTATGGGCGTCGAAGGAGCCGGTGTAGCGACGCTGCTTTCACAGGCTTTCGCCGCCATCCTGTGCTGGAGCTACATCCGCCGCAGCATGAAGGAGCTCATTCCGACGGGCGACGAGCGGCGCTATGACAACAAGCGGATCTCGATCCTGCTCAACAACGGGGTCCCGATGGGCCTCCAATTCTCGATCACAGGTATCGGCATCATCATGCTCCAGAGTGCCAACAACGCCTTGGGGACCGTCTATGTGGCCGCCTTCACAGCCTCCATGCGCATCAAGTACTTGTTTACGTGTGTCTTTGAGAACATCGGCGTGGCCATGGCAACCTACTGCGGACAGAACATCGGCGCCGGGGCGGTGGTGCGGATCAGACAAGGCATCGCCGCGGCCATCAGGATCATGGGCGTCTACTTCATCTTCACACTGCTACTGATCATCCCCTTCGCCGACGAGATGATGGCGCTCTTCGTCAGCTCAGGCGAGGCGGAGGTCATCCGCAACGCTGCCCGGTTCATGCGGATCGCCAACTATTTCTATCCCGCCTTGGGTCTGCTGACGATCCTCCGCTACAGCATCCAGGGATTGGGCTACAGCAATCTGGCCATGATGAGCGGTGTGATGGAGATGTTCGCGCGTGCCGGCGTGAGCCTGTGGTTGGTTCCCGCTCTGGCGTTCCTCGGTGTCTGCTTCGGCGATCCGGTAGCCTGGGTGGCGGCAGACCTGTTCCTCGTGCCCGCGTTCCTGTTCGTCTATAGACGGATCAAGAGAGGAGTTTGAGTCTTAAAATGGGAGTTCTGAAGTCCGGGGAGTTGCAGGAGTGCAGACATTAGTGGGAGTGCGGGAAGTCAAAAAGTTGCAAAAAAAATCGGACAAACGCATGAAAGCATGCGTTGCAGAAGCCATCAGAGGACGAACGATTGCTAAGTTATTGATTTTCAATGGTGTTTTGATGGGTTTCGAAAAGCTATCGTTTGGGCCGCCGAAAGCTATCGTTTGGGCGCTCCATATGATAGCTTTTGGCCGCCCATATGATAGCTCTTGCCGGCCGAAAGGATACATGTGTGAAAAGCGGGTCTATTTGATGCCTTTTTGATCCGTTAAAAGTGCCCTCTCGACAAGCAGGAAATTGGCCGGACTTATGAAATTTCTTGAATTTCCGAATTCCCACAAATGTCTGCACTCCAGCAACTCCCCGAACTCCCGGACTCCTGACTTAGAATCTCCCGGACTCCTATCTCAAAAACGTATTTACAAACTCCCCGACCATCTGGCAATACTTCCGTCGGTGCAGCTTGTAGCTTTTGGCATGCCCGGCACCCGGAGCAATCCAGCACTGCTTCGGTTCCGGCTTGGCTCGGAAGAGCTCGTAGACCATCGGAGTGGGCACATAATCGTCCGCGCCACCATGGATGAAGAGCATCGGCTTGCGACATTTAGCCACCTGACGGAGCGGCGATGCCTCGCCGAAAGACCATCCGTAGCGGATCCGGCAGAGCTGCGAGGTGACCTGCATCAATGGAAATGCAGGGAGGCCGAACGAGCTCCGGAGCTCGTGCTTGAACTCATCCCAGACCGAAGTGTAGCCGCAATCCTCCACGAAGCAGCGGATATAGGACGGTGTCCGTTCGCCTGCGGCACACATGACCGTGGCAGCTCCCATCGAGATCCCGTGCAAGACCTGTCGCGTGACGCCTGTCGAGTCGCGGAAAAGACGGTCGGCCACAGCCGCCCATTGCAGCACGTCGACGCGGTCCTTCCATCCCATCTGGATGGCGCGGCCATCGCTCAGGCCCGCTGCATGAAGATCGGGGAGCAGGATGTTGCAGCCTAAACCGTGGTGATAGATATAGGCAATGTGCAGCATGTTGTAAGCATTGTTCGTGTAGCCGTGCACGATGACGGCCACACGGTTGGTGGGGCGGGGTGCAGGAACATAGAAAGCATGGTGGCGGTCGCCGTCGGCAGCCCGGACGAAGGTGTCGCGCAGCGCAGCGCAGGCATTGATGCTGTCCATCCACGGACGCAGTTCGGGATAGGCCGCAAGCATCTTCCGACGGGCGCCCATGATGTTTCTGCTCTCATTGGAGGAGGGCGTCAGCGAATAGGAAAGCATGTAGAAGCCCGCGCCGACGACAACACCGGCCAAAAGAAAGATGACGGCAAGAAACGAGAGAAGCAGACGCTTTTTCATGGGCTATTCACTGATGGTGCGCAGTTGCGCCTTGTCCAACGACAGGTTTTTACGATTCCGGCGCACCTTGAAGCGGTCGAAGCCTTCGCCATAGACGCCGATGACGGCACTCTGTGACACGAAGGCGTGCGGGTCGATCTCGTCTATGAGACGGAAAATGGTGCTCGATTCCGTCTTCCGGGCTATGACGAAGAGCATCTTCAGTTCGTTGCCGGAATAGAATCCGCGACCGTCAATGACCGTGCAACCACGGTTGCCGATCGTGTTGACCGCCTTGCCGATCTCCTGATAACGCTCGGAGATGATGAAAAACTGCACTGACTGGCGCATTGAGTTGACCACATTGTCCACACAGAACGACAATACGAAGAGCAGAACGTAGCCGTACAGCACCTGCTCCCAGCTGTGGAGGACCAAGTAGCTCGACGTGATGATGGCCAGATCGCAGACCAATATGACATGGCCTAACGACATGTCGCGGTACTTGTTGACCATGGCGGCCACGACATCCGATCCTCCGGTGCTCCCTCCTGCCGACAGTCCGAGCCCCACACTGATGCCCATGAAGGCGCCCCCGACAATGGTGGCCATGAATTTCTGGTCGGCTAGCAGGTGCGTATCTCCCATGACGCCCTGCAGGAAACTCGAGAAGAGCGTGAAGACGATAACTCCGAAGATCGTTTTCACACAGAATCGCCAACCGAGAATGCGGAGCGCGACCAGCAGCAACAGTGCATTGAGACCGAAATAGACGGCCTGGGCAGGGATGCCGAAACCCCAATAGAAGATCGAGGCAATACCCGTAATGCCGCCCAAAGCAATCCTGTTGGGCAGCAGAAAAACGATCCAGCCAAGCGCGCCCAACATCATCGCTATGGCAATCAATAGATAATCCCTGATGAATCTTTTTGTTTTCATTTGGCAAAAATACCATTTTTATTCTTTACTCGGATGATTAACCCGATTATTTTTTGTAATTTTGCAGCCACCCTTATAGTTTATAGAAACTCAGCAATATGAAGATCGAACATCAGATTAGCCAAGCTGTCATCGAGGCAGTGAATGAATTGTACGGCCAGACTGTCCCGGAAGAGCTGGTACAGTTGCAGAAAACGAAGGCCACATTTGAAGGAAACCTCACGCTCGTGGTCTTCCCCCTCGTCAAGATTTCACGTCAGCGGCCCGAAGACACCGCACAGGCCATCGGCGAACATCTGCTCGCCCACTGCAAGGCCGTAGCCCGATACAACGTGGTCAAGGGCTTTCTGAACCTCGTCATCGCACCTGCGGCATGGATAGAGCTGCTCAATGACATCGACGCCGACGACAACTTCGGGTGCCGGAAAGCCGGCGACGACGCGCCGTTGGTGATGATCGAATACTCCTCACCCAACACCAACAAGCCCCTCCACCTCGGGCACGTGCGCAATAACTTGCTCGGATGGGCGCTGGCACAGATCTTGGAGGCCAACGGAAACCGCGTCGTCAAGACCAATATCGTCAATGACCGCGGCATACACATCTGCAAGTCCATGCTCGCATGGCAGAAGTGGGGCAACGGAGAGACACCCGAGACATCAGGAAAGAAGGGCGATCACCTCATCGGAGACTACTATGTGGCCTTCGACAAGCACTACCGCGCAGAGGTGGAAACGCTCAAGACGCAATACATCAGCGAAGGAATGGACCCCGAGAAGGCTGAAGAGAAAGCCAAGAACGAGGCCCCGCTCATGAAGGAAGCGCACGAGATGCTGGTCCGCTGGGAGCATAACGACCCCGAAGTGCGCGCACTATGGAAGCGCATGAACGACTGGGTCTATGCCGGTTTTGATGAGACCTACCGCGCACTCGGCGTCTCCTTCGACAAGATATACTATGAATCAAATACCTACCTCGAGGGAAAGAAGAAGGTGGAAGAAGGCCTTCAGACAGGCAAATTCTTCCGGAAGGATGACAACAGCGTATGGGCGGACCTGACGAAAGAAGGGCTCGACCAGAAGTTGTTGCTCCGATCCGACGGCACGAGCGTATATATGACGCAGGATATCGGCACGGCCGCCATGCGCTTCAGCGACTTCCCCATCGACAAGATGATCTACGTGGTGGGCAACGAACAGAACTATCACTTCCAGGTACTGTCTATCCTGCTCGACCGCTTGGGGTTCAAGTGGGGAAAGGAACTTGTCCATTTCTCCTACGGAATGGTCGAACTCCCCAACGGGAAGATGAAGTCGCGCGAGGGAACCGTCGTTGATGCCGACGACTTGATTGCCACCATGATCGGCGACGCACGACGTATGAGCGACGAACTCGGCAAGTTCGCCGACATGACAGAGGAAGAAAAGCAGGAGGTGGCACGCATTGTCGGACTCGGAGCGCTGAAATATTTCATCCTCAAAGTGGACGCCCGCAAAAACATGCTCTTCAATCCGGAAGAGTCGATCGACTTCAACGGCAACACCGGACCATTCATCCAGTACACCTACGCACGCATCCGCTCGATTATGCG
>ONHE01000073.1 GCA_900317545.1 uncultured Prevotella sp. | reverse complement strand
ATGTGTTATAATTATGATTAAAACTCGCTGGTGAAATGGAAGCTGATATGTTTAAAGTCTTCCTGTGCCATGCTTAGCACATAACTGCTGTCTGCCAGAAAGACGTCGCGCCCCTCTATATCTTTTGCCATATACTGGTATTTGCGTTTCTTGAAATTTTCAAGTTCTGTCTGACTGTCAGCCTCAATCCAGCAGGCCTTATACAAGTGGACAGGTTCCCAACGGCATTTCGCATTGTATTCATGTTCGAGACGGTACTGGATGACCTCAAACTGTAACTGACCGACGGTTCCTACAATACGTCGGTTGTTGAACTGATTGACAAATAGCTGAGCCACTCCTTCGTTCATGAGCTGTTCGAGGCCCTTCATAAACTGTTTCGACTTCATCGGATCGTCGTTCTCAATATATTTGAAGAGTTCCGGAGAGAAGCTGGGCAGCCCTCTGAAATGAAGCTCTTCTCCTTCTGTAAGCGTGTCGCCGATCTTGAAGATGCCATTGTCGGGCAGTCCGACGATGTCGCCCGGATAGGCTTCATCAACGGTACTCTTTCGCTGTGCCATGAACTGGGTGGGGGAAGAGAACCTTACGGTCTTCCCAAGTCGGATATGCAGATAGGGTGCATTGCGTATGAATTTTCCGCTGCATACTTTGCAGAAGGCGATACAAGATCGATGATTGGGGTCTATATTGGCAGTGATCTTGAAAATGAAACCGCTGAACTTAGGTTCAGTTGGCAGCACCTGGCGCTCTTCTGCCTGCGTAGGCTTAGGCGAGGGAGCTATTTCGACAAAACAATTGAGCAGTTCCTGAACGCCGAAATTATTAAGCGCTGATCCGAAGAAGACTGGGGCGACCTCTGCTGAGCGATAGTTTTCCACTTCAAAGTCAGCATATACACCGGAAATCAGTTCTAGATCATCGCGCAGTTGTTTGGCCTCGCGGGTGCCGACATGTGTCTCAAGTGCGGCCGACTGAATATCTACAGCCACCTTTTCTGTCACCCTTTGCTTGTTCGGATTGAACAGATTGAGCTGCTGTTCATAGATATTGTAGACACCTTTGAAGCGCAGGCCCTGTCCGATAGGCCATGAGAGCGGGCGCACCTTGATCTGTAGCTCCTCTTCAAGTTCATCAAGCAGGTCAAACGGATCACGCCCTTCACGGTCCATCTTGTTCACAAAGATGATCACGGGGGTATTCCTCATGCGGCAAACTTCCATGAGTTTGCGCGTCTGAGCTTCCACGCCCTTGGCTGAATCCACGACAATGATGGCCGAATCTACGGCAGTCAGCGTGCGGTAAGTATCCTCGGCGAAGTCCTGGTGGCCTGGTGTGTCGAGAATGTTCACCTTATACGGATCGCCCGTAAGACCTTCCGGAAGGTAGTCGAACTCCATCACGGACGTTGAGACGGAAATTCCGCGCTGCTTTTCGATATCCATCCAGTCGGATGTGGCTGTCTTGCGGATCTTGTTGCTTTTCACTGCGCCTGCCACTTGGATCTGTCCTCCGAAGAGCAGAAATTTCTCGGTCAGGGTTGTCTTACCTGCGTCGGGGTGGGAAATGATGGCAAACGTACGTCTGCGTTCTATTTCATTCATGCTTGTTGCTGTATCTTTTTACATGTTATCTGTTGCCTGCTGTCCTTCCGTATCCTTCAGCCGCTTCAGGCATTTCTGCAGACTGTCGGTCCAATAGGGGATCTGCAGCCCGAACGTTTGCTTGATCTTCGTCTTGTCCAAGACGCTGTAGGCCGGCCGTTTCACTACGGAGGGGAACTCATCGCTATGACAGGGCTGGATGTCACATGACGTATGGCCTGCAAGGATACCAATCATCTTTGCAAAATCGAACCACGAACAGACGCCCTCATTAGAGAAATGATAGATGCCGGAATGTCCTTCGAAGCGCCGATGTTCCACTATTTCGAAGATCGCATCAGCCAGATCGCCTGCATAGGTTGGCGTTCCGCATTGGTCGAAGACCACTTTCAGTTGCGGTTTAGATGCGGTCAGAGCGAGCATGGTGATCAGGAAGTTGTGACCATATTCTGAATAAAGCCATGCCGTACGGATAATAATGTGGGCCACTCCAGTCGCTTCAATCTTCTGTTCCCCATGCAGTTTTGCCAATCCGTAGATGCCTGTGGGCGTTCCTTGCTGATCTTCCCGGCATGGAGTGTTGTAGGGATCGCCGCCGAAGACATAGTCAGTACTGATATGGATAAGCACACCTCCTGCTTCCTTCATGGCAATAGCGAGGTTTTCCGGGGCATCTGCGTTGAGCTTTTCAACAAGTTCCGGACACTCCTCTGCCTTGTCGACGTTGGTCCATGCTGCACAGTTGATGACGCAACGGATATCATGTTCACGTACCATCCTCATGATGTCGTCCATGCAGGTGATGTCCAAATGTACATAACCCTCGCTCACATCGGTAAAAATGTAATGGTCCCAACTTTTGCGGGAGGCTTCCTGGATCTTGTGCCCGAGCTGCCCATTGGCACCTGTAACTAATATGTTCATTTCATTCTGATGATCAATTGTCTTTTATGAAACCATATCCGGATTGCCGTCAAACTGATTCAGTGCATCGGGCATGAAGTCTTCGGGCATCGCTGTAGCGACTTATTGACGTCATAGGGTAGGGGAATCATTCAAACTCCAATCCCTCGTCACGGTCCTTGATATAATAGTCGGAGAGCATGCCGATGAAGGATGTCAGTTCCTTGATGGCATTCTCTGTTTCGGGCGTGATGTTTTTCTTCTGTATACGAAGCATCATCACACCATAGAGCGCATCGAAACAGTTCTCGATTTCATTGACTTCCTTATCTCCCTTGTTGCGAAGTTCGACGATGAAAGGCAAAACCTTGTAGTAGGCCGCATTGTAATAGGGGAATTTGGATGATTGCAACAGCCTGTTGTGAAGGTCAATCAGGTCTTTCATGACGATTTGGTTGATCTTCAGATGTCCGTATTCCCGGCATCCCTCTTCGTTCATCATCCGGATCAGGTTGCCGAACCAATCAGTCTCGTTATCCTTCTGCTCTTCGGTGTAATCGGCGAACTGCGAAATGTATGCTTTGCGGATGAGCGGCAGAGAGCAGCCCATTGCACGGATCATATCTTCCATCTGCCACATATAGAGAAGGTATTCGGCGATACTCTTCTTTCTTAATTCCTGTGCTATGTACATACTGTCAATATTGGAAAGTGTAGAGATTAAAGACGGTGCCGAACAGCATGATCATCGAAAAGAGAATCACCAGACTTCCAATCACCTTGTTGATGATGATGATGCCATTCGTATCGAACTTTCCTCTGATCTTGTCAATGAGCCACGTCAGTCCAAACCACCACAGCAAGGCTCCTCCGATGATACTGGAATAGCCCAGCGTCATTTCTATTGGATGATTGGGAATGACGAAAGCCAACTGTGCAAAGGAAGCCATAAAAAGAAAGATTATGAGTGGGTTGGAGAACGTGACGAGGAAGGCTGTCAGTCCATTGTGCCACAAAGAGCCTTTCATGCTGCCGCTGACGTGCATGTTGCGCGTGGGATTGTTGCGGAAACTATAGACGCCAAAGAGTAGCAACATCAAGCTGCCGACAATCTGAAGCCAGAACTTGTTGGATGGATCAGAGATCAGACGCATGACAAAACTCATTCCCAAACCGGTGATGAGCGCATAGATCAGATCACTGCAAGCCGCCCCGATGCCCGTCACAAAGCCATACCATCTGCCTTTGTTCAAAGTCCGTTGTATACAGAGAATGCCAACGGGACCCATCGGTGCCGATGCAATAATGCCAATCAAGATCCCTTTGAAGATCAAACTCAGTATATCTATTTGAAATGGAAGCGGCATATTGAGTGCAAAATTGCAAAAATTATACGATATGAGCAAATTTTCCATTTAAAACTTTGCGAGATGGCGTATTTTTGATAACTTTGTCAGAGATATCATGGACAGGATTTCTATTTGTAAAACTAATTATATGGATACACAGAATGAAATGAAGCCGTATGTGATCGGCTTGGACTTGGGAGGAACCAACTCTGTATTTGGAATTGTAGACAGCCGTGGCGAAATCAAAGCCACAACGGCGATCAAAACGCAAGGATTCAGCAACGCCGAAGATTACGTATCGGCAGCGGTAGAGGCTCTGCGGATTGTCATCGATCAGGTTGGGGGCATCGCCAAAATCAAGGCAATGGGTATTGGGGCACCTAACGGGAATTACTACAATGGCACCATCGAGTTTGCCCCGAATTTGAAGTGGGCGCATGATGCATCGATTCCACTTGCAAAAATGTTCTCAGAGCAACTTGGCGGCATCCCTGTCGGGCTGACCAATGACGCGAACGCTGCTGCTATTGGCGAGATGACCTACGGAGTGGCTCGCGGAATGAAAAACTTTATCATGATCACTTTAGGCACCGGAGTAGGATCGGGTATTGTAGTCAATGGCCAGCTTGTCTATGGACACGACGGATTTGCAGGTGAGTTAGGGCACGTTATCGTGCGTCGCGAAAATGGTCGTGCCTGCGGATGCGGTCGCAATGGTTGCCTTGAGGCATATTGCTCGGCTACCGGAGTGGCCCGTACGGCTCGCGAATTCTTGACACAGACCAATGAGGCTTCGCTTTTGCGTGATCTGAAACCAGAAGAAATCACCTCGTTGGATGTGTCGATCGCAGCTGAAAAAGGAGACGAACTGGCCAAGCGCATCTATGACTATACTGGTGAAATCTTAGGTGAGGCATGCGCCGATTTTACCGCTTTCTCCTCGCCAGAAGCATTTATCTTCTTCGGAGGACTGGTTAAAGCGGGTGACTTAATCATGAATCCCATCAAGCGGAGTTATGATCAGCATGTGCTGAAGATCTTCAGAGGAAAGGCCAAATTCCTTATCAGCGGATTGGACGGAGCGTCTGCAGCCGTGTTAGGGGCCTCTGCCATCGGTTGGGAACTGTAGACGGCGGTCTGCGTGAATGGCAGTCTGTGCTGCCTGCAAAATAAGGTACGAATCACGGAATGTGATCTGTACCTTATTTTTTTAGCCCGCTTGACAGCTTGGCTTCCACCTCTTGAAACTGAAAATTACAACTTGTTGATGGACAGATAGTTACCAAGCGCGTCCGAAAGCTATCCTTTGGGCCGCCCGGAGGATAGCTCTTCGCGCCCTGGAGGATAGCTCTTGGGCGCCCGGAGGATAGCTCTGCGCCGGGCGGATGATATATGTGTGTGTGTGGTATGTGTCATCAGTGACATGCAAGTCTCTCTTTTAGCCTGTTTACTCGCCTCCACTGAGAGATTCAGACGTCTGTTCCGCTCTTTGGCATGGTATTTGCAATGAATCGGTAAACAACATTGAAGTAAAGTTATATCACAATGCAGAAAGGTAATATCGGGGTTACTACAGAGAATATATTCCCCGTCATCAAAAAGTTTCTCTATTCCGATCATGAGATTTTCCTACGTGAAATGATCTCCAATGCGGTGGATGCGATACAGAAGTTGAAGACACTGACAGCTCAGGGTGAGTTCAAAGGCGAGCTTGGTGACCTCACGATCCATGTCGATATTGACAAGGAGCAGAAGACACTGACCATCCGTGACAGGGGCATCGGCATGACGGAAGAGGAGATAGACAGGTATATCAACCAGATAGCATTCTCTGGAGTGACCGACTTCTTGGACAAATACAAGGAAAACGCACAGGCTATCATCGGTCATTTCGGACTCGGCTTCTATTCTAGCTTTATGGTTTCGGACAAGGTAGAAATCATCACACGAAGCTACAAAGAGGACTCACAGGCTGTCCATTGGACATGTGACGGCAGTCCGTCGTTCACCATTGACGATGCAGAAAAAGACGACCGAGGGACAGAGATTATCCTGCACATTGCTGATGACTGCAAGGAATTCTTGGAGAAAAACAAGATTCTGGAATTGCTGAACAAGTATTGTAAGTTCATGTCTGTGCCAATTGCATTCGGCAAGAAGACAGAATGGAAAGACGGAAAGGAAGTGGAAACAGCCGAAGACCGCATCGTCAATGACGTGGAACCGTTGTGGACGAAAGCTCCGTCAACACTCAAGGACGAAGATTATAAGAGCTTTTATCGCACATTATATCCCATGCAGGATGAGCCTTTGTTCTGGATTCACCTCAATGTGGATTATCCTTTCCATCTCACTGGCATCCTTTACTTCCCACAGATCAAGAATAACTTGGATCTGCAGCGCAACAAGATCCAACTCTATTGCAATCAAGTGTTTGTCACGGATCAAGTGGAAGGGATCGTGCCTGAATTCCTCACGCTGCTCCATGGCATTATTGACTCTCCCGATATCCCATTGAATGTAAGTCGCAGCTATTTGCAGAGTGACAGCAACGTCAAGAAGATCTCGACCTATATCACCAAGAAAGTGACCGACAGGCTGCAGTCCATCTTCAAGGAGGACCGTAAAGCTTATGAGGAAAAGTGGGATCGTCTGAAAATCTTCATAAACTACGGCATGCTCTCGGAGGCTGAAACGTTCTATGATCGAGCTAAAGATTTCGCCCTCTTTAAGGATGTTGACGGCAAGTATTTCACCTATGAAGAGTATCAGCAGCTGATCAAAGGCGAGCAGACTGACAAGAATGGAGAGCTCGTCTATCTCTATACAACCAATACGGAGGATCAGTATTCCTATGTAGAAGCTGCTAAGAGCAAGGGCTACAGCGTGCTGCTCTTCGACGGAGAATTAGACGTTCCGATGATCTCCATGTTGGAATCGAAGTTTGAGAAGAGCCATTTCACCCGCGTTGATGCTGACACCATTGATCATTTGATTGTCAAGAACGACCAGCATCAGACTGATCTTAACGACCAGGATCGTGACAATCTGTCGCAGGTCTTCCGTTCGCAGATGCCCAAGATCGACAAAGCAGAATTCAATGTTGAGGTTCAATCGCTCGGCGAAAATGGTCAACCTGTGCTCATCACGCAGAATGAGTATATGCGAAGAATGAAGGAGATGAGCCGCTTCCAGGCTGGTATGAGCTTCTATCAGCAGCTGCCTGACTCTTACAACTTGGTCCTCAACAGTGACCATGCTCTGATCAAGCGAGTGCTGAAAGATGCTAATGCCGGAACCGCTGAATTGCTCAAGCCCATCGAAAGTGAGCTGAAAGGACAGCAGGCAAGGTTGGCTGCCCTCAACCAAAGCCAATCCAAGAAAAAACCGGAAGAGATCTCTCAGGAAGAGCGGGATGATGTCAAGACAACGGAGAAGGCCATAGAGGAGCAGAAAAAACAGAAAGCAGAAGTGCTGGCAGCCTATGCCAAAGGAGACAAGATCATCCATCAGTTGATCGATTTGGCCTTGCTCCAGAACGGTATGCTGAAGGGATCAGGACTCAATGCCTTTCTTCAGCGCTCGATAGATCTGATCAAATGAACATGAAAGAAACTGTCGCAAGACAACAATAACGAAGAGCCGGTTTTCCAGAAAGAGAGCCGGCTCTTGACTACTTTCATCATCTGGATGAATTAAAGGAAGCCTCGGTCTTACGTCACCGCATGTCTGCGTCGACGAAACTGAGTGGCAACAGATCCTTCACACTGTTGATAATGTAAACACCTTCTGTACCGTAGAGCAGGATACGGACAGGTTTTTGGTATCGGTCTTCTACCTCCAAGATCACCTGTCGGCAAGCACCGCAAGGACTGATTGGATTAGGGCGGAATCCCAGTGCATTGCTGGCAGCGATGGCCAGCGTACGGATCGGCTGGTCAGGATAGTTGGCCTGGGCGGCGAAAATGGCCGTTCTCTCGGCACAAAGGCCTGAAGGGAATGCGGCATTCTCTTGATTCGCTCCGATTACAATGGTCCCATTCTCAAGCCTCACTGCTGATCCGACATGAAAATGACTATATTTCGCATAGCTGTGGCGCGTGGCCTTGATGGCCTGTTGGATAAGTTCCTGATCTTCGTTGCTAAGCTCTTGAAGCTCGGCAAACTGCATGTTGATTTCTATTTTTCGCTCTTTCATACGATTAAGATGCTATTTTGTCCGCTCGGCTTCATAGGAGCCGATATCTGGTAGATCGTCTCTTTTCAGTCCGTTGCGATCTGTGGGCATTGTTGTTGACGGATTCGCTTTTCCTATGGCTGCACTTTTGTCTTTCAGACGAAAATCATATCTCAGATTGTCGGTGTCGATCTTGACGAACTGATGATATCCATACATAGTTGTATCGGTGACATTCTCGAAGATGACCCGATTGTAATGGATACTGTCTTTCGTTGTTACTTTCGGCGTGCGGATCATGCAATCGTCGAACTGATACAAATGTTGGACGGTCGTGTCGGTCACTGCCATTCTGAGAACGTTATCATCATAGCCGGTGATAAGCGTGTTGCGGCATTGCAAAGACTTGAACAGGGCACGGATAGATACGGAGAGTGCCGTGCCTCTTTCGCTATTGAAGGGATAGTACTGTGCGATGGTGCAGTTGTTGAGTAGCGTGACTCCATCTTCTATAGACAAGCAGTCGTTAAGTGTGTTGCTGATTTGGCAGTTGCTCAATGCCATCTGTACGTATCTCGCGGCAATACCATAGCCTTGGCAGTTGTGGACCGTGCATGCATCCATGGTCAGTTTAGGCCGGTCCGTGGCGGAAGAGTCGCAGACGATGCCGTCGTTTGCGCCGTGCAGATCCGTATAGGTCATAGTGTTGCTGAATGATGTCTGATGGAACCGGATGCCTTTCCACTGTCCGGAGATATTGTCATAGGGTAGATAATCAAACATCCTGTCGATCCTGTCGCCACGCAACATGACTTCGCGTTCCGGTGTTCCTTGCGTGATCAGACGACCGTAAACGTCAATGCCTGCATCATGGTGAAAGTAGATGCTTGTGCCTTCCGGGATCGTCAGTGTGGCATTTTCCCCGACCCTTATTCCCCCATAGACTATGATCGGACGCACATCGTGGAGTGTCGAGTCCTTTTCTATGGTTACGTTATTCAGTATCTTTGCGTCCCACGAATAGGCATTGAGGTTCACCTTCTGCTCATTTCCGTTCTCAAGGGAGAATATGAGATTGTCTTCGATCAGTTTTGGATTGAGACTGTAGTTGTTAGGGGAAGTCAGTTCCACGAATACACGAATGCTGTCGCCAGCACGTATTTCCACGTTCTGTGTCTGGTATCCGACACTCTGTCCAAGATAAGCTCCATCTACGTTAACACGGAATCCGGTCTGATTTCCGCGCTGAAGCCGGACCGTCGTACACCTAATACCGTCTTTAGAGTGATTGTATACCCAGAACGAGCGGGTTGCTGTTGGAACCGTCGAAAACACGGTGTCCAAGCTGATGGAGTCTTCTGAAAAGGTCAGATGAAGCGCTGGCGACATCGAGAAACTGTCGCTGTCGGAACATGACAGAAGCATCATGGAAACCGAAAAAACGATGGCTATGACTGACTTTATATTCATTCTGTAGGATAACGGATGCGCTGCGGATTTATTGTTTCAATACAGCCTTAATCTCATTCATGAGTGCTCCGAAGCAGTAATAAGTGAGATTCGGTACTGGGGACATTCTGCCGCGATAACGGATCATCGATTTTTATGCTCCACATACCAAGTATGGACGAAGAGATTATACAATATCAGTGCCACGATGGCTATTGCAACTCCACTGAGCAAGGCCGTGGACGGTCTGCCGACCAGAAAAGTGCATCCAATAAAGAGACCGACAGCGATGCCCGTTTCCCATGCGAGGAAGAACGAACTCTGTGATGTCCCGCGCTGACAGTGTGTGGTCAGCTTGATGAAAAACAGCAGGAGACGGCTTCCGATGATTCCTATGCCGAAACCGAAGAGGATCGGCGAAATGAAGAGAACTGCCAGACGGTCATCGGACAGCAGGATCAACAATGCCGCGATGATGGCCAACAGACCCGTCACTGTCTCGCTCCGCAGATTGGCATCAGCAAAAGCGAACTTCTCTGCCAACAGGGAAAGGAAAAAGCCAGCCATCATCATGCCGAAGAAAAGGGGCGTTAAGGGAAGGGTCAATAGAATTCCGACTATGACTGTAATAAATGTGAGGAGCAGGAAGAGCCACTTTCCTCTCGGAAGAAAGAAACGATCTGTGCCAGTCAGGTGAACATCGTCTTCGGGAGTCTTAAAAGGAAACTTGATCCGATTGACTAAAAGAATGGAGAAAAAAGTTATAGCCATGGCTGTATAGTAAATCCATTGAGGGGCTACTGATGCGTTGTATAACATCGTGACAAGCAATGGACCCAAGGATAAGGCGAATCTCCCGAACCATGAAAGTGCATAGTTTGCCTCAGTTCTATGCAAAGATTCGCACAAGTCTATGACTAATGTGCTGACCATTACCATTTGGGATAGCCCGAACGCAGCACCCAACAGGATGCGCAGTGCAATCAGGGAGTAGACCAAATGCTGGCCAGTAAGCAGACGGGATGACTGCACCTGCATGGTGAGCAGCTCGATGATGGCAACGGCCGTCATGGCATACAGGCAGACTTGATTGCGACGGTATCGCTGGATAAGATAATTGACAAACGGACCGAAAAGGAACAGTCCGATGCCGGTTGATCCCATAATCAGACCGCGTGTCATCGGCGAGAACTCATGCAAAGCCGTATAGCGCCCTGTCATAGGAATCATCATGTAGACCGATATGGACAGCAGCAGATTGGCTAAAGCTAATTTCCAAAAGTCCTTGTTCCAAAGGTGAATGTGGATGGGCGTATTTTGCGTATCCATGTAGTTATGCTTTTTGAGTGAAAATCGGATAGACAGCCAGCCTGATTATTTGGCATCGAGCCTTGCGCCGTTGGCTCTCAGCTCCGTATAGTCATTGATCACCAAGTCGCAGAATGGCGCGATGGCCTCCGAACTGTTTGTGGTTGCTAAGCCGACAACATGCATTCCGGCAGAGCGGACAGACCTTAATCCGTTGAAACTATCTTCAAATCCTAAGCAGTGACCCGTGGGGACATGGAGCCGTTTGGCCCCTTTCAGATAGCAGTCAGGATCCGGTTTGCTGCGGCTGAAGTCCTCGCTGGTCAAAATGGAATCGAAGAGAGAGTTGAGCTCGGGATGCTCCCGATAGACGTTCTGCATCTTTGCCTGGTTGCTGCTTGTCACAACTGCCGTCTTGACCGAACTGTTGCGAAGATAACGGATGAAATCCATGCAGCCGGGAATGTATTCAAAGTGCATACGCTGCTCATATTCATTCAAGCGAGCCGTAATCATTTCTTGGTCGGCAGTCATGCCCGGAAAGTACTTGTCGAATATCTGAACCAGTGTCTGTCCCTTGATCTTGTCGGCCATTCCGACCGATTCCGGATAGTATTCATCGAAGATGTTCTGCCAGAAGACAGTGTATTGAGGTTCCGTATCGAATATGACTCCGTCCAAGTCAAACAAGGCCGCGTGGATCGAATGATTTAAAAACTCAACCATATATGATGATGCTGTGAATGGTAAATAATGAATGACGTTCCCGGCATTGGTTCATGCGAACATTGCTAAAGGAATGTCTGTGAATGTGGTTTATGTTAATGGGAATCTAATAATGGATCTAATACCTTTGAAAGACAACACGCTCATTGCGACTGCAAAATTAATTAAAATCATTGAGTTGAGCAAACTTATTAGCGCAAAAAAAAGAAAGCCGACTGCCAAAGACCGCTTTCTGACCATCAATGTCAACGTACATTCACCCCTGCTCAACGGGGCTCTTAGAGGAGACGATATATCACGTCGGCGCAAAGCTATCATCCGGAGCTTCCGGAGCTATCCTTTCGGAAATCCAAAGCTATCCTTTGGAGGTTCCGAAGGATAGCTTTGCCCGACGCTATTCTAAGCTGCGTGTCGTCTATGTTGAGACTGTGATTTATAAACTTTTGATATTTACATTCTTAACGTCGTTAGTTCGACAATATTCTACATGTGGTGCAAGTAGTTCGAACTACCTTCTTGGCGAACTGATTTATTTTTTCCGCTCTCGCTCGGTGATGAATCCGTGATGATAAGCATAGAGCAGTTCCTCAAGGTCTGCAATCTGTTGTCGCAGCTCTTTGCCTTTGTCCGTATCTGCAACATGCATCCGATGCGTTGACATCTCTACGATCTGTGTTGTGCTCTTAATGTCAGTGCCTCTGAGAATGGCATCTTCTGTTGAGGTGAAAGGTTCATGCTGAACCAGTTGGAAGCCTCTGCTGTGATAGACCAAGGTATAGCCTGCTATACCCGTTTCTTCGTGATAAGCCTGTGAGAAACCGCCGTCAATCACCATTAACTTGCCGTTTGCCTTGATCGGATTTTCACCGTTCATCACGTGGACCGGCACATGGCCATTGATGATGTGACGGTTTGGCCCTTCAACGCCAAAAGAGTCCATGATATAGTCGGCAATTTCTTCGTTCACTCTCAGTTTGAAATAGTCGCCCTTGGCTTCGTGATGGGTTTCCTTCTCTGCGATAAAGTAGCGCTCGAACGTGGACATTTTCGACTTGTCAAACAACGGACTGTCGGGTCCGCACCAAAGGTAGAGGAAATAATCGATGGCGTATTTACGCTTCTCTTCGTCCGAGTCGTTCTGGAAAGCTGTCCGGATAAGCATGTCAAGTTTGTGCATCAGCTCCTTGCCACTGTATTTCTTGGTCGGATAGATTTCCACTTCTTTCAGAGTGCCGTCGGCATTCAGGGGAACGGAAGCATGGAAGAGAAGGTTGTTGTTGCATATACTGAACATGCTGCCATGACTGAGAAGTAGCTTGATATGGTCATGGAGCTTTTCGCAGACCTTGAAAGAACGGCTCAGTTTGTCCATGAGTATTTGTTCCTCGGCAGTGAGCCGGTTCGGATGTTTGGGATCAACGGTAGGGAAGTAATTACTCCTCAGCTGATACTCCTTGTCATCAACAATGATAGTTCCTTTATCGTAATCAATGTTGCTAAAGAGTGCGCGGTCCTGCATATTCCATTCTGGATGGCGCTCACAGATCTGTGCTTCCAACTTGAACTGGATGATGGCGATCGCCTTGTGCATCAGTGCCGTGAGGCGTTGAGACTTGTCATCCATTTTCGCAGAACCTCCGCTCAACTTAGGCTTGAATTCCTTACAGGGATCATCCTGATAGGTCTCCATGGCAAATGTTGCCAAGGGCACTAAGTTGATGCCATATCCCTCTTCCAAAGTTGCGAGGTTCGCGTATCGCAGTGACAGTCTGATGACATTGCATATACATGCTTCATTGCCTGCACATGCACCCATCCAGAGTATGTCATGATTGCCCCAAGTGATGTCCCAATCATGATATCTGGCCATTGTGTCCATGATGATGTGGGCACCGGGACCACGATCGTAGATGTCACCGAGGATGTGCAGCTGGTCGATTGACAAGCGCTGGATCACGTTGGCTAATGCGATGATGAAGTCATCTGCACGTCCGGTGGATATGATCGTATCAATGATGACATTCACATAGGCCGTCTTATTGGTATCCTCAGTCCGTTCGTGGAGCAATTCCTGGATGATATAGCTGAAGTCCGAAGGAAGAGATTTGCGCACCTTGGAGCGGGTATACTTGCTCGATACGTCACGGCAGACTGCCACTAATTGATGTAAAGTGATGTGGTACCAGTCGTTGATGTCATCCTCGGAAGCCTTGACCAACTCTAACTTTTGCTCCGGATAGTAGATCAGGGTACACAACTCCCTTTTCTCGGTCTCACGCAGTGTCGTGCCAAAAAGTTCCGACACTTTACGCTTGATGTTACCAGAGGCATTCTTCAGAACATGCTGGAAGGCCTGGTATTCGCCATGAATGTCGGCCAAGAAATGTTCCGTTCCTTTTGGCAGATTAAGGATTGCCTGCAGGTTGATGATCTCTGTACTGGCATCCGCAATCGTTGGAAAAGATTGCGAAAGCAATTGTAAGTATCTAAGATTCTTGTCAATGTCGTACCGAATAGTTGTCATTTTGTTATCCAATTAAAGTTTAATAATGTTTCTTGTTAATCGTTTCGTTTCATTATCTCGTCGGGCTTCGATGGGGTGAAAACCTTCTGTAAGCCCCAATTCTACTTCCAATATGGAAATCAGGCGTGCAGTGAACGCGTCAATTCCCATTTGAATGATCAGGTCGGAAAAACCATCTTCATCATAGTCGCTGAACTTCAGTTTCGTGTAAAGGTCTGCCAAGTGAAGGAGAGGCATGGTGTGACGTCTAACCTCATCCTTGATATGCAGCACCATAGTGGCTAATTCCCTCACGTTGGAATCTTCAGATGCTTCGATGATTCGACAGTTTCGCGCCTTCTGGCAGTGATCAGGCAAAGTTTTAGATTCAAGGTGTTTTTTTTCATAATGATAAATTGATGGAAAACGTTCTATTTCTTCAACAACGATATTTGGTGCATTAAATTGTATTCTTTTGAGTCCAATTTCGATGAGATCCAATATCTGTTCGTCATACGCATATAAACGGATGTTCCTCCAATCGGTGGCAGTGAGGGTAGGGATGATGTGGTCTGTCTCTGCCTTATACACAGGATCATTCGTTTTCTCTGCGTCTATTCCAGCTTGAAGCAATAAAAGTATAGCCCGTCGTTGCATCGTCCGTATCTGTGCGTAGGCATTTGAGTCAATGACCTTCTGATAGAGTTTCAACATGGCATTTGCCATCTGATCTTCATTGACCAGTGAAGAGACGACGGCATTCGGAATCAATTGTGTGTGTGGATTCCATCTCAGTTGTTCAAAATGTTGCAGTTCCCAAACACTGCAAAGATGAACAGCCGAGGCATCTGTTGTCATCTGTCGCTGAAGAATGCTTGTCAGACAGACTCGCTTGATTCCATGCTTAGAGCGATTCCAGGGCTGCAAGTCTCCCAATGGAGACAATATGGTGGGGATTCTTTCATGCTTTGCCTTCCGGACGAGGCGTGATCCCCGTATCTCGTTGCAGCCAAATACATGAATCACATCATAGGTCAGCCATTCGGAGGGCAACTTGGAGGCTGCGCTGATTTCTGCTTTTCGATCCAAGCAACGCAACAAAACGGAGGCCAACGCTTGGTTGGCATTCCGTTTCTCGATATAACTTGGCATGTAAAGCAGTATCTTCATAACTTGTGACTTGTAAAAACATTCTTGTCCGCAAGCTTGTACTGAATGAAGTGAACAAGGTTGCGACATGCCATACTGAACTCATACGGAAGGATCTTCCATGCAGGGATCTCCTCACAGAAGTAATTGATCACTCGCTTGGCAAACATGATCCGCAAGATCAAGGTGATGGCTGAGACCACTGCTGCACATCCGCACAGCATCCAGTTATGCGTCAGGATGGAGTAAACGAATGCAGCAATGATGGCCATGAAGTTCAGATGCAACATCCATTGGTCAAAGTTGAAGGCAAGCCGGACGGGAAAGCTTCTTTTCAGAAATTTTCGTGTTTCCAAATAAAAAAGATGCTTGTTTTTCCAAGACTTGCTCGACGGGGCATCGTCACGGACCCATGCTTGAGGCGACAGTGCGAGTGCGGTGCCACCCTTACGGGCATATTTGTTGACCAGAAAATCAAATTCACCTCGAAGCAGATGTAGATTGCCTTGATAGCCATGCTGCGCCATGAACTCGCTTTTTCTGAACATCAGATTGGTTCCGTTCGTCCTATAGGAAACGGATTTGAGGTCTTTGTTCATTAGATAGCAGGCTGTCAGAAGACGTTCAAAGCGTTGGAAAGGCTTCGCGTTGGATGAATAGCCGGAATAACCGATGACAAGATTCTTGTCATCAGCACACTGCCGGGCCATTTGTTGTAGCCATTCATCTGATTGGGGAGCACTGAAAGGCTCAGTCAAGAGGATCCATTCATTCTTGGCTGCTTTCACTCCTAAAGTGATCGCAAGTTTCTTCCGGCTCATATATTTCGATGAGTCGGGAATGAATGTAGTGTACAGACGAGCATTCTGACTATATTGCTTCAACACGCTATCGGCTTCAGCATCACCTTTTTCAGCCACGACTACTACTTCATAACCTGGTTCATAAACTTGTGAAAGCAGGATGGGCAGATGCTTGTCCAATTCTTCTGCATTCTCATGCACGGTGATCAGAACGGTGACCGCGGGTCCGGTCGCAGGGATGCAGTCATCGGACACCGGCTCCTGAACTTGTGTCTTGAATCTGAAAAAGGGGGTGGCCAAGGAAGATGCAAATGCTAATACAAGCAAGAGAATGCACAATACGATGGTCGGGTCATCTATGATCATAGCACAGGCATTATATTTCTTCTGATATATATCCCTTCGGCAGCTTACGACAATTATACTGGCTGGCCATGATTTCACCATATGCACCCGCAGAACGGATGGCAATCAGATCTCCGCGACGAGTTTTGTTCAGGTCGATGGCCTTAGCAAAGACATCGCTGGATTCACATATCGGGCCAACAACATCGTAGGTTTCCGGACGTTCTTCACTACTGATATTCTCTATTCTGTGATAAGCTTGATAGAGCGCAGGGCGAATAAGGTCGGTCATTCCGGCATCTACGATGACGAATTGTTTCTTTGTTCCCTGCTTGACATACAGCGTCCGCGTGATCAATGTCCCGCATTGGGCTACGATGGAGCGTCCAAGTTCGAAGTGTAGATGTTGTCCGGGTCTAAGCTTCAGATGTCTTCCAAATGTCCGGAAGTAATCCTTAAAATCTGGGATCGGTACTCTGTTGGGGTGGATATAGTCGATTCCTAAACCGCCTCCTACATTGATATGCTGAACCGTGACATGGTGTCTGTCTAAGTCGTCCTGCAAGTCATTGATTCTGTTGCACAATGCCTCAAAGTCACCCATGTCAAGTATCTGGGATCCAATGTGAAAATGTAGTCCGATAAAATTTACATTCGTCATCGCCAACGTCTCTTTTACCGTCGACTCCATATCACGGATCGCGATCCCGAACTTATTCTCGGCCAAGCCGGTGGTGATGTTTGCGTGCGTATGAGCTCCCACATCCGGATTAATACGGAGGCAAATCCGGGCAATTTTATTCCGTGCTTTGGCAAGCTCGTTGATCACTTCCAGCTCCGCGATACTTTCCACATTGAAGCAGAAGATATCCTTATCCAGACCCAGATTAATCTCCCAATCGCTTTTCCCAACACCTGCATAGACAATCTTGGCAGCAGGAAATCCAGCTTTCAAAGCTGCCTGGATTTCTCCGCCGCTTACGCAATCGGCGCCCAAACCGGAATGGTATATGATATTGAGAATTTTCGGATTGGCATTTGCCTTGATTGCATAATGGACGTGAAAGTTGTCATGCTTTCCAGCCTCTTGATTGACAGCCAGCAGCGTCCGCTTCAATAAATCAGTGTCATAATAGTAAAATGGTGTTTCTATCTGTTGAAACAGATCTGTCGGAAAATTACCTTTCATATTTTTATTTAAAGAGCATATCACTTAGATTTTGCAGCGCACGCTTCTTGTCCACAGACTTGATGAGGAACGAGATGTTATAGTTGCTGCCTCCGTAGGATATCATCCGTACCGGGATATTCTTCATGGCATCCATCGCCAAAGTCTCAAAGCCGAGATTACTCCAATCAAGATCACCTACGACACAGATGATGCACATGTCGGTATCAACAGTTACAGTACCGTATTTTTTCAACTCATCGACGATCTCATTTAAGTGTGCGTCGTTATCTATGCTCATGGAGACACCCACTTCAGACGTGGTAATCATGTCTATTGGGGTCTGATAGCTTTCAAAGATCTCAAAAACCTTGCGCAAGAAACCGGTTGCAAGCAGCATCCGGGAAGACTTGATCTTGATGGCCGTGATATTATCTTTGGCGGCAACGGCCTTTATTTTACCGCGGACAATCACGTTGTCGATGATCGTCCCTTCGGTTTTAGGATCCATGGTGTTCTTCAGTCGAACCGGGATTCCCGCAAACTTGGCAGGCTGGACACATGTGGGGTGAAGGATCTTTGCACCAAAATAGGCAAGCTCGGCAGCCTCTTCGAAGTTAAGCTGTCGTACTGCCTCGGTGTGATCCACCACCCGAGGGTCATTGTTGTGCATGCCGTCAATGTCGGTCCATATTTGAATCTCTTCAGCAAGAAGTGCTGCTCCGATGAGCGAAGCCGTATAGTCGGAGCCTCCACGCTGCAGGTTGTCTATCTCACCATAAGCATTCCGGCAGATGAAACCTTGCGTGATGTAGATCTGATAGCCTTCGTTTTCCTTCATGATGGCACTCAGTTTTTCCCTGATATATGCCGCGTCGGGCTCTGCATTTTTGTCTGTCCGCATGAAGTCTAAAGCGTTTAGTAACACGGCATTTATCCCTATCTCATTCAAGTAATTGACCATCATGTTCGTACTGATAATCTCGCCTTGGGCTACAATGCTCTTTTCCTCAAACGATGTGAACAGATCTTTCGTGAAAGATCGCAGATAATCAAACTCCCCATGCAGGAAATTACGGGTATTCTCCTTGTATTCTTCAGTCGTGTAAAGATCATCTACATGCTGGCCATATTTCTTTTCCAGCGTGTTAATAACTTCATTTGCACCTTCAGGGTTCTTCTTATAGAGGTAATCAGATATTTCGATGAGTGAGTTTGTCGTGCCACTCATGGCAGAAAGTACAACGAATGTAGGTTCGCCAGAGCTTGTAATCAACGATGCGACATTCTTGATGCGATCGGGAGAGCCAACAGAAGTGCCTCCGAATTTCATTACTTTCATAATCGTATGTTTTAAAGTGTTATTGACATTATCAAGCTTCCTCACCGGACGTCTTAGCATCATCAGTAAGATCCATCTTGTTGTATTCCTTCGTCACATCGGAAATCCTGCCGTCTTTGCAGCGGTAAACGATGCCCGAATACTTGTCCAGCATAGGGATGTTGTGTGTTGACATGACGACAGCCGTCCCACTTTGGGTGATGTTTTTCAGCAACTGGATGATGCTCCCGGCTGTTTCAGGGTCTAAGTTCCCGGTCGGTTCGTCGGCTATGATCATCTTCGGATGATTGAGCAGGGCGCGCGCGATGGCAATGCGCTGTTGCTCTCCGCCAGACAGTTCATGCGGCATCTGGTCTTTCTTGTCCTGCATGCCAACATCGTTGAGCACCTCATCAATGCGTTGATTGATTTTCTCTTTGTCTTTCCAGCCTGTTGCGCTCAGCACGAAGCGCAGATTCTGATAGACACTACGGTCGTGGAGCAGCTGGAAGTCTTGAAATATAATCCCCATTTCCTTACGCAGTGCAGGAATCTCCTTACGCTTGATAGTTTTCAAGTCGCGCCCCAAAACCTCTGCAGTCTCCGCATCCTCCTCATCAATATCAAGTTCACAATAGATCGTCTTCAGCAGAGAACTCTTGCCAGATCCTACTTTACCAATGATGTAAATGAACTCCCCTTCATCGGCATGGAAGTCTACGTCATGCAGGACTTGGGCATCCTGCTGGTATATATTGACCTTTTGATAATTAATCAACATAGTTGTAAAAATTAGATTTCTTATTTAATATTGTTAGCCTTGGCTTGTCTGCGCTGCTTGTCCCATTCCGGATCATGACGCGCCTGCAGTTCCTCGGCAATGTTTTCGATGCGAAGCCCCTTGTCGGTGAGCAGCACAATGAGATGGTAAAACATGTCTGCCGCTTCATAAACCAAGCGGTCATTGGTGCCGTTAGTGGCTTCTATGACAGTCTCAAGGGCCTCTTCGCCCAATTTCTGCGCCATCTTGTTGATGCCTTTGTTGAACAAACTGGTCGTATAGCTGTCCTTGGGCATATCCTGATGGCGTTTCTCGATGAAGTCCTGAAGCTCAGACAGGAAGAGTAGGGGATTCCGTTCGTTGGTCTCTCCCCAGCATGTGTCGGTTCCCTTATGGCAGGTCGGACCTTGTGGCTGGACTTTTACGAGCAAAGTGTCACGATCGCAGTCGACTTGAATGCTGACGAGCCGGAGGAAATTGCCCGAGGTTTCTCCCTTCGTCCAAAGGCATTGGCGCGTCCGACTCCAAAAGGTCACGTTTTTCGTAGCTATCGTTTTGTCGTAAGCCTCCCGGTTCATGAAGCCGAGCATCAGTACGTTTTTTGTGACCGCATCCTGTATGATTGCAGGCACTAAGCCTCCCATCTTCTCAAAATCTATATCCATTCTTTTCGTCTCCGATAATATGTTCAATTCTTATTCATTTTTTGAGGCTTTAGCAGAGCTATCCTCCGGGCCCCCGAAAGGATAGCTTTGGGCAGCCCGGAGGATAGCTTTGGGCGGCCCGGAGGATAGCTCTGCTAAAGCCGGACATTAACTCCGTGCTGACGGAGGTATTTCTTCAGGTCCGGGATCTGTATTTCGCCGAAGTGGAAAACGCTTGCTGCAAGCGCTGCATCGGCTTTTCCTTCAATGAATACTTTAAGGAAATGGCTCATCGAACCGGCTCCTCCACTGGCAATGACCGGTATGGACAACTCATCCGACAAGCGTGCTAAAGCCTCGTTGGCGAAACCATTCTTTACGCCGTCATGATTCATGCTCGTGAACAGGATCTCGCCGGCACCACGATCCTGCGCTTCCTTTGCCCAGTCGAAAAGATTGAGTGCAGTGCGCTCACGGCCGCCCTTGACATAGCAGAACCAGCCTTCTGCGTCCAATTTTGCATCAATGGCACAGACACAGACTTGCGATCCGAACTTGCCGGTGATCTGGTTGATCAATTCCGGATGCCGGATGGCGGCCGAGTTGACACTCACTTTGTCGGCTCCTGCATAAAGCAACCGCTCCACATCAGCGAGCTCATTAATACCTCCTCCAACGGTGAATGGGATATTGATCTCTTTCGCCACCCTGGTCACCATGTCTGTAAAGGTCTTCCGACCTTCGTAGCTTGCCGTGATGTCAAGAAACGCAAGCTCGTCGGCTCCAGCATCACTGTAGGCTTTGCCCAATTCTACCGGATCCCCTGCCTGCCGCAGGTTGACAAAATTCGTGCCTTTGACAGTCATGCCGTCTTTGACGTCCAAACAGGGGATGATACGTTTTGCTAATCCTTTCACGTTACTTCTTCATTATATTCTCCACACGGATCATGCCTTCGTAAAATGCTTTTCCAAAGACCACTGCGGGTATGCCGGCTGCTTCAAGTTGCAGGATGTCCTCGTCGGAAGACACACCGCCGCTTGCGATCAGATGCAGTTGTGGGAAGTGCATCATGATTTCTTGGTATAGTGGGATGTCGGGTCCTTGCAGCGTACCGTCCTTAGAGATATCAGTGCATAGCACTTTCGTTACACCGTGACTGACATATCGTTCGAGAAAAGGAATCAGATCCTCTCCGGAATTGTCCTTCCATCCGTTGATGGAGATCTTGCCTTCTCTGACATCGGCACCCAAGATTAGCCTGTCACCACCGTATCTGTTCAGCCAACGGAGGAACAACTGCGGGTCCGTTGCTGCGACACTGCCTACAGTGACCATAGATGCACCATTGTCAAAGACTTTCTCAATATCCTCGTCCGACTTGATACCTCCTCCGAAATCGACCGTTAAGGTAGTGGAGGAGGTGATGGTCTTGAGCACAGCAACATTGACAATGTGCTTGGATCGGGCACCGTCGAGATCCACAATGTGCAGGCGATGGAACCCGAGAGATTCAAACTGACGAGCCACAAGGACAGGATCGTGACCGTAAACGGTCTTTTGTGCATAGTCTCCTTGGGTCAAGCGGACACACTGTCCGTCAATCAGATCGATGGCTGGAATCAGTTCTATCATAATTCGATGAAGTTTTTGAGTATCTGTTCGCCCACCTTACCGCTCTTTTCCGGATGGAACTGGGTTGCATAGAAATTGTCTTTGTGCATGGCGGCACTGAACGGAAGGATGTATTCAGCTTGTGCGATCGTCCACGCGCACACAGGTACGTAATAGCTGTGAACGAAATATACGTAGGGCTGATCACCCAAGTCGCGCAGCAAGACATCCGAATGAGATCGATCCACAGGCAGTCTGAGAACATTCCATCCCATGGCCGGAACCTTGTCCTCATGGCGTGTTGGCTGGAAGCGTTTCACGTCTACGGGGAAAACGCCGATGCAGTCCGTATCTCCCTCTTCGGAATGACGGCAGAGCAACTGTTGCCCGACACAGATGCCCAACACGGGTTGCCTCATGTCGCGGATCATCCTGTCAAGATGGTGTTCACGCAGATAAGCCATCGTGGTCGAGGCTTCTCCCTGACCTGGGAAGAGCACCTTGTCTGCCGACAGCAGTTCTTCCTGATTGTCAGTGATGACCGGTTCGATCCCCAAGCGGTTGAGGGCGTTGACGACCGAGTAGATGTTTCCTGCGTTATATTTTATGATTGCAATTTTCATCAGCTGAAGATGATGGTTTTATTCTTATAGGTCAGAATCTTCCTTTCAATATGCTTGGTCACCGCTCGCGATAATACGATCTTCTCCAAGTCCTTCCCTTTGAACATCAGACTCTCGGGTGTATCCTTGTGGGAGATTCTTACGACATCCTGCTCAATGATGGGACCGGCATCCAAATCAGACGTCACATAATGACTGGTGGCCCCAATGATTTTTACGCCACGCTGGTAAGCCTGGTAGTAGGGACGTGCCCCGACAAACGCCGGTAGGAATGAGTGATGGATATTGATAATATGATGCGGATACTGTTGGATCATATTTTCACTGATGATTTGCATATATCGGGCCAGCACAATGAATGTGACCTTCTTCTCCTTCAGCAGTTTCAGCTCAGCAGCTTCCACTTCCATCTTGTTCGAATGGTCCTTGGCGATGGGCCAGACATAGTAAGGAATGTCGAATTGTTCACCGATATAGCGGAGATTTTCATGATTGCTGACGATGCAGGGAATGTCCACATCCCATTCTCCGGCCTTGTATCTTGCCAGGAGATCATAGATGCAGTGGCTCATCTTGCTGACAAAGATGGCCATGCGTGGACGTTCGTCATTGAAGTAAAGATTGAAAGTCATCTGATATCTCTGTGCGTAGAGCGTCTTGATGTAATCCTCAATCTTGTCCTTCGGTATCAGGAACTCATTCAGCTCCCATTCTATCCGCATGAAGAACATACCGTCTTCACGATCGACATACTGATCCAAGTAGACGATGTTGCCTTTATTGTCGGTGATAAATTTGGTTATCTCAGATATGATCCCCGGCTGGTCAAGGCAATGGAGAAGCATGATGGCTTTTGAATTCATCCGCAGAATTTTATTGATTGATAAAACACTGCAAAGATACAATATAAATATGAGATAATGGAATAAAATCAGAATGAAAAAAAGAAAACTGATATGTATTAACCGGCATTCTGTTTCATCTGTGTATATTTATTCCTTTGGGCCTTTTAAAATGACGGAAGTGGCCCCCATGGTGAATATGGTGCCGTCGCCGATGATGCGACGCTCATTGTCCTGAAGAATTTCATTGTCCACGAATGTGCCAGTGTTGCTGGGGCCGTCGCGCAGCACATACTTCAGTTGATGATGCTTGTTGCGGGAGACATTGACCACACAGTGGGTCATATCAATACTTGGATCAGTGGTCTCAATGGGACAGTTGATCTCGTTGCCTTTCATATAGCGGCCCAGTACATTATCCCCCAATCGGAGCGGAATTTCCTGCTGATAATGAAAGACGTTCTCTATGATGACAACGGATCCATAGTCCGGTTGGGCGACAACATCCGTCTCCTGCTCCTGAAGCTCCTCTTTGAGGGGAACAGGTGACTTCAGCCTGATCCGGAAATGCTTGCTGCAGCCCGGGCAGTCGAATGCCAGAGACTGACCTGCACGATATTTTGTTTCGTCAAAAGTCAGGAAATGGCCACAACGGGGACAACGTACACGTTTCATCTTAATTAATTTTCAATACCCAACTGTCAGTGAATTCCTTGTTCTTGTTCATCCTGTTGAGTTCATTGTAGGCTTCATTTGCACTCGGATAACTGCCGTATATAACCTTGATACTATGTTTTCGCTGCAGGATTTTGGCTGATGCGTAGCCTTTGCTATGCAGTTGTCTGACATAGTCTGCTGCATTCAGCGAGGTTATACGACTTGCCAAGACCAAGGTGAAGTAGGGCTTTGCCTCTTCAGTAACGTCAGAATCTTTATTTGATGGAGGTGCTGCCTCTCTCTTGGACCTGTCGAGCTTCTTGGTCGAAAGAGCTTTGTCGAGTGGAACCGGCATCGCTACGACATCCTTAGGCATGATGCGCGTCAGAGCACTTTTATCAATATGTATGTCAGAAAGAGACGCTGTACGTTTGTTACCTAATTTAGATGGAAACAACAGAAATACGATCACGGCAATACAGGCGGCTGCTATATTCCCCAACAAGCTGATCCGAATGGGTATTGTCTCATTGCCTGAAGCCTCGCAGCCATATGTGTTTGAAAGAGACATTTCAACCTTTTCGGGCTGGATGGACGGCTCCGTCTCTTCCTTTTCTGTCATAGGAGCCGTCTGCACTTTGATGGTCGTAGCGAGGGGGGGAACCTCAATGGAACTCAATCCATAGAGTTCCGGTGTCAGAATACCGGCCTCGCAAGGTTCAAACTCATATTTTCCGTAGTCGTTGAGGGAGATGACTCCAATGTCGTTTAGCTCGTATTTGCCAAAGTTCTGCAAATGTTGTCTGATTTCATTCACTTCGTCACGGATGCGCTTGAGCGCCTCGGGGTAGCTGATGTCGTAAGCTTCAATATAAGATTGAGCCAACAATGAGTCATTGATAGTCAGTTGCGGATTGAATCCGATGGTCCGTGCCGGAGGCAGTAATATCTCTTCGGCAGGATCATAAAGAGCCTCAACATGATGTGCCATGAACCCTCCAAAGTCGGGAACAATCACACAATCATAGTCAAGAAGCAGTATCTCGATATGTCTTTCTAATTCAATCACGCATGCAAAATTAATCGTTTTATCTGAGAAAAACAAGATTAATCGGAAATAAAAAGCAAAAAAGGGCGTCACTCTTTTTTAAATTCAACAATAATTACTATCTTTGTCATAACTATTAAACTAAAATAATGAAATGGAATATATAAAGACCAATGTCGACGGAGTCTATATTCTTGAACCGAAAGTGTTCAATGATGCGCGCGGATATTTCTTCGAAGCTTGGAAGGATAATGAATTCCGAGAGCACATCGGCGTTGTGGACTTCGTTCAGGACAATGAGTCCAAGTCAAGTTTTGGTGTGCTGCGTGGGCTGCATTATCAAAAAGGGGCCTATTCACAGGCCAAGTTGGTGCGCGTGATAGAAGGCCGCGTCATCGACGTCGCAGTTGACATTCGCCGAAGTTCGCCCACTTTCGGGCAGCACGTTTTGGTGGAGCTGAATGACGAGAACAAACGTCAGCTGTTCATTCCACGCGGTTTTGCACATGGCTTTCTTGTTCTGAGCCAAGAGGCGATCTTCACTTATAAAGTAGATAATGTATACGCCCCCCAGTACGAAGCAAGCATCCGCTGGGATGACAAGACGCTTAACATCCCTTGGCCTATAGCTCACGAGCACGTCGTGTTATCCAAGAAGGATCTGGAGGGCAAGCCTTTTGTCGATGCTGATCTGTTTGATTGAAAGACTAAAAGTGCCAACATTCTCAGGAATATGCTTCATCAGCAGCTGCCGGAGACATCTTCTTCCACGCTGAAATCTATAATAAGGAAAGACTATCTGATAAGTGAATTGAACTTTGGGACAGTCCTTCGTTTGTTCAATATATGGTTTCTAACAGGAGGCAATAAATGTGATGAGAGAATTATTGATATTGTTAGTGAGCCTTTCTTTTCTTGTTAGCTGCAAGAAAGGAAAAACGGTCGAGCCACTACCCCAGGAAGATAAAGCCGCGAAACAGATGCTTCAAGGTGTATGGATCAATGAAGACGAGGCGGCGGTTGTACTCCGTGCGAAGGGTGATACAATCTTCTTCGCCGATTCAACGAGTCAACCGGTCTTCTTCCAGATTATTCGCGACACGCTGTTTCTGCACGATGCCAATGAGGTGAGATACCCGATCCTCAAACAGGCGTCTCATCTCTTTATCTTTAAGAATCAGAATGGCGATGTCATCCGATTGGTTAAGAGCAAGGATCCTAATGATGTGGAAGTCTTTGAAGCTATCAAACGCCCCGTTTCATTGAATCAAAACCAACTGATCAAGCGTGACACTGTGATTCAAAGAGAAGGAGAACGATACCACTGTTACGTGCAAATCAATCCGACAACCTATAAGGTTATCAAGTCTGTATATACCGATGATGGGGTTGCGGTTGATAATGTCTACCATGATAATATCATCCATGTCAGTATCTTTCATGGCGCATCGCGGATCTTTTCTTCCGATTTCCGCAAACAAGATTTCTCTAACAAAGTTCCCAAAGAAATCCTGCGCCAGAGCATCTTGAGCGATATGATCCTGCAAAAAGTGGATGCTGAAGGCTTTCAATATATCTCTTCGATCTGTATCCCGGACAGTCCGACAAGCTATCAAGTAGAAGTAACGATTTCCTATGAAGGCAAGTTGACTATGAACGTGAGATAACAGTTGTTCGTTTACGACAGAAAACCAAGCAACGCACCACCCGCTACGGCCGGGCCGATCACACCTGCCACATTTGGACCCATGGCGTGCATCAGCAGGAAATTGTGCCGGTCATATTCCAATCCAAGTGTATTGGAGATGCGGGCGCTCATCGGAACGGCACTCACTCCAGCATTTCCAATCAGCGGATTCATCTTTTTATCCCCTTTTAGGAACAAATTCATCAGCTTGACAAAGATCACGCCGCTGGCCGTGGCGATAATGAAAGCGAGAGCACCAAGCAGGAATATCTTGATCGTATTAAAGGTGAGGAACTCCGATGCCTGCGTGGAGCATCCGACTGTCAATCCCAGCAGCATGACGACAACATCATTGAGCGCCGATCCCGCGGTCTTTGCAAGGCGCATGGTCTTGCCACTTTCCTTCAGCAGATTGCCGAAGAAGAGCATTCATAGCAATGGCAATCCGGACGGCACAATAAATGTTGTCAGCAGCAATCCGATAATCGGAAAGAGAATTCGCTCGGTCTGTGTCACTTGTCGGGCAGGCTTCATCCTGATGATTCTTTCTTTTTGGGTTGTGAGTAAACGCATCAACGGCGGTTGGATAACCGGTACGAGTGCCATGTAGTAATAGGCGCAAACGGCTATAGCTCCCATCAGATTGGGGCTTAGCTTGGATGAGAGGAAGATCGCTGTGGGCCCATCGGAACCTCCGATGATTGCGATTCCGGCTGCCTGATTGGGCTCGAAGCCTAAAGCCAAGGCAATTATGTAAGCGCCGAAAATTCCGAATTGCGCAGCAGCACCAATGAGGATCAGCTTCGGATTGCTGATCAAGGCCGAGAAATCTGTCATAGCCCCGATTCCCAGAAAAACCAAAGGAGGATACCACCCTTGTCTTACGCCTTGATAAAAGATATTCAGTACGGAGTTGTCTTCATACAGCCCGACTTCAAGACCTGCGTCTGCTCTGAACGGAATGTTACCCAAGACGATCCCAAGTCCTATCGGAACGAGGAGCAGCGGTTCGAAGTCTTTCTTGATGGCGAGGAATATAAAAACGCCACCGACTATTATCATCAGGATGTTGCCTATCGTTGCGTTCGCAAAGCCTGTGTAGGATAGAAACTCATTCAAATTGGTTACAATCAAATTCCAGAATCTCATGTCGATCAATTCTTATATAATATGAAAAGAAAAATGTATGCAGTCAACCGATGGTGACAAGCACATTGCCTTCCATGACACTTTCGCCCTGGCTGACCGGAATGGAAGTGACCACACCGTCCACCTCGGCTTCTATGTTGTTCTGCATTTTCATGGCTTCTAAAACAACAACGGTCTCACCCTTGGAGACATGCTGTCCCAATTTGACATTGACAGCAGTGATCGTT
>ONHE01000016.1 GCA_900317545.1 uncultured Prevotella sp. | reverse complement strand
GAGCTATCATATGGGCGACGAAGAAAAATGCTTCGGAAAAAAGGGAATTTTCTTTTTGAAACACGATAAATGGATTATTGGAAAATCATTGACCGATTCTATTCGGACGACAGTGAGCTTCGGCATATTTTAGTCACGCACAGTCAGTCTGTAATGCGTAAGGCATTGCAGATTTTTTCGTCTCATCCGGAGCTCTGTATAGATGCCGATTTCCTCCGCGAAGCATCCATGCTGCACGACATCGGGATTGTCAAGTGTCATGCGCCGGGCATTCGCTGCTATGGCACGGAGCCCTATATCCGCCACGGACGCATGGGGGCGGAGATGCTGCGAGAGGCCGGTTTCCCAAGGCATGCACGTGTCTGTGAGCGGCATACCGGTGCCGGACTGTCGAAAGATGAAATCATCCGGCAGCGACTCCCGTTGCCTCACGAGGATTTCCTGCCAGAGACGATGGAAGAGCAGGTGATCTGCTACGCCGACAAATTTTTCTCGAAGACCCACTTGGACCATGAGAAAACGGTCGAGGAGGCGGAACGCAGTCTGGCCAAGTTTGGCCCGGAGGGGGTGGAGCGTTTTCGTCGGTGGGCTGCGATTTTTGAATAAATACGTTAAAAATCGGAAATAACGCCATCGTTCCCCATTAATTCAGTAACTTTGTACCGATCATGCGAAAGAAGTCACTCATAGCTCTGCTGTTTTTTGCCGTCCTGTTTGTGATGGCCGACAACAACATGCAATTCTGGAAGCGCCGAAAGACGGCCGCGCCGAAAGACAGCGTCGCTATGGGCGAAAAACCGCGCACGGACTCAGTCATCAGCCAAGGACCGGACACGACGAAGATGGATTCGCTCCAGTTGGCTATCTACAGGCATAACAAAGTCATTGATGACTCGATCCGGCTCGACTCCCTTAACCGCAAGAAAAAGAACGGCATCGACGCGCCCGTGGTCTATTCGGCCCAGGATTCGCTGGTCTACGACGCTGCGACAAAGACAGCCCACCTCTATGGATCGGCTCAGGTGCAGTATGAAAACATGGACTTGGCCAGCGACAAGATCCACATGAGCCTCGACAGCAGCCTTATTCACGCCACCGGATCTTTGGACTCTACGGAGGAGGGAGGCTTCAAGGGCAAGCCCGTCTTCAAGTTTGGCGAATCGGAATATCAGAGTGACACGATGTCGTTCAACTTCAAATCGAAGAAAGGTCTGATCAATAACGTCTACACGCAGCAGGAAGACGGATTCCTGACCAGCCAGCGATCCAAGCGCAACGACAAGGGCGATGTCTATCTGGAGCATGGACGTTACACCACCTGTGACGAGCCCCATCCCGACTTCTACATTTCTCTCTCGCGGGCGAAGGTGCGCCCCGGCAAGGACGTCGTGTTCGGGCCGGCCTATCTCGTGGTGGCCGACGTGCCGCTTCCGCTGGCCGTTCCCTATGGCTTCTTCCCCTTCACGAAGAGCTTCTCGTCGGGTCTGATCATGCCGACCTATGGTGACGAGCAGGACAGAGGATTCTATCTGCGCGACGGCGGCTACTATTTTGCCATCAGCGACATGATGGATCTGAAGGTCCTGGGCGAGATCTATACCAAGGGTTCATGGGGTTTCTCGTTGGCAAGCAACTACCGCAAGCGTTACAGATACAGCGGCAGCTTCCTCTTCAGTTTTCAGGACACGCGGACGGGGGATAAAGGGATGCCTGACTACAGCCGCCAGAAGAGTTTCAAGTTGCAGTGGAGCCACCGCCAGGATGCCAAGGCCAATCCGTTCAGTTCGCTATCCGCGAGTGTCAACTTTGCTACCTCGAGCTACGAGAAGAACAATCTGAACAGCATGTACAATCCCCAGATGCTCACCCAAAGCACCCGCACCTCGTCGGTCAACTGGAGTACGGGATTCTCGAGCATCGGACTTACGCTCAGCTCAACGGCCAACCTGTCCCAGAACACGCGCACGCAGACCATCGACATGACGCTCCCTGACCTCAACATTTCGCTCGCCCGCTTCTATCCCTTCCGTCGTGCGCACATGGCAGGAAAAGAACGCTGGTACGAAAAAATAGCCATGAGCTACACCGGCCAGCTGTCTAACTCGATCAGTACGACCGAAAGTCAGTTGCTCAAGTCGAACATCGTCAAGGACTGGAAGAACGGTATGCAGCATTCGATCCCCGTCAGTGGGAGCTTCACGTTGTTCAACTATATTAATGTCAATCCATCTTTCAACTTCACGGACCGCATGTACACCCATAAGGTAGAACGCTCATGGGATGAGGCTACGCAGACTGCGGTCAATGATACCACATACGGTTTCTACAACGTATACAACTGGAACATGAGCGTGAGCGCGTCCACGAAGCTCTATGGGTTCTGGATTCCGAGCCGCAAACTCTTCGGAGACAAGATTCAGGCCATCCGTCACGTAGTCACGCCGCAGGTCAGTTTCAGCTATGCACCTAACTTCGGATCCAGCCGGTATGGTTACTACAAGACCTATCAGCGCACGGATGCGGACGGCAATGTGTCGCTCGTCGAGTACTCCCCTTATGAAGGATCGCTCTATGGGGTGCCTGGAAAAGGTAAGACAGGAAGCATCACTATGGACATTTCGAACAATATCGAGATGAAAATCAAGTCGGATAAAGACACTACGGGATTCAGGAAGATCAGCATCATCGACGAGCTGGGCGCATCGATGTCCTACAACATGGCAGCCACTCAGAAGAGATGGAGCGACTTGAGCATGCGTATCCGTCTCAAATGGTGGAAGAATTATACCTTCAATATGAATGCCGTATTCGCCACATACGCCTATGAGCTGGACGAAAACGGCAATCCTTACGTCGGCAATCACACGGAGTGGGGCTACGGAAGGTTTGGTCGGTTCCAGGGAATGTCACAGAATGTCTCGTTCACATTGAACCCCGACAAGCTCCGGAAATGGTTTGGCGGCGGAAAGGACAAGCAGGATGAGGACTCGAAAAAACGCAACCAGGATCAGGATGGTGTCGATACTGACATCGAAAGCAATGTCGACAAGGACATGATCGAAGGACAGCGGGGAGCGCAGAGGAATAACCACAAAGACAAGGCAGCTACGGATGCCGACGGCTACATGCCTTTCTCCATGCCTTGGTCGTTGACTTTCGGCTATGGAATTACCATGCGCGAGAACACCGATAAGACGAAGTTCAACACTAAGACGATGCGCTATCCATATAAATTCACCCAGAATCTCAACGTCAGCGGGAATATTCAGATCAGCGACGGATGGAATATCAGCTTCTCGTCAGGATACGACTTTGAAGCCCATGAGATCAGTATGACGACGGCATCCTTGCAGCGCGACCTTCACTGTTTCAACATGAGCTGTTCCGTTGTGCTCGCTCCCTACACGAGTTACAACTTCACTTTCCGCTGTAATGCAGCCACCTTGACCGACGCCTTGAAGTATGACAAGCGGAGTGGGTATAGCAATGCCGTGCAGTGGTATTAAATGCGGAAGTCTCTTATGTTCCCCCTTCTTTTTCAATACGCAAAGCCTCACTGCCTCGCATGACAGCAGTCGACCGTCTGAACGAAGTCGGCAAAAGAGCCGTCAGCCTTCTTCGGTCACATCTGAGGCTTCCTCCTGCGCGGTCATCTGCTGATTGATGGCCTGTGTTTCGGCCGCTTGACGGCGTTGTTCGGCGGCCTGTCGGGCCGTTTCGCGGACTTTGTTAGCCTGGTGGATCTTGATCGCGTTGATCACTTCGACAACACCATAGAGGAGCATACACCATCCGATGACGAAGAGCGGGGCACTTGCGATCGTGGTGGGACGGACCACTGCCACTGCGCCGACAAGTAAGATCAACGAGGGCATGAGCCAATAGAACAGTCCAATGTGACAGTATTTGCTCGCTGCAGCAAGGCCGACAAACTGGCTGATGGCCCCCAAGATGAGGATAGAAGCCAAGACATACATCAGCCCGGTGATGAAAGTCGTGGGCATGAGGGCAAGGATGGTGCCGAGAATCATGCTCCCCAAGCCGACGATGGGAAAGGAGGGCCGGACGGTGGTTACCGGATTGCCTTGCGCGTCATACATCTGCACCTCGTCCGCACGATGGACGGCACTGTAATAAATGACGCAGGAGATCAGTCCGGAGATAAAGAACAGCGCTCCGCAGGCAATGGTGATCCATGTCATCGTCTGCTCTCTGTACTGGATGAGCAACACGCCTACGATGATGGCAGATAAGGAACGAAATAGGGAACTCTGAAGTATTTTCATGTCAGAAAATGTTGATTCGTTGTGGAGAAGTGGAATCGGACATCTGAGGATTATGCGCTGGCCGACTCCATTCTATTGCAAAAATACAAAAATCTTTGGCTAATGCGTATGCTTAGATTATCTTTTTATTAATTTTGCAGCAAATTACGGATCATCCTATGACAACATTATATTTAGTGAGACACGGCGAGACGGTCGACAATGTGAATCAGATCCTGCAGGGACAAGGGCAGGGAGAGCTCAACGAAAACGGCATCCGCCAGGCCGAGGCCTTGCGTGAACAGCTCCGAGACCATCATGTAGATGTCTTCGTGGCCAGTGATCTGAAGCGGTCGGTTGATACATGCAGGATCATCGCAGCACCCCATGCCTTGCCCGTGGAGACAACGCCACTGCTGCGGGAGCGCGACTGGGGCGACTTCACTGGCATGTTTATCCCAGACCTGCAAGGGCTTGAGTGGCCCTCGAACGTGGAGACTCTGGAGCATATGCAGTCACGGGCGCACAACTTCCTGACCTATCTGAAGACGGCTTATCGCGATCGTGTCATCGTCGCAGTAGGGCATGGCATCATCAATAAGGCAATTCAGAGCGTCTATTACAAGAAGCCAATGAACGAAATCCCGCGCATGACAAACGCCGAGATGCGCGTGTTGATGTTGTGACAACAAGAAAGGGGATTTGCTTTCCGGCAAATCCCCTTTCTTGACCTGTTTGTTATTGTCCAACTTCTTGCCTTGTTTCCCGCTTTTGAAGCCACTTCCTGTAGATTTTAAAGCTGGAGGCTGTGCAGTGCGAATGCCTGGAGCCGATGGGAAAACATTCCTGTGCGTAGGATGCTCCTTAACGGTGTCCGCCAAACGAACCGCCTCCGTTGCTGCCGCGTGAGCTGCTTCCGCCTCCAAAAGAACCTCTGCCAAAGCCACCTCTACTGCTGCCCATGCTGCGTGAGGAAGCGCTTCCGAAGCTGCTGCGGTTACTGCTGCTGCCACCGAAAGAACTGCTGCGGCGAGAGCTGCCAAAAGAGCTGGAACGGGTGGAAGGAGCTGATGACTGGCTCGGAGAGAATGAGCGGTCGGAGCTGCTGCCGCGTGGGGAGAACGTGCGGTTAGGCGCAGTGTTGGATCCAGGGTTAAAGGAGCGGGAGGTACTGCCACTTCCGAAGGTAGAAGAACCATGACCTCCGAATGGGCCTGCATTGCCGTTGCGGACCGTTGCACGTGTACTGCTCTCGCGCAGGATGCCGTTGCTGCGTCCGAAACCGCCTGAGTTGCTTGAGCCGAACGAGCGGTTACTGTTTCTGGTCTGCATGTTCCGCTGCTCGCCAAACGAACTGCGACTGCCGTTGCTGAGACTTCCGAAGCTTCTTGTGCCACGTCCATAGTCGCCCCGATTGAAGCCGTCGCGCATGCCGATCCTACGTTCGCCGTTCGAATAAGCAGATCCAAAATGACGTCCGTGATACCATGAGCGACCGTTGTTCATCCGCCAGCTGTGCCCGCCTCTATAGACTGTCACGAACGTAGGCCGTCCGAAGAAGTAGTAGTCACGGTGCGGATAGCGGGCATAGATGCCGAAATGCCAATAGCCACTGTCCCAATAGAGCGGACGGTAGAAGTAGCTGGCGGCACAGTAGGCCCGGTATTGCCAGTCGAGAAGGATGTAGCTCAGGTCGAGGTTGCGCTGAGTCCAGTAGGCACCGTAGAGATCATTGTAGTCATTGATACCCATCAGGTAGTCAAGGTTCACTTCATAGGCGGCCTCATACTGGTCGTCTGTCAGGTTGAGTTCATAAGCCATCTTGTCGGTGAGGAAGAGAGCTTGCTCCCGAGCTTGTTCATAACTCATCGCATTAACTGATACGCTCAGTGTCAGCAGTGCTGTTAAGGCTATCATAAACTTCTTCATATCCGTAGTGTTTTAAATGTTTAATCGCATTTGTACCAGTGGAGCGCTGAGACCGGATGGCAGGAATCTTGTTCCTGGAGATCCGTTTTAAACGTCATTCCATCTGTTCACAGTGCAAAGAAACATAGAATTATTGAACCCCTGAAAGGATTTTCCCTACAATGATGAGGATTTTCCCTAAACCTTCATCCTCTCCTCCCTATCTCCTTCATTACCTCCTCTCTCGCTCTTTCATCCTCTCCTCTCTGTTCCTCCTCAGACCCAATCCCATTCCTCCTCAAATCTCTTCAGTCTTATCTTCTCATCTATCCATTCTCCTCATCAAGCTTTCGTTATCTCATCATCCTTTCATCCACTCCTCTCTCTCATCTCTTATAGAATAAAGAGGAGCCACTCTGCCTGGCGTGGAAGAGATGTCCG
Source organism: uncultured Prevotella sp. (assembly GCA_900317545.1). Classification (GTDB taxonomy): domain Bacteria; phylum Bacteroidota; class Bacteroidia; order Bacteroidales; family Bacteroidaceae; genus Prevotella. Next base: position 3,561 of record ONHE01000016.1, on the reverse strand, counting down.
GGGAAAGTAGAGGCTATAAATGGACGTGGAAAAGGCTATGGATGGAAGTGGAAAAGATATTTTTTAGAGATGATGAATGTCAAAGAAATTGGTAGGATGGAATATCTTCTAAGAATAAATATTTTTGATTTGCATGATCCATCTTGCAACAATAGTGTTCCAAGCCGTTACTGACGACTAAGTAATCGACATGAAGAATGAGATTGTAGGTAAAGATCTGGTCGAACACCTTCTGTGAGATGGGGATCGAAGGAGCTTTGTATTCGATGATCATACGTGGCTTCAGGTCGCGCCCGAAGAGCACGCTGTCAGCCCGGAGTGTCTTTTCGCCGATCTTGAGGCTGATCTCATTGGCTAACAAAGCTGCCGGAAAGCCCTTGTGCTCAATCAGGAAATGGACGAAATGTTGCCTTACCCATTCTTCCGGAGTCAATTTGACATAGCGCCGTCGGAGCACATCGAGCACCAAAGGTCTGTCTTTCGTGCCCGCCAATTTTATTTTGAATTCGGGTAGGTTTAATGGAATCATTTTATTATCTTTGCGTTTGCAAAAGTAATAAAAATATGGCAGAAAAGCGAACGGATGTAACCTTTGATTCGATCATGCGCGATCTGAAAGCGCGAAAATTCTCACCTGTTTATATCTTGATGGGCGAGGAGTCCTACTATATTGATCAAATCTCGGATTATATTGCATCAAATGTTCTGCAGCCGGATGAGCAGGACTTCAACCAGTCGATCGTTTTCGGCTCGGATCTCAATGCGTCCCGCATCGTCGATTTGGCCAAAGGCTATCCGATGATGGCGCAATATCGGGTCGTAATCGTAAAGGAAGCGCAGAACATAAGATCCACAGAGGCAATCGAAAAATATTTGGAGAAACCGGTTCCTTCAACAATCTTGGTCTTCTGTCATAAGAACGGGAGCATCGACAGGCGCAAAAAGCTGATCCCGAAAGCGCAGGCTTGCGGAGCCGTCATCTTCGAAAGCAGAAAACTCTATGATAATGAGCTGCCTGGATTCATCGAGTCTTATCTCGCCAAAAAGCAGGCAACCATCGAACCGAAGGCTGCTATGATGATAGCAGATCACATCGGATCAGATCTCAACCGGCTGACTTCTGAAATGGATAAAGTACTGATTTCGCTCTCAGAGAATGATCGGAGAGTGACACCGGATATCGTTGAGAAGCAGATCGGGGTCAGTAAGGAGTTCAATGCTTTCGAGTTAAGAGAAGCTATTGTCAACAAGCGGATTTACAAGACCAATCAGATCATCAAATATTTTGACACTAATCCGAAAGCCGGATCTATCTTTGCGTTTCTCCCTTTGCTGTTTTCTTACTTCCAAAATTTAATGATTGCGCATTACGCACCTGATAAGTCATCTGGCAATGCGATAGCCAAACACCTCGATTTGCGATCCGGTTGGGCCGCCAAAGATTATCTCACGGGAATGCGGAACTATTCTGCGCTGAAAACAATGCAGATCATTTCGAAGCTGAGAGAGATCGATGCGAGAAGCAAGGGACTGGATAATACCAGCACTGAGGTAGGGGATCTCATGAAGGAACTGATCTTCTTCATCTTGCATTAAGCGTCTTCCGTTCTCAGTTAGGATCGGTTCCTCCGGCAGGCACCGATCTTTTTTGATATCCATAAGTATTGGGCGCATGATCTATAGATGGTCTTTGGATCGGCCGTCCGCATGTTCCGTTTTGCGCGGAAGCTGTCTTTGTACTGGCCATTCAAATCTTCCGTATTGCGCGGAATGTGTCTTTGGTTCAGCCATTCGTTACGCTTGATCGTCCTACATTATATATATAGATCGTGCATTGGGCAGCTCCGATTTGTGTATCGGATCCTGATGGAGCTACCACCATAGAAATCCATTCAATTGATTTTGTAGATATAAAAATCGTTTTTTAGCGTAAATTCAGACAGAAACGATCCTTCCGGATGTGCTAAAAGAAGCCTTCCAAGCAGCTAAAAGTCGCTTCAAAAGTCCAAATTTGGGTTAATTCAAGCTGTCACAAACCTAAAACGGCAGTAGCAGATTATCTTTTTTAGAGGGGTAAAAGCCTTATAAATACGGGCTTTTCGTCCGTTTTGAAGCCTCCAAAACGGGCGAATTTTGAAGCAATCCGCATCTTCTTCCGAAAGAAGAGAATTCTGCTAAAAAATCCAGAATAATCGTTTGGAAAAACCAAAGTTAACTTTTATTTTGTTTTAGGTTTGTATATTTACAAACGTGACATATAAAAACGCAATAAAAGAAAGTGTTTATAAATGCAAACAGCCTGCTGTGTTTACAAGATAAAATATAGTTATTCGGTCCTCAAAATATTTGTGTTTAGATATTAAAACTAATATTTATTCATTTGAGAATACGTGTTTTAACCGGTTGAAAATCATGTGTTTACAAAGAATAGATGAACTTCCATGCCTAAAAATTGCATCTTTTAAGCCGAAAAACGGCATATTTTGCCAATATGGTGCTTACTTATTGATAATCAATCCTATAAAAGCCAGATCTTTAGATTTTATATCTAAAGTTTAGCATCACAGCTTATTCTAAGGGCAAAGTTTACGTTTGTGTTTTTAAACGATACGTTCTTTAATTTACAAAATGGTCGTATGTGAATTCGAGTTTTTATCTCTAAAGATTCGACATGGAAATTATTCGCTACATTTGTTGTGTGTTTCGATTTTTCTGTTTATCTTTGTAAAGGCGAAAAAATAGATGCTTTTTCAGCGTCAAAACCATCAGATACGTGATATGAAGGATAGAATCAGACTTGTTATGGAGAGTCAACACATGACTCAAGGAACATTTGCGAATTTCATTGGAATGTCTCCCGCTTCGCTCAGCAGTATTTTCAATGGTCGGACCAAACCGACTCTGAACATCGTCGAAGCCATCAAAGCAAAGATTCCAAAAATCTCGACTGACTGGCTCATGTTCGGTTCGGGCCAGATGTATGTTGACGGATCATCTTCCGAACTTACCTCACAGCAGCAGCCGACACTCGACTTCGAAGCACCTTCCCCCACTCCCCAGCCGTCTCCTTCACCCGTACAGAATTTTCAGAGTGTAACTCCTACACTTCAAAATGTTGAAAAAACAGTCGTGAAATATATTGACAAACAGCCACGGAAGATAACGGAGATACGCATCTTTTATGATGATCAGACCTGGGAGACATTCGTCCCGAAGAAGTAAGAATTTCCTCTCTAAGTCTTGAATGGTGGCTATCCAATAGATGGACGATTCAATTATGTTAACGATGTGCCACATATAGATTTTGATGTGGCTATTTTTATTCCTCGGACTGTTTGTATGTGTGATCAGATTTACATGTCTGAACACTTCATAAAAGAGAAAACCCATCGTGGTTAAGCTCCTTTCTGAAGCACAAAAAATGGGCACGCGGAATGTCTGCGTGATGCATGTATCGAGTCGGTTTCTCATTCCCCGATTCGCCTCGGAGATGCTTTCCTGATGCTAAAAGATATCTTCCGGCATATCAACTCTCAACTCTTTTTCGTAACTTTGCATCAG
>ONHE01000063.1 GCA_900317545.1 uncultured Prevotella sp. | reverse complement strand
TGCCGAATGGGCCAAACAGATTGTGCTCCAGCTGCATCGGCACCTCGCACGGTGATGCTGCAGCCTGCGAAAAATAGCCTGCAAGGCCGGGCGGAGGATATTTGCGGATACGAAAAAAAATGATTATCTTTGCCGGAGAAATACAGGATGAGGGAAGAGGAAAGATGAGAGGATGAGGGATGAAGGGATGATAAGATGAGGGATGAAGGATGATAAGATGAGGGATGAAGGATGATAAGATGAGGAAAATGGGGAGTCATCACATCATCACGACATCATCATCATCACAAAATGAGGAGTTCATCACATCATCATGACATCAGCATCATCACAAAATGAGAAGTTCATCCCGTCATCATGACATCAGCATCATCACAACATGAGCAGTTCATCACATCATCACGACATCATCATCATCACAAAATGAGAAGTTCATCACATCATCATGACATCATCATCATCACAACATGAGAAGTTCATCACATCATCATGACATCAGCATCATCACAACATGAGGAATTCATCACATCATCATGACATCAGCATCATCACATCATCCCCTCCCCAACATTCACTCCCCTCATCATCGCATCATCAAAACATGAACTGAAGACAATATGAAAGACGACGATAAGACCTTCGAAGAAGAGATGGACGAGCGCCAGACACCAGAAGACAGTGAGCTGGAAGAAACTGAAGAATCGGCAGAGGGACAACATTCCGACTACCGGCCTGCCAATCGCTTCGACGCATCAGCCGTGCATCACCTTTCGGGTATGTACAAGAACTGGTTTCTCGACTATGCCAGCTACGTCATTCTCGAACGGGCCGTGCCTCACATTGAGGACGGCCTGAAGCCTGTGCAGCGGCGTATCCTGCACTCAATGAAGCGCATGGATGACGGCCGATATAACAAGGTGGCCAACATCGTGGGGCATACGATGCAGTTTCATCCCCACGGAGACGCCTCCATCGGCGACGCCTTGGTGCAGATGGGACAGAAAGACCTGCTCATAGACACACAGGGCAACTGGGGCAACATCCTCACCGGCGACCGCGCTGCGGCACCTCGATATATCGAAGCACGCCTCTCCAAGTTTGCCCTCGACGTGGTCTTCAACCCCAAGACCACCGAATGGCAGCTGTCATACGACGGCCGCAACAAGGAGCCAATCACGCTCCCCGCGAAGTTCCCGCTGCTTTTGGCTCAGGGAGCAGAGGGCATTGCCGTCGGCCTTTCATCCAAGATCCTTCCCCACAACATGAATGAGCTCTGCGATGCCGCCATCAGTTATCTGAACGGAGACGACTTCCAGCTCTACCCGGACTTCCCTACGGGCGGCGCGATCGACGTGTCCAAATACAATGACGGACAGCGGGGCGGCGTGCTGAAGGTGCGGGCTAAGGTGGAGAAGCTCGACTCCAAGACGCTCGTCATCCGCGAGATCCCCTTCAGCAAGACCACCACGACGCTCATAGACTCGATCCTCAAGGCCATCGAGAAAGGCAAGATCAAGGCGCGAAGAGTGGAAGACAACACCGCGGCAGAGGTGGAAATACTGGTCCATCTTGCCCCCGGCGTCAGCTCGGACAAGACGATCGACGCACTCTACGCCTTCTCCGACTGCGAGATCAACATCTCCCCCAACTGCTGCGTCATCGAGGACAACCGTCCGCAGTTTCTCACCGTGAGCGACGTGCTCCGTCACAGCGTGGACTGTACGATGGGCCTGCTCCGCAAGGAACTGCAGATCCGCAAGGGCGAACTGAACGAACAGCTCTTCTTCGCGTCTTTGGAGCGCATCTTTATCGAGCAACGTATGTACAAGGAAAAGAAGTTCGAGCAGGCGCCCGACCAAGATGCGGTCGTCGCGTTCTTGGACTCCCAGTTCGAGCCTTACAAGCAGGAGTTCATCCGGGAGATCACCCGGGACGACTATCTGAAGCTGCTTGAGATCAAGATGCAGCGCATCCTGAAGTACAACAAGGACAAGGCGGACGAGCTGATTGCCAAGATCAAGGCCGAGATAGCCGACATCGACCGCGACCTCGGGCAGATGGTGAAAGTGACGATCGACTGGTTTGACTATCTTAAACAGAAGTACGGCAAGGACCATCCACGCCTTACGGAGATCCGAAACTTCGACACCATCGAGGCCACAAAGGTCGTCGAGGCGAACGAGAAACTGTATATCAACCGCAGCGAAGGATTCATCGGGACCGGACTGAAGAAAGATGAGTTTGTCTGCAACTGCTCTGACATAGATGACATCATCCTCTTCTACAAGGACGGAAAATACAAGGTGATCAAGGTGGCCGACAAGATCTTCGTCGGCAAAGGGATCATCTGGGCGCAGGTCTTCAAGAAGAACGACAAGCGAACGATCTACAATGTGGTCTACAGAGACGGCAAACACGGCTTCTACTTCATCAAGCGCTTCAACGTGACGGCCCTTACGCGCGACCGGGAGTATGACCTCACGCAGGGCACGGAGGGTTCGCGGGTGATGTACTTCACGGCTAACCCCAACGGAGAGGCCGAAGTCATCAAGGTCACATTGGACCCGGACCCGAAGAAGAGGAAGCAGAACATCTTCTTGGAGAAGAGCTTCGCCGACGTGATGATCAAGGGACGGGCGGCCAAGGGCAACCTGCTGACGAAGAGTTCCGTGCACCGCATCGGGCTCAAGAGCCACGGCCATTCGACGCTCGGAGGGCGCAAGGTCTGGTTTGACCCTGATGTCAGACGCCTCAACTATGATGAGCACGGACGCTTCTTGGGCGAATTCAACGAGGAGGACAAGATCCTCGTCATCCTCGGAAACGGTGACTTCTACGCCAGCAACTTTGACATCAACAACCATTATGAGGACAATGTGACGGTCATAGAGAAGTGGGATCCGGACAAGGTGTGGACTGCGGTGCTCTATGATGCCGACAACGAGGGCTACCCCTATATGAAACGGTTCTGCATGGAGGCCACCAAGCGCCATCAGAACTATGTGAGTGACAACCCCAATTCGCGGCTTGTGCTCCTGACCGACGAGGTCTATCCGCGTATCAAGGTCACCTTCGGGGGCGACGACGCGTTCCGTGAGCCATTGGAAATCGAAGCGGAAGAGTTTATCGGCGTGAAAGGATTCAAGGCCAAGGGCAAACGGATCACCACGCTGAAGGTGGACCGAATCGAAGAGTTGGAGCCCACCCGCTTCCCCGATCCGGAGGAAACGGACGACACGGAGAGCGGACCGGAAGCGACAGAAGAGTTGCCGACGGAAGACCTCGATCCTGATGCGGGCAAGAGTCAGCAGCAGGTCATCGACGAGATGACGGGCCAATTAAGCTTGTTCCCCGATGAGGAGTAAGACTTCCGCCAGGCTTCCGCGCATGGCACTTTATGTCCTTTGCGCCCTCTTCGCCACTGCTGCCGAGGCCCAGGACATCACGCAGGCGAGACTCGTCGGCATCGGATCGGCCAATCTCCTGGACACTTATCTCTCGCAAGAGAAATACAGCGGCTATGATATCCGCTACCTCTCCCACACGCTGCGGGAGGACTCCACCCGCTGGAAACGTGTCATGATCCATCAGGGCGAGTTCGCCTCGGCCTCCAACCGGAGCGAGAACGGGACGATGATTGCAGGGATGTATAACTTCCAGTTTGGCTTCCAGCGCGAGATCGGACGCTGGAATGCGGGAAACGGAACGCTGCTCCTCGACGTCGGCTGCCGCCTCGACGCCAACGCTGGATTCGTCTACAACACCCGCAACTCAAACAATCCGGCGCAAGCCAGAGCCTATCTGAACATCACACCTGCCCTTGCGGGCGCCTACAGGTTCATGATACGAAACCATCCTTACACCTTACATTATGATCTGGAGGTGCCCCTCGCGGGCGTGATGTTCTCCCCCAACTACGGGCAGTCCTACTACGAGATCTTCTCGCGAGGCAACTATGACCACAACATCGTGGCGACCTGGCCGGGCAACGCGCCCAACCTGCGCCACCTGCTGACGATGGACGCGACGCTCGGAAAGCTCACCTTCCGTGTGGGTTATCTCGGTGACTTCCGGCAAGCCCGCGTGAACGGACTGAAGAATCATCTCTACACGCACGCGCTCATGATCGGCGTGGTGCGCAAATTCCAACTGATCAAGAAACAGCCATGAAACATTCAATGATCCTGCGGCACTGGTCCGGCTGGCTCGGACTGCTGATCCTGACGGTCGGCCTGACGGTTTCGTGCGTGGACGAAGAGACCTTCGCCGACGATCCGGTGGGCAACTTCGAGGCGCTCTGGAAGATCATGGACGAGCACTATTGCTTCTTCGGCGAGAAAGGAGTGGACTGGGACGAAGTGCATGGGCAGTATGCGCGACAGGTACACGACCAGCTCACGGAGGGTCAGACATTCGAGATCCTCACCAACATGCTGAGCGAGCTGCGCGACGGGCATGTCAATCTCTACTCCACTTTCGACGTGGGACGCTACTGGGCCTGGCACGAGGACTTTCCGGCCAATGTCTCTGACACGCTCCTGCGCCGCTATCTCGGCACCGACTACCGCATGGCGACCGGCCTGAAATACCGCATTCTCAACGATAACATCGGCTACATCCGCTGTCCGAGCTTCGCTTCGTCCATGGGTGAAGGCAACTTGGACGAGATCATGCAATACCTCCTGCCCTGCAACGGACTGATCATCGACATCCGCGACAACGGGGGCGGCATGCTCACTTCGGCCGAACAGTTAGCCGCCCGGTTCACCAACGAGGATCTGCTCGTGGGCTACATGCAACACAAGACGGGCAAGGGACACAACGACTTCTCGTCAATGGAAGAGCAGCACCTGCGCCCCAGTAAAGGCATCCGGTGGCAGAAACGAGTGGTCGTGCTGACCAACCGGAGCGTGTTCAGCGCCGCCAACGAGTTCGTCAAATACATGAAGTGCTGTCCGAAGACAACGATCGTGGGCGATCAGACCGGTGGCGGAGCCGGCCTGCCATTCAGCAGTGAGCTGCCCAACGGTTGGAGCGTACGCTTCTCGGCTTGTCCGATGTACGATCGGGACCGCCGTTCGACCGAGGGAGGCATCCTCCCCGACCATCAAGTGGCCTTGCGCGAGACGGACAGCATGCGCGGGGTGGACACGATCATCGAATATGCACGCAAATTATTATCCAAATAAATTTGGCATTCACACAAAAAACATGTAATTTTGCAGTCATCTATGCGCCCGTGGCGGAATTGGTAGACGCGCCAGACTTAGGATCTGGTTGTTCACGCAGTGCAGGTTCGAGTCCTGTTGGGCGCACATTCCGCAATCCCAAGAGCAGCAGAACACGATCATGATCACGCCCTCAGGCCGCCTGCTGCATCACTCCATTCTTTTTTCAGGTTACATCCGCGACGCGTCTGCGTCTCCGATCGATGCAACAGCGCAGGTGCCTACGCGACAGGCAGGCAGCAAAACGCATGACCGATTGGAGTCTCACGGATGTGTCCAATCCGCCCATGCGAGACAAAATTCGCTCGACCGGAGAAGTCAGAAGAGAATTCGCAAACCTCCCTTCTCCTGTCATGCAGCGCGCTAGAAGAGGGCCGCGCCCTCATCCGGTCATCTACTCATCTTTCGGGAAATAATAACCGCTGATCTCCAATTGGATGCGTCTGGGAGCCGCATTGGTATAGACGCTGATCTGTTTGCGAAAGCTACCAGGGATGAAGCCGTTACCGTCATAGACTACCTTGATATAGCCTTTCTGCCCGGGTAGAACAGCACGTCGGTTAACCGTCACTGACGTACAGCCACATGAGGTCTCCGCTTTCAGGAAGACTAATGGTGCATTGCCGTCGTTGCGAACGATGAATACACACGTTTTGGGTTTCTTTTCAGGATAGGTACCAAAGGAGTGAGATGCCTTGCTCAGCAACTTGACAACCGGAGCTTTCTGCCGTGCGAATACCGGAGCAATGAAAAATAAAGAAGAAAAGATAAGAATAAGGTTGCGCAACATGACTCTGAAAAAAATGAATGTACTTTAAGCAATGAGAAAAAAGATGGGATGGACAGGACAGATAAAACGGCCAAAAGGTGAAATCGAACGAAAGCGGGAAGCCTATAGGCTACAAAGGGCGAGGCAACACTTTGTTCCGGATTAAAGCGAAAAGGAGTCCGCCTCAAAGACAGACTCCTTAATATATTCGCAAATCACTTGTTGCTTATTCTGCAATACAGATTGTCACACGGTTCTTGTTATTCTCTGCAAACGGCTGAACGCGTGAACCCTTGCTGTCAGAGACGATTCTTTCGGCCGGTATATTATACTGCTTGGTCAGCGCATTGACAACAGCCGCTGCACGCTGCTTGGCCAGACGGTCATTGATGCGGTTGTTACCGGTGCCGGCATCAGCATAACCAGTTACGGAAACCTTTGCATCCGGATGCTCGTTCAGATAGTTGACAACTTCCTGAACTTTCTGCTGCTCGCTCTTACGGATCTTGAAAGAATTGATCAGGAAGAAGACATCACGACGCAACGGTTCAACCTTGACAGGTTCAGGCTGCGGCTGAGGAGCAGGAGCAGGAGCTACGTAAGGAGCAGGAGCAGGTTCGGGTTCTGGCTCAGCAACAGGTTTCGCAGTCTTGGTGAAAGTCTTGCCCAAGTTGATGCGAAGACCAGCGAGTGCGTTGAAGTACCAGTCAGGATTGTCTGCTTTCTTAGAGTTGTATTTATCAGTGAGAATGTTGGCATTGCCTTCGACAATGAAGCGAACAGCGTCGCTCAAACGGAAAGCGAGTTCAACACCGCCACGGCCGAAAGGTCTCACCTTCGTACCGTCCCAAAGATATTCGAGATTATAATTGGCAACATTCTGGATGTGCTTTGAAATTTCATTCACTTCGTCGTTGCCCCAACCGATATTGGCACCACCGCCCAAGAAAGCGGTTACGTTGAATACACGGTTAGGATTCCAGCCAAAGAACAAATTGGACAAATTGAACATGAAGTCAACGCCCGGAGCAACATACTTGAACTTGTAGTCCTGTGTGAGGGGAGCAAACTTCTGATCCT
>ONHE01000031.1 GCA_900317545.1 uncultured Prevotella sp. | reverse complement strand
GCGTCTGCATCTTCGCGACGCAGGACCTTCGGACTGACTGCCAACCGCTCGCTCGGGCTCGCCGTGCGCAATCTCTTCCGCCGTGGGCAGCACAATGCGGTGAAGATACTCTGTCTGGCGCTCGGCCTGAGCGTGAGTGCGGTCATCATTGCCGAAATCTATTATGAACAGACCTTCGACCAGTGTTACCCCGACCACGGGCGTATCTGCCGCGTGACCGAGGGCTTCAAGATGAAGGCACAGGAATTCACCGAGGGCAGCCGCACGTCGGGCGGCGTGGCGCCGTTGATGAAACGCACCATCCCGCAGGTGGAATTGGCCACGCGCATCAATCCGATCATGGTTGACGGAGAGGTGGAGACCGATGACCGTACACGTGTCCGTGCCGACATCTACTTGGCTGACAGCTGCTTCTTCCGCCTATTTCCGGCCCGCATCCTTGCGGGCAACGCCGACAAGGCGCTCACGGAGCCGTTCTGCTGCGCCGTCAATCGCACCACGGCCGAACGCTTGGGCGGCAACGTCATCGGGCGTCGCATCGAGTCGGACGAGATGCCCGGACTGAAGATGACCGTCATGGCCGTCTACGAGGACTATCCCCACAACTCGACCTTCCATGACTTTGACGTCATCGGATCGCTCAGCACGCAGCGGAATTTCAGCTATGACGGGCTGGATAACCTCGTGGGCAACGACCGCTATTACAGTTTCGTGCGCCTCCGCGAAGGCATGGACCCGGAGGCGATGGCGCCGTCGATCAGGCGCATGATGCAGACCCACTACCCCGTGAAAGAGCTCAAGCAGGCCGGTGTGGAGCTGACTTACAAGCTCACGCCCATCTCGCGCTATTTCACGGGCATGGATCAGATCCGTCAGATGGCGTGGATCCTGTCGCTCTTGGCATTCGTCATGCTGTCGGCCTCGGTGCTCAACTACGTGCTGATCGTGGTGGGCAACTTGGTCACCCGGGCCCGCGAGATGGCCGTGAGGAAGTGTTACGGAGCCGGACCGGCGGCCGTTTACGCCATCACCTTCGGCGAGGCGCTGCTCCATCTCGTGCTGGCGCTCCTCTTGGGCGGCCTGCTTCTCTGGGCCTGTCACGGCACCGTCGAACAGCTGCTGTCGGCTCCGCTCTCGGTGCTGGTCTTCAATCGGGGTGCGTGGATATTGGCCGTCATCATCCTGACGGTGCTCTTCGTGGGCGGCATTGTGCCCGGATGGCTCTACAACCGCATGCCGGTGGCCATCGCCTTTCAGGGCTATGTGGAAGCCCGCCGCCGCTGGAAAGCGGCGCTGCTGGGGCTTGAGTTCGCGATGGTCAGCTTCTTTCTCGGTCTGCTGTGGATCATCAGCATGCAATATCAGCACATGATCGGCTACGACTTAGGCTATCAGTGTCGCGGCATAGCGGTCGTCGATGTCACCGCGCTGACGCCCAATGAGCGGCAGACGGCGGCCGACGAGGTGGCCCGGATGGGCGGTGTCAGACGGGTGTCGGCCTGCAACAGCATTCCGTTCTACGGCGCCAGCGGCAACAACGTGACGGTGCCGGGCGAGAATGAACAGCTCTTCAACATCTCCGACTTCTACACCGTGGCTGACCACTACTTCGATATGATGCGGATTCCGGTCATTGCCGGACGTGTCTTTGCGCACAACAGCGACAGCCTGCATCAGGTGATGGTCAGCGAAAGCTTTGCTTCCATGATGAAGCGACTGCGCGGATGGAACGACGTCGTGGGCCGGAAGGTGATCATCAGCGAGCACAGCGGACCCGAAAACAAAGACTTGCTGACCATCGTAGGCGTCTATCGCGACATCCATATCGGCGGTGCGGAGAACAATGAGTATAATCGTCCGTCGGTCATGTTCTACGGGCGCGTGTCGCACGGGGCAAACAAGAACCTGCTGATCCAGCTGACCGACTTCAGCGCCGGCCGCCAGGCCGAGATCCAGACGCGGCTCCAGCGCTTCTTCCCCGACAAGACCGTCGTCGTCAAAAGTATGGAGAATGAAAAGAATCTGCAATATCAGAGCATGCTGCATTTCCGCGACGGCGTGACCGCAGAGAGTCTGATCATCCTCTTCATCGCCCTGATGGGACTGGTGGGCTACGTGAGCGACGAGGTCAACCGCCGTCATCGCGAGATCGCTATCCGCAAGGTCAACGGGGCGCGGATGGCGGATGTGATGCGCATCTTCCTGACGGGCATCCTCCGGACGGCTGTTCCGGCAGTGCTGGTGGGGGCTTTCGGCGCCTATTGGGTGGCCGGCTATTGGCTCCAGCTCTATGAGAACCGGATCACGTTGACGGTGTGGCCGTTCGCCGTGACGGTCGTCCTCGTGCTCCTCATAGTGGTGCTTGTCGTGGCGGCCAACTGCATGCGGGTGGCCCGAAGCAATCCGGTGGATTATCTGAAGACGGAATAGGACAGCCCCACGTCGGCGCCCCGTCAAGTCCACCGCCAAGCCTTTCAGACCTCATCCCGGCTCTCCGCCAAGCCCGCCCCGGCCTTCTCCGATGGGGGAGGGGGAACTAAAGGGGGACGATTGATGGGGGGAGGATTTAAGACAGATGAAAAAAAAGATTCACAAACATAATAATAACCATTAGCAAGCCTGTGACATCCCCCTGTGACTGACAGGTACTCCCTTCCGCAAGGAGGGGTCGGGGGAGAAAGAAATGATCAAAGTAGAAAATCTGAGCAAGTCGTTCCGCACGGAAGAAGTGGAGACCATTGCACTGAACAAAGTGAGTTTTGAAGTAGAAGACAAGGAGTTCGTGGCCATCATGGGACCGTCAGGATGCGGCAAATCTACCTTGTTGAACATCCTCGGACTGCTTGACAATCCCACGTCAGGCGCCTATTGGCTCGACGGAGCAAAGGTCGACGAGCTCAAGGAGAAAGACCGCACGGACGTGCGGAAGGGAAAGATCGGCTTCGTATTCCAGAGTTTCAACCTCATCGATGAACTGAATGTGGAGGAAAACATCGAACTGCCGCTGACTTACCTCAACATACCGAAGGCCGAACGCAAGCAGAAGGTGCGCGACATCATGAAGCGCATGGGCATTACGCACCGTGCCAAGCACTTCCCCCACCAGCTCTCGGGCGGACAGCAGCAGCGTGTGGCCATCGCGCGGGCCGTGGTCTTCGGTCCTAAACTGATCCTCGCCGACGAGCCGACGGGTAATCTCGACTCCAAGAACGGCGCCGAGGTGATGAGATTGTTGACCGAACTGAACCAGGAAGGGACCACCATCGTCATGGTAACCCACAATGAGCATGACGCTTCGCTGGCTCATCGCGTGATCAGACTGTTCGACGGCGAGATCGTCGGATAAGCTCCGCCACAGGCCGCCACGGCATCAGATGATCGTGCTCAACGTCTGCAGGTCTTCGTCCGTGGTGGCCCAGCTTGTGACAAACCGGCATTCGGTGGCGTCACTGCCATAGGGCGCCCAGTGGGTGAACAGCACCTGCCGCTCCAATTCCTTCACCTTGTCGTTGGGAATGATGACAAACTGCTGGTTGGTAGGTGAGTCGATCGAAAACCGGTAGCCGCGTTCGGCAAAGAGACGTTTCATTTTCGCAGCCATCTCGATAGCGTGGCGGGCGATGCGGAAGTAGAGCCCGTCGGTGAAAAGGGCGTCAAACTGGAGTCCGATGAGGCGTCCCTTGGCCATCAGGGCACCGTGTTGCTTGATGATGGAGAAGAAGTGAGCCGGCATGTCGGCTGCCCTTGGGAAGACCACGGCCTCACCACAGAGTGCGCCGACCTTGGTCCCTCCGATATAGAAAGCTTCGCAGTGGGCAGACAGGAAGGGCAGGTCGACATCGCTGCCGATGGCCTCCAAGCCGTAGCCGAGACGCGCGCCGTCGATGAAGAGCTTCAGTCCGTAGCGCAGGCACACGGCGTGGATGCGGTCGATCTCGTCCGCACTGTAGAGGGTGCCGTATTCGGTGGGGAATGTGATGTAGACCAGTCCGGGCTGCGCAAGATGCTCTGTGCTCTCGTCATGGACGAACCAGTCCATGTAATGCTGCAGCTCCGCCGCGTCCATCTTGCCGTCGTGCGAGGGCAAGGCGATCACCTTGTGCCCCGTGAACTCGATGGCGCCGGCCTCATGGACGTTGATATGACCCGTCTCAGCGGTGATCACGGCCTGGTAAGGGGCTGCCATGCCGTCGATGACCGTCATGTTTGTCTGTGTGCCACCACTGAGGAAGAAGATCTGGGCGTCAGGTGTCTGACAGGCTTCGCGGATCTTCTGGCGCGCCGCGTCACTCCACTCGTCGAAGCCGTAGGTAAGACTCTGGCGGCCGTTGGTCTCGATCAGGCGC
>ONHE01000027.1 GCA_900317545.1 uncultured Prevotella sp. | reverse complement strand
TTCCACGCCATCGGAATTACAGACAACGGTCCCAACATCTATGTTCCGGCAGGCACCTATGCTTTCTATCTGAATGACATCACCAATGCCATCGCGATCGTAGCACAGTAAAAAGGATCCATTATTAAGCTATATATGAGGGGCGACTTCCTGTCACGGGAAGCGCCCCTTTTTATATGCCCGCAACTGACTGAATCACAACGCCTTCGGCAAAGCATAGCTCCGGGCGGTCAAAAGCATAGCTCCGGACGGTCAAAAGCATAGCTCCGCGCGGTCAAAAGCATAGCTCCGCGCGGACGAAAGCATAGCTCCTCCAAAACCATGGCAAAAGGGCGGCCGAAACGGAGTGCATCGGTATCCAAAACAGATCAAAAAGATGGCAGGAGAAGATGCGCGCAATCGTTTGCGCGGAGAATTGATCCGATTGACATAGATCAGTCGGAAAAAATATGAAAAAGAAATCGTAACTTTGCCCGCATAATCATTACGCTACCTAAGCATGAAACGTTTCTACACTTTACTTTTTTCATTGATCACGCTGACAACAGCATGCATAGCACAGGGCTGGCCCAAAACTTACGGCGGAGTGATGCTGCAAGGTTTCTTCTGGGACTCATTCAGCGACACGCAATGGACCAATCTCGAAGCGCAAGCCGACGAGCTTTCACAGTACTTCTCGCTCATCTGGGTGCCGCAGAGCGGCAAATGCTTGGAGACTTACAACACGATGGGCTACACCCCCTACTACTATTTCAATCAGAATTCCTCATTCGGCACGGAGAGTCAGCTCCGCTCGATGATCAGCACTTTCAAGGCAAAAGGAATCAAGACGATCGCCGACGTGGTGGTCAACCATCACAACACCAACGGATGGTTCGGATTTCCGGCCGAAGTGTACAAAGGAGTGACCTATCAGTTCCAGCCCTCCGACATCGTCGCCAACGACGACGGAGGCGCCACCAAGACCGAAGCAGACAAGCAAGGCATCTCGCTCAGCAGCAACTATGACGAGGGCGAAGGCTGGGGTGGCATGCGCGACCTCGACCATAAGAGCGCTAACGTGCAAAACATCATCAAGGCCTATGTGCGCTATCTGAAGGACGACTTAGGCTATCAGGGCTTCCGCTATGACATGACCAAAGGCTTCGCAGCCTCGCATGTGGCCGACTACAACGACGCGGCGGGCATCGAATTCTCGGTCGGAGAATACTGGGACGGCAACGCCACGGCTGTGAAGAACTGGATCGACGCAGCATCGAAGAAGAGCGCATCGTTCGACTTCGCCTTCCGCTACGCCGTGCGCAACGCCATCAACGGTTCGACGGACGGCACACAGACATCAAGCCAGAACTGGACGCTGCTCGGCGACGACAAGCAGACCACGGGAATCAACATCAGCAGCGGCGAATACCGTCAGTGGGCAGTGACCTTCGTCGAGAACCACGACACGCAATACCGGTCGGCCTCCGAGCAAAACGACCCGATCCGAAAAGACACCCTCGCCGCCAACGCGTTCCTGCTGGCCATGCCGGGCACACCCTGCGTCTTCCTCCCCCACTGGAAGGCCTACAAGCAGGAGATCAAGGCAATGATCGATGCACGCAAGGCCGTGGGCATCACCAATACCAGCACCTACTCCCGCTATCTCGCAGAAGCCTCCCGCTACGGTGCCATCGTGAACGGTGAGAAAGGCGACCTGCTCGTCGTTGTGGGCAACGGAGCCAACACTTACCAGCCCGCAGGCGCACGCTGGATCAAGATTCTGAGCGGACATCATTATCAGTATTACATGGACCGAAGCGTCAACTTGGCCTGGGCCGACAAGGCTTCCGGAACCTACGACGGTGACTTCGACGTGACGCTGACAGCCGTCACGGCCGACGCCGGGGCACAGGTGGTCTATACGCTTGACGGATCAGAACCATCGGCAACCAACGGAACGAAAGTAGCCAGCGGCACGAAGGTCCGCATCCGGGCATCAGAAACGCTGAAAGCAGGCTTGCTCGTCAACGGAAAAGTGGAAAGCATTCTCACGCGCAACTATACGGTTCAGGCTTTCTCTCCCTACGAGATCACAGTCTATGTGAATGCTGACGCGCCGGGATGGAATACCGGTTACGTCAACTTCCACACGTGGGGCAACTACCGAAAGGGTACGACATGGCCGGGAGACAAGGTGACCGCGACGACCACCGTCAACGGCAAGAACTGGTACTACAAGACTTACAATATCACGCGCGCTGACGATTACGTCAACTTTGTATTCAGCATCGGTACGTCATCTACCGCTTCGCAAAACCAGACCGTAGACATCCTGAACGTGAACAAAACCACATTCTATGAGATCTCGGTCAACAAGGACGGCGGAAAGTATACGGTCAATGACGTCACGGCAACGACCGGCATCGACGGCATCACCATGCGGCCGGACCGCAGTGCTGCCATCTACACCATAGACGGCCGGCGCGTCAACACCACCGCGCCCGAAAGCCTCGGCAAGGGCATCTATGTCAGCAACGGAAAAAAATTCGTTGTCAAGTAAAACAGAACGAAGAGAAACAAACTGACGGTCGGTGCGGCAAATCCGCACCGACCTTTTGCGAAACAAATCTACACATCATGAGAACTGCAATCCTCACGCTCGCCGTGGCCTGCGCCATTCTCCTGCCCCGCCTCGCACATGCGCAGAAATACGTAGGCGGCGACATCTCGCTGCTGACAGCCTACGAGCAGGCCGGCGTCAGCTTTCGTGACCGGGACGGAAAGTCTGTGGGCAACCTGCTCACCTATCTCCACTCGGAGGCCGTGGGATGGAATGCGCAGCGAGTGCGCCTGTTTGTCGATCCGTCGAAAGCATCCGACGAGGACAGGCGGTCGGGTGTCTGCCAGGATCTGGAATACGTGGCCGCCCTCGGCAAGCGGATCAAGGAAGCCGGACAACGGCTGATGATCGATTTCCATTATTCAGACACCTGGGCCGATCCGGGCAAGCAATTCAAGCCGCAGTCATGGACTTCGGCCACGCCAGAAGAACTTGCCGACACGGTCTTCCGATACACGAAGCGGAGCTTGGAATATCTGACCAGCCACGGGGCAACGCCGGATTTCATCCAGACCGGCAACGAAATCTCGTTCGGAATGCTGTGGCCGGAAGGGAAGGTCGATGCGTATCACGACGCAAACTGGACAACACTGGCTTCCTATCTGAAAAGTGCCGTCCGGGCATGTCGTGAAGTCTGTCCCGCAGCTGGCATTATCATCCACACGGAACAAGCCAAGAACATCACGACAACGGTCAATTACTACGATCGGATCAACGCTTCCGGCATCGATTACGACATCATCGGCCTCAGCTACTATCCCTTCTGGCACGGCGATCTGGACAATTTAGACCATCTGCTGACACAATTGGCCACGCGCTTTCCATCCAAGAAGGTTCAGATCGTGGAGACAGCCTACTATTATCAGTATCAACCCACGGACGGCATCACCGACTTCTCCGGTGTCTGGCCGGTCAGTCCGGACGGACAGGCTGCCTTCACCCGTTCGCTCATAGACGTGCTCAACCGTCACGACAACGTCAACGCACTCTACTGGTGGTTCCCGGAAGAGAACGGAAAGGGCAACAGCGTGATCGGCAGCTGGATCAACCGCGGACTCTGGAACAACAATACGGGCCGGGCGAATCCGGCACTTTATGAACTCAAACGATTCCTTCCGGTGGCCCAAGGCATCGCTCCGGTCCAGCGGAAGGACAGCAACAGGGAAGGCAAAAAACGCTTCACGCTGAACGGGCAAAGCCTCAACAGCGCACCACACGGCAGCATTTACATCTGCGGAGGAAAGAAATTCGCAGTGAGATAAGCAACAATCAGGATTTCATGACAAAGCCGGTGCTCCCTCTCTTGAGGTCTCACCGGCTTTTAGCTGTCAGCTGCGGAGCGTCATCCGTTGTCAGCATCCTTGACGATCTTCGGTCCCCGGACCTTGTCCTTGACCGAGATGCCGCGCTTGATGACGATATTGATGCCGTCGCTCAGCCCTGTCTGCACCTGCCGCCGTTCATAGGTCTTGGATTCGCCGCTACCCTTGACGACATAGACATAGGTGTCTGAACCGCTGAACTCGATCGCGCTCTCCGGGACGGTCAGCACGTTGGAGGCCGAAGCAAGCACGATCTCGGCCGTCGCACTGTAACCACTGCGGATCTGACTGCCCTGCTTGGCCTGAACGGCAGCCTTGATTTCAAACTGATTGGCACCGTTGCTCTCCACCGCTTTCGGCGACACGTACTCCAAAGAGGCCTGCAGTCGGAGATCCTGAAGGGCTCCGATGGTGATCTTCATGGGCATTCCGGTCACGAGCTGCCCCACTTCCGTCTCATCGATATTGCCACGGAAGATCAGGTCGTTCATGTTGGCAACGGTGGCGATCGTGGTTCCATCGTTGAACGTATTGCTCAGAATGACCGTGTTGCCTACCTTCACCGGCACGTCGAGGATCAGTCCCGTAATCGTGGAGCGCACAAGCGTCGAACTCGTATTGGCATTGCTCCTCGACACGCCGTCACGGACGACTTCGAGATTGTCCTCGGCCGCACGCACTTCTTCACGTGTCTGGTTGTAGTTCTGACGTATCTTGTCGTATTCGTCCGCACTCACCAAGCCTTTGTCAAACAGCACTTTCTCACGGTCATAGTCAATCTTTGACTGTTTCACATTGACGTTGGCCAACCGCAATCTGGCCTGCGCACTGCTCAGTTGGCCCATGTCCGGTATCACCTTCACCTTGGCAATGATCTCTCCGGCCGTGACCATCTGCCCGGCCTCCTTGTAGATCTCGGTGATGATGCCGGATATCTGGGGCTTCACGTTCACCTCGTTTCTCGGTTCGATCTTGCCGGTCACCACGGTCGATTTCTTCAGATCGGTCACCTTGGGCACAAACTCTTCGTAGGCCACAGGCTGCGGCTGCGATTTGATCCACAGGAACACGAAAGTTCCGACGAATAGCAATAGCAGTAGCGCGACAATGATAAATTTCAAATACTTCTTCATTCTATTTCGTTCAAAATTATTCGCTTCTTCCCATCCGGCAGTCATCCGGTCTTTCAATCCTCCTCAAGCGTCTTCCGCGCCACACACAGGAATCCTTGCCCGAAGCTGCCTTCGCCTCGACCTCACTCATCCTGGATGGCGTCCACAGGTTTGATGGCCATGCCCCGGAGGGCTGGTGCGAGCCCGGCTAACACGCCCAACAGGCTCAAGAGGAGCAATGCGCCGACAGCCGTCCAGAATCCTATCTGGAAGTGAGCCGTGACGATTCCGTCCGTCGTTGTGCCCATTTCCATCATCTGGAGAATGAGGACCGAGAAGAGAATGCCGCTCATTCCCGCCACGGCAGTCAGAATCACGCTCTCCGAGATGATCTGTCCGAGGATATTGCGGGGCGTTGCGCCGATTGCTCTTCGGATGCCTATCTCGACCGTACGCTCCCTCACGGTGACCATCATGATGTTGGAGACACCGATGGCTCCGGCCAACAGGGTGCCGATACCGACGAGCCAGATCAGGAAGTTGACACCTTGGAAGAGACTGTCCAGCATCCCGAACATCACTTCGGTGTTGAAGACAGTGATCGCCTTCTCGTCTGTGGCATCGACATGGTGGGCACGTCCCAAGACCTCACGTATCTTCCCCGATATGCTGCTCATCTTTACACCCGGCTTGGCCGTTGTGCAGATGATGTGCACCTGATCGCCCATGTTGTAGTCGGACTGCATGAATGTGATCGGGATCACGACGCTTTCCTCCGCACTCCCATTGATGTTCATGTTGCCGCCATGATAATCCACGCCGACGACATTATAATAGACGGAGTCAATGCGAACCAGTTTGCCACAGGGATCACCGCCACCTGGAAAGAGCGTTTTATAGATTTTCTTCCCGATGACACACACTTTCCTGCGCTGCAGAATATCCATCTCGTTCAGGAAGCGGCCATAATAGAGCTTGGGCATTTCCACTTCTGCATAATCTGGCAGCAGTCCCTTGAGGTTGCAGTTGGCTTTCTTGTCACTGAAGGTGACACTGTTTCCCCATGACGTAAGCATCGGCGAGACAACACTGAGTTCAGAAACCTGTGCCTTCAGGCGGTCAATATCCCGATAGACCATGGTCCACCGGCGTCCTTTCCGATAACCGTCGTAGGCCTTGGTGGTCGGCTGTGCGAAGATGATAGCAGAGTTGGTGGCAAACCCTTCGAAGTTATTGGACAGCATTTGCTTGAGTCCTTGACCGCCTCCAATCAGTCCGACAAGCATGAAGACGCCCCAGAAGACACCGAATCCCGTCAGGAATGACCGGCTCTTGTTGCGTGTCAGTGTGTCGAGGATTTCCCTGTATGTATCGATATCTACCCTCATAGGCTATTCTGCTCTTAATGCTTCGATCGGCCGGATATGGGCGGCTTTGCGGGCGGGGATCAGCCCTGCGATCGTCCCGGCAATGATCATGACAACCGTCGCCTCCGCGCAGACGTCGAAACCCACGGTCGGATTCAGGAACATCGTAGCCGTGAAGAGGCCTGAGTCGACCTGCATGTGCCCGACGGTCGCATCCATATACTGGTTGGCGGCTATGCCCATGACCATCCCGACATAGCCGAAGAAGGTGGTGATGATGATGCTTTCAACGATGATCAGCTTGAGAATTGCCCCCGGTTTGGCTCCAATGGCTTTCCGGATGCCGAATTCCCGAGTACGCTCCTTCACCGTGATTAGCATGATGTTGCTCACGCCGACGATCCCACTGAGCAACGTCAGCAAGCCGATGATCCACAAGGCCTTGCGGATGATGCTCATTCCGACGTTCATCTGCATGCTCTGCGTGAATCGGTTCCATATCCATACGGCCTCCTCATCGTCGGGTGCAGCCTGATGATTGGCATTCAGGCTGGCCTTGTAACTTTTCTCAAACTCCTCGTTGTCCTGCTTGGTCTTCAGTCCGTGGAAGGAGAATACGATGTTCCCCACATGCTCTCCGCGGTTGTACATCGTGCGCAAGGTGTTGAATGAACTGTAGGCATCTGTGTTCATCTTGCTCTTGTCGCTTTTGTAGATGCCCACGACGCGGAAGGCGAAGTTATCCACTCTGACATACTTACCGACGAGCGCGGCGATGTTACCATCCGTCAGCTCTTTTGCTTGGGCCTCACTGATGACGACAGACTTGCGACATGCCTCGTTGTCTATCTGATTGATGAACCGCCCGTAGCGCATTTCCATCTTGTTGATCTGGGCATGATTGGGGTAGACACCGTCCAAGTTGCTGCTCACGTAGTTGCTTTCGTAACTGATCTGCACACCGTTCTGTGTGATCTCGGCACCCACGTCATTCATCACCGAGGCGTATTTCCGCCGGGTGGTCTCTAAGTCTCGATCCTCCAGACTGATCTTACGGCCTTCTCTCAAGCCCTTGAAAGCCTTGGAGGTCTGCCCTCCGCCGACCATCATCGAGTTGTCCATGAAACGGTTTGAATTGCTTTCCACTGCGTTGATCAGTCCGTTGCCCGATCCTAAAAGGAAGATCAGCATGAAGATTCCCCATGCCACGGCAAAGCCTGTCAGTGCGGTGCGCAGCTTGTTGCGCCTGGCCGTCGACCATATTTCAGTGATAATGTCCTTCATTATTTCATCACTCCGTTCACGCCAAACGGCGAAGCCTTGTGGTCTAAGTTCTCTTCAATCCGTCCGATCACGCCGTCCTTGATATGGATAATCTTGTTTGTCTCGTTGGCCACACCACTTTCGTGGGTCACAACAACGATCGTCATGTGTTCCTCCTCATTGAGTTGCTTGAGCAGTTCCATCACTTCGACGCTGGTCTTCGAGTCGAGCGCGCCGGTCGGTTCATCGGCCAAGATGATCCGGGGATGAGCGATCAGCGCTCTGGCGATGGCCACCCGCTGTTTCTGACCGCCGCTCATCTCGTTGGGATAGTGCTCCGCCCACTGCGCCAAACCCAACCGATCGAGATAGTCCATGGCCATCTGGCGACGCTTACGCCGACCGACACCCTGATAAAACAACGGTAGTTCGACATTCTCTACGGCTGTCTTGAAGCTGATGAGATTAAAGCTCTGGAAGATGAAACCGATCATCCGGTTGCGGTATTCAGCCGCGCGGCTCTCGCTCAGATCCTTGATCAGCGTGCCGTCGAGCACATACTCGCCACTGTCATAGTTGTCGAGGATGCCCAATATATTTAATAAGGTGGACTTGCCCGATCCGGATGCGCCCATGATGGAGACAAACTCTCCCTCAGCGATGTCGAGGTTGATGCCTTTGAGCACGTGCAGCGGCTGGGCGCCGAAGTAGGTCTTGTTGATGTCTTGTAAGTGTATCATCTTGCTTCTTTGACGTCGAAAGCGAATTAAAAGTTGCGCGCCCGGTTAAAATTTGAAAGATATCGGAAGATGATATTTCACCCTTACCTTCTCCTGTCCCTGCATACCCGGCGTCCATGCCGGCATGATGCTGACGATGCGCATGGCTTCCCGTTCAAACAGTTGCCGGCACTGTGCGGCGATCTTGTCGCGTTCGTCCTTCGTCAGACTGTTGACACGCGGTACGATACTGCCTTTGTCTTCATAGCTGTCTATGTTGATGTCACTGATTGATCCGTCTGTATCAACCGAGAAACCGACCATCACCCGCGCCTGCATACCTGCTTTCTGGCAAGCCCTGGGATACTTCAGGTTTGTCACCAGAAACTTCTGCAGGGCCGGAATACCTCCTTTGTATTTGGGAACGGTGATCTTGTAAGGATCAAAAAGCCCCGATGCCTTCAGTGAGGCGAGCCTTTCGGTCAGCTTTTCAATACTCACCGTTGCCATGTTGACAGTACCGTCGGGATTGAGCAGATACATGGTCGGCAGCCAACTGACACGATAGTCCTTGGCGACCTGACTCTCCTTCCACGGCTTCAGTTCCGACACCTGAATGCCTATGAGCCGATATACGTTGCCGACAGCATGCTTCCACTTGGCCGAATCGGTGTCGAATGAGACGCCCACACACTGCAGCCCGTCAGCCCAATACTGCTCTGAAAGCTTTTGCATGGCAGGCATGTCCTTGCGGCAGTCGCCGCACCAGGATGCCCAGAAGTCAATGAGTACGTAGCTTTTATGCAGGATCTTCTGCAGGTCGAACAGTTCTCCGTTGGTGTCCCGTAGTTGAAAATCGGGTGCCTTTTCACCGGGTTTCAGCAGCTGTGTGCCATATTTGGCATCCAAATCTTCGGTCTGCTCTTGTGCCTGCAGACCGGTCATGACTGTCAGGAACAATATCATGACCACTGTAAGTCTCATGTATCTCATGTCTTATCTATTTTTAATGTTTGATCGCAATAATCGACCACGGCGGGCCGATGGGTGATGAAGATGACGGTCTTGTCATGTGCGGCCAGCACGTTTTGCAGCAATTGACGCTCGGTTTCTGGGTCGAGGGCTGACGTGGCCTCATCAAAGAGCATGATGCTGCGGTCACGCAACAGTGCCCTGGCAATGGCTATGCGCTGGGCCTGCCCTTCACTGAGACCGCCACCCTGCTCACCACAGAGGGTGTCGAGCCCCCCGGGCAGGTCGAAGACGAAGTCGGCGCAGGCCTTGCGGAGTGCGTCCGCCATCTCCTCATCGCTTGCCGTGAGCTTCCCGAGCCGCAGATTGTCGCGGATGGTGCCGCTCATGAGCGTGTTTCCCTGCGGCACATAGACGAAGTTGCACCGCATCAGGGGCGAAAGTTCCTTGGCTCCGTGCCGGTCATAGATTTCCACCTGGCCCTGCTGCGGACGGATCAAGGCTAAGATGAGACGCACCAAGGTGGTCTTTCCGGCACCGGTTTCGCCTAAGACGGCCGTGCAGGAGCCGGGATAAAAGTCATAAGAAAGATGGTCGATGACCTGCCCTTCGCGGTCATCATAGGCATAGCCGACATCACGGAAGCGCACCCCGCAGGGAGCGGAGAGACAGACCGGATCGCCCTGCTGCTCCAAGGGATCCTCCTCCAATTCCATCAAGCGCTCGGCGGCCGTAAACACGCTGACGAACGCAGGCACCAACTTGGTCAGGTCGCGCGCCGGTCCCTGGATGCGGGCCACCAACTGCAGGAAAGCCGTCATGCCGCCGAAGGAGAGCGTTCGTGCAGACATGCGGATGGCAGCCCAGGTGAATGCCACCAAATAACCTAAAGCGAAGCCGAAGTTAAGGATCAGGTTGGAGAAGACACTGAAGGCGGTCCGACGCACTACATTGTGGCGCAACTCACTCTGTGTGCTCTCCAATCGGCCGACCATCGTTGAATTGCCTTCGAGCGTCTTGATGAGCATGCGGTGCTGGATTGTCTCCTGCAACACGCTCTGCACTTTCGAATCGCTCGTGCGGACCTTGCGTGTCAACTGCCGCATCTGCCGCACATAGAACTTGCTGACGAGGAGGAAGAGCGGAATGATGGCCACCGTGATGAGTGCAAGCGCACGGTCCATGGCAAAGAGATAGAAGAAGGCACCGAGGAACATGGCCAGCACGCTCAGCGTATTGGGGATGGTCTCAGTCAGGAAACCGACCACATTGGCCACATCCTGCTCCAGTCTGTTGAGCACATCGCCCGAGTGCAGCTTCTCCCTTCCATGCCACTCGGAACGGAGGATGCGGTCAAGCAGACGCTGCTGCATCCGGTTCTGCGCCCGGATCCCCAAGATGTTGCGCACCCAGATGGATGCGATGTTGAGGGCAAAACTGCCGAGGATGAGCAACCCCATCACCGTCACGGCCCGGTAGATGGATCCGGAGAAGACTCCGGAAGCCACGTCGACGGCACGCTGCACCGCCCACACCTGTCCCAAACTGACAACGACGGACAAAAGGCCGATACCCGCATTGAGCATGGCCTGCAACCTGTTACCACGCCACGCATGCCAAAGCCATCGGAAGATGACCTTGGCAGGATATTGCGAAGGGGCAATCTGGAAAAACTGACGTAGGTTCATAGGCACATGAAATATCGGGGATGGAGCGCATGCACGTCTGCCTCCGAAGCAGCCGACACCGCGTCACTGGCGCTGATCGGCCCCCCACATGAGTTTCTCACGCAAGGTGGAGAAATAGCGCTGATGCTGTCGCTTGACGATGTTCACCTGATAGGGCGCCTTGCGGATGATGAGGCGAGTGCCCTCCTCGAGCTTTTCGGAGCGGCCATCAATGGCCACTAAGAAGTTGTGGGAACGGCTCTCGACCGCCAATTCGATCTCGCAGCTGTCGTTGATGACGATCGGCCGGATGTTCAGACTGTGCGGTGCGACGGGCGTCAGGCAGATGTCTGTGGCCGTGGGCACGATGATCGGACCGCCGTTGGACAGGTTGTAGGCTGTCGATCCGGTCGGCGTGGAGATCACGAGGCCATCCGCCTGATAGGTGACAAGGAACTCGCCGTCGATGCTCGTGCGCACGCTGATCATCGAAGCATCGTCACGCTTGAGCACCGCAATATCGTTGAGTGCATAGGGCAGTCCTGCTATGCGCCCGCCCAAAGCTTCTACCTCGAGCACGGCATGGGCTTCTATCTTGTAGTCACCACGGAAGATCTCGTCGAAGGCTGCTTCGATCTCGCCCGGCAAGATGTCGGCCAGAAAGCCTAAACGACCCATGTTGACACCGATGATGGGCGTACACTTTCTCCCGACGTGGCCGGCTGCCTTGAGGAAAGTGCCGTCACCGCCCATCGAGATGACGAAGTCAGCATCGAAATCCGAATCTTCAAACACCCCCGCAGCGTGCAGATCCAAATGCTCGCTGATCGTCAGAAAGTCGTAGAACGAACGTTCTATGCAGACCTCCGCGCCATGGCCGGACAGATAAGTCCATATTTTCAGGAATGAAGCCGACTTCTTGGCCTGATATTCATTGCCGAAGATGGCGAATCGCAGTGGTTTCTCAGACATATAATATCATTTCGGGGAAAATGGTTCAGACATGATGGTAAACCAAGTCAAACGGCACGCGGAAGCGGTCGCCCCACACGCCGTCGGGCAGACGGACACCGCAGGTGATGACCATATTGATGCCGCAGCTGCAGGGCAGGTGCAGGGCCCGCTTCACGAGCCGGCTGTCAAAGCCTTCGAGCGGACACGTATCGTAGCCCTTCTCGCTCATGGCGAGCATGAATGTCTGCACGGCCAAGGCGCAACTCTTATGGGCCACCGTGCTCACTTCACTTTCGCTCACCTGACGGACGATCGGTCTGAAGAGCCCGATGGTCTGTGCCAGCAGCTTGCGAAACAGTCCCGCAAGGCCCAGGAGACGGAAATAGAGGAACGGCATCAGCTTTCCGTAATATAGTTCTCTGCGCTTGATGCGGCTCTCCCACTTCTCCCGCGGACTGTTGCGCTTGATGTTCTCGCGCTCGAAAGCCAAGTTGGCGGCTGCTCTACTGCGGTAAAGGTCTGGCCTGACCACAAAGACCACCATCTGCTGGGCAGTGCGGGCACTCTGCTGATCAAGGCAGGCGTGGGCCAATTGTTTCAATACGGC
>ONHE01000065.1 GCA_900317545.1 uncultured Prevotella sp. | reverse complement strand
TTTATGAAAAACTTTTAATCCGAACCGGTCATGAACGTTCGGACTGATTTTGCCAGATGGCAGGACAGGCGGCCTGCAGGGAATCCGGAGGCGTAGCGGGCTGCATCGAGGAGGCCCGGCAGGCAGGATGTCCTGCAAGCGGACGAATGCAGCAAGAAAGCATGAGATTGCAAAAATAAACGTGACGCTGCGGCCCAATGACCGATTCGGGATTAATCTATCCTGACCTGATAGACCTTCACATCCTCCGCCGAACGGGCGTTGAAGAAGATCCGGTCACCGCGATGGCTGTAGATGGGATGTGGATGCGCGTCCTGCCCAAGCCAGTCGCTCTTGTGCTTACACAACGGATGCCAAGTCAAGATGCCTCGTTCCCAGTCGGGAACCACGCGGGATATGTATTCCCCGTCTTTCCTGTGCGGGTCGGGACCGTTGTCCGTGCTGTTGTCCCGCACGGGCTTCACATCCTCCGGAAACTTGAAATAGCCGTCGCAGCAGAGAGTCTGGGCATGGTCCATGGTGAAATGTCCGTAGGCGTTGAAGCTCTCCGGGAGCGCGATTTCCCAGTAACGGTGCGTCGACAGTTCGTATCTGCCCACCATGGCCGGCCCGTCTGCGTAGCCTCCGTGATAGATGATGATGTTGCCGTCGTCGCTCCACATCTCGTGACAGACCCAGTCGGCCGCCCGCCGGGGATAGCCCTGCGGGTCGCCCAAGGTGTCGGCGCCCTCGGTGCGCACGCGGACTGTCTCGTCCGTGCGATGGTCATAGAGCCACATACGGCGTATGCCGCAGTCGAAGCTCGACCATTCATGGTTGTATAAGATCAGTTCCGGATCCGCCGGATTAAACTGCACGTGCGTGATCCAGCACAAGGGGACGGTCTTCTCGTACAGCAACCGGCCCGTGGAGGTATCATAGACGCAGAGATAACTGTTCAGCCGCTCCTCCTGCACCCGTCCGTCAATGTCGAAAACGGGTCTTCCGTCCAATCCGGAGCCTTCCGTCGCGGGGTCGTAATCCAAGCAGCGCCCGTCAGTCATGGGCACGCAGAGCAGGCGTCCGTCATCGGAGACATGCGTAAAGGCCGTCATCCGCCCGCTTAGAACATGATTGAGCACACGGATCCGGCCATCCAAGCCCACACAACAGATCGCGTCGTCCTGGATGAAATAGACCATGTCGCGATGCGGGTCGAGGCATACGCTGGCCTTGCCGAGCCCCTTTCCGGGGTTCCCGGTGAAATAGACGTAACTCTTGAGCGTGCCTCCGCGGTTGGCGGTCAGCATGCGTTCCTCGCCCGTCAGCAGGTCGCGGACCCAGACGTTCGGATTTCCGTCGCGGTCGCTGATCATGTAGAGCCGCCGGTCATCGCTGCTGAGCGAGGAGCAGGTGAAATAGAGCAGCTGCGTGTCATAGTGTTCGCCACTTGCGGATCCGCTGACCAAGATCCGCTCTTTGATCTGATGATGTTCCATGATGATGCTTATTCTTTCAATTCTTCTTTCTCAAACAGCCTGGTCCCGCCCCTGTATCCCTGCCCACCATCGTGACAAGCGGGTCCCCAGGCATGTTGCTGTAGGACCGGACTTCAAGCTCCCTGCTAATGGTTACGATGTATTGGTTGATTTGTTTAGCTGACACGTTTGTCGGGGATGAATGCTGTTGCAAACATACTGCATTTTTTCGAGATACCCAAATCTGTCATCCCGAAAAAACGCACCGCCCTTCAGAATCGGCCGGAAAGAGCACGGATCAGAAAGAAAAACGCGCTATCAAGGGCAGATGGTCACTGTATCCGTTCAGATAACGTGCGCCGTAGAAGGTGCGGAGCGGTCGGACGCCGCCATATTTCGGATCCTCTTCCAAGAGGAAAGGAAAGTCGCCGATGGTGCATTGGCGGAGCGCAGCAATCATGGACGACGAACACAGCACGTGGTCTATGCGTTCCCACTGGCCGCGATAGCGATAGGTGCCGCGCGCGCCGTGACTTCCCGACGCTTCGGCAGAGAGGTCGTGCATGTCGTGGTCTATGATCGCGCGGAGCATGGCCGACTGTGCCGAGTCGTTGAAATCGCCCGCCATCAGGATGCGGGCATGCGGATCGCAATGGCGGATGGAATCGACCGTTGCACCGATTCGGTCGGCCACGGCCAAGCGGTAGGCTCTTGTGGATCGCTCACCGCCATACCGGCTTGGAGCATGGACAACGATTACATGGAGCGTGTCGCCGTCTATGAGCAGGCCGCTGGCATAGAGCAGGTCGCGCGTAGGCCGCATCCCCTTGAGCGGATGGACACGGATGGCATGCGAACGGATCAGCTGAAAGGACATCGGATGATAGAGCAAGGCCACGTCGATACCTCGGATGTCGGGCCCGTCGGTCATCACATACTCGTAGCCTGCACGCCGGAGCAGGGAGCGTTTGGTGAGGTCGCGCATGACGGAATCGTTCTCCACCTCGCAGAGCGCCACCATGTCGGGCAGCTGCCACGTGGCCGAGTCACCGCCACAGGCGATGATCTCCTGCCCTATATGGTTCAGTTTCTGCCAGTATTTATAATGGTTCCAGCGATGATAGCTGTCGGGCAGATACTCCGTATCTTCCTTCAGACTGTCATGTTCGCAGTCAAAGAGATTCTCACAGTTGAGCTCTACGAACGTAAAAAGAGAAGCCAGCAACAAGGACAGCAGCATGGTCGTTCAGCATTTTGATCTATCATCTTAACGCGGAAAACGGCGATATCGTATGTGAAGGATTAGTCATTTATATTCTTTCTGATCTTCGAGAGATAGGCCTTCATGCCTTTGGAGTCCTTATTGTCGATGATTTCGAGGAGCTCTTTAAGTTCCGTGCGGATCTGGGAGACCTGATCGTGGGTGTATGGATTGAAGAGAATCTCCTGCAGCAGATAGTCGTCTTCGGACAGCACGCCCTTTGCGATCTTCATGTGTCGCTTGAATGTCGTGCCCGGTGCATCCTGGTGCTTCATCACCGCGGTAAATACGAAGGTCGAAACAAAGGGTATGCTCAGCGAGTAAGCAACCGTCTTGTCGTGCTCCTCGAATGTATACTCGTAGATATTGAGGTCAAGTTTCTGGTACAGATCCTTGAAGAAGATGCGCCCCATGTAGTCGCCCTCACTGATGATGATGGCGTTTTCCTCGCTCAGCTGATTCAGATTGGCAAACGTCGGACCGAACATCGGGTGGGTGGAGACATAAGGATGACCGGCCTGTTCGTAGAAATCCTTCAGGTTGGTCTTCACAGAGCTGATGTCGGAGATGATGCAATCCTCGGGCAGAAACGGCAACACCTCCTTGAAAGCGGCAATGGTGTACTTCACAGTGACGGCATTGATCATCAACTCAGGCTTGAAGTCGCGTATCTCCTCCATACTTGTGAAACGTTGACAGTTGTATGTAAAGCGGAGCCGTTTGGGGTCTTTTTCATAGACGGCCACTTCATGTTCGAAACTCAGAAGATCAATGAAGAAGGAGCCCATCTTGCCTGCTCCCATGATTAAGATTCTCATTGGTAATTGTTTTTATGATGACAGGATGATGGGGAGAGGTGATGATGAAGCGGATGAGATGATGATGACAGGATGAACAGTGCTGTCATTCAGTCAACGTTCGCCCCCGATGAAGACATCGGAGAGGATGATAACGGAAAGAACAGCGCCCTCATCCCCTCACCGCTTCATCACTCTCATCCCCCTACTCCATTACTGATTGACGATCTGAAGTTGCTGGCGGACGCTCTCCTCGTGGATTAACTCGAACACGTGGGCCGCAAATTCAGGCGACATCCCACACAGACCGGCCTGCGCCCCGCGCTTTTCGAGAATCTCACTGTATCGCGACGGCTGCAGCACAGTCATGTTATGCTCTTTCTTATAGGTTCCTATCTCACGGCAAATGCGCATGCGCTTGGCCAGCATATCCATAATTTCGTTGTCGATATCGTCAATTTGACTGCGCAGTTGGCGTATTCCCTCGGTCGAAGAATGCTCGTCCCGCACCACGAGAAGACTGAGGATGTAGTCCAAAATGTCTGGTGTCACCTGCTGTTTGGCATCACTCCAAGCAGCGTCTGGATTGCAGTGGCTCTCGACGATCAGTCCGTCGAAGCCGAGATCCATGGCCTGCTGACAGAGCGGAGCGATGAGATCGCGGCGCCCTCCGATATGACTTGGATCGCAGATAATGGGCAAATCAGGGATGCGGCGATGCAGTTCGATCGGGATTTGCCACATCGGAAGATTGCGGTAAATCTTCTTATCGGCACTCGAAAAACCACGATGTATGGCTGCCAAACGCTTGATACCGGCCTGGTTGAGACGTTCCAACGCACCGATCCAAAGCTCAAGATCAGGGTTGACCGGATTCTTCACGAACACAGGGATATCCACTCCCCGAAGGGAATCGGCTAAATCCTGCATGGCGAAAGGATTGGCAGACGTGCGCGCCCCGATCCATAAGATGTCGATATCGTATTTGAGTGCGAGTTCCACATGCTCCGGTTTCGCCACCTCTATGGCTACTTTCATGCCCGTTTCACGCTTCACTGCCTGCACCCAAGGCAACGCGATCTCGCCTTGGCCTTCAAATCCGCCGGGCTTGGTACGCGGTTTCCACACGCCGGCACGGAAGTTATGGCATCCCTTGGCGGCCAATTGTCGGGCGGTAGTCAGGACCTGTTCCTCCGTCTCTGCACTGCAGGGACCGGCGATCACGAACGGTCTCTGTTCATCACTAATCAAATTCAATGGTTCTAACTCTAATTCCATATCAAGTCCCCCGACCCTTCCGAGGAAGGGAGTGCCTGGCTTTTCAGGGGGAAGACCAGGATTCTGATTTTATTTAAATATTTCTTTTACGCGTTCAAGTGCTTCCTTCATCTGCCCGTCCTTGGCACAGAGGGAAATCCGGATGTATCGTTTGCCGTTCTCGCCGAATATGAATCCCGGTGTCACAAACACCTTCGCCTCGTGCAGGAGCTGCTCGGTGAGCTCTTCGACATTGGCATATTGACCCGGTATCTTTCCCCAGAGGAACATGCCCACCTGTGATGGATCGAATGAACAATGCAAGGCTGTCATGATCTCTTCTGCGATCTTGCGACGCCGAAGATATGTTTCGACATTATATAAATGATGCCAATCGCTACTGTTCGTGTTGAATGCCTCGGCCGCAGCCAGCTGGATTCCGCGGAACATACCATTGTCGATGTTGCTCTTGATCTTCAATATCCAGCTGACGAACTGTGCATTTGACGCGAGCATAGCAACGCGCCAGCCCGGCATATTGAAGCTCTTGGACATCGAGTTGAGCTCTATACAGCAGTCTTTTGCGTCCTCCACCTGAAGAATACTCAACGGATGGTCGTTGAGGATGAGCGAATAAGGATTGTCGTTGACGATCACAATGTCATGTCTACGGGCAAAGTCGACCAGCCGTTCGTAAGTTTCCATTCGTGCGTTTCCACCGGTCGGCATGTTCGGATAATTGGTCCACATGAGCTTGACACGGCTTAAGTCCATCCTTTCGAGGGCTTCAAAGTCGGGCTGCCACCCGTTATCCTCCCTCAAGTCATAATAAGTGATTTTGGTTCCCAATATCTTATTCAGCGCCGTATAGGTGGGATAGCCGGGATCGGGGATCAATACCTCATCGCCGGGATTGCAGAATGCCAGCGTGACATGCAGGATGCCTTCTTTCGATCCGATCAATGGCTGAAGCTCGGAAGCCCAGTCCAATTCGACGCCATACCATTTCCGGTAGAACGCGGCCATGCTTTTCCTCAGTTCGGGGATGCCGATCGTGGGCTGATAACCATGTGCATCAGGGCGACGGGCCACCTCACACAGCTTGTCGATCGTCTGCTGTGACGGCGGCATATCCGGTGAGCCGATGGCCAAGGAGATCACATGCTGTCCATCGGCGTTCATCTTTGCCACTTCCTTCAGCTTGCGGCTGAAATAATACTCCTGAATTGCGTTCACTCTGTTTGCTGGTTGTATCATGTTATGATTTGCGGTTTATGGTAAATGCAATAATGTTTTCGTGATGCGGAAATGATCCTGCGGACCTTCCAAAGGACTCATCCGCCCATCTTGACGCATCATTCTTTACTCCTCACTGATCACTTTCCGATGTATTCTCCAATGATTTTAAGTTCCTTAGTCAATGGCATAATGGCATCGACAGACTGCCGGTAGCGGATCAGGTTCGTGAAAGTGACATCGACATAGAACAGGTATTCCCACTCGTGACCGATGATGGGGAGCGACTGGATCTTTGTCAAGTTGATGTCATAGAATGACAGAATGGTCAGCACTTTGGACAAGCTGCCTTCCTCGTGGGGCAGGGAGAAGACGAGACTGGCCTTGTTTGACTGGTCGACCGGGCGCAGGTAATCGGCCTTGCGCGGATCACAGACGACGAGAAAGCGCGTGAAATTGTGCTTGTTATCTTCGATATGGTCTTCGAGGACCTTCATTCCGTAGAGCGCAGCAGCCGAAGAATGGCAGATCGCAGCCCATCCATGACTTCCGTTCCTGGCAATCCACTCGGCAGCACCGGCCGTGTCTTCTGCTTCCACAGCTTTCATTCCGGGATGTGAAGCGAGAAATCCGCGGCATTGCATGAGGGCAACCGGATGCGAATGAACTTCCCTGAGCGTTGTCCAGTCATCATCAGGCAGGCAGCAGATCGAATGCTGAATGTGGAGTTTATGCTCGCCGACGACCGTCGTTCCTGAAGCTCTGAGCAGGTCATAGTTATGCAATAACGAACCTGCAATGGTGTTCTCGATCGCCATCATGCCGATCACAGTAGGGTCTTTCTTGATGTTTGCGAAGACCTCCTCGAACGTGTTGCAGCAGATGAGCTGCACTTGCTCGCCTGCAAAATACTGATGTGCCGCGATGTCATGGAATGATCCGACAGTTCCTTGTATAGCTACTCTTTTCATATATATGTCTGACGAAAAACGGTCCTGCTCTTTCGAGCGGGACCGTTTACGTTTATTAGATCATTGATTGATTCTTTCTTTTAAGTTGAAATCTACACGCAACTTCCCGCTCTGCATTTTCTTGCAAAGTAAAAATAATAATAGAAAGAAGCGTATAAGCTATTCATGATAGATACATTTTATATTTACGGCTACAAAATTATCACTTTTATTTGGTTCTTCCAAACATTTTCGTGGAAAATAGCTGTATAATCTGAAAAATGATGAGAAAAGATCTTGATGATGGGATGATGGGATGAAGAGATGACAGGACACACTCATCCTCTCATCATCTTCATCACATCATCTCCTCATCACACACTCATCCTCTCATCATCCTCATCATATCATCTCCTCATCACACACTCATCCTTTCATCATCCGCATCACATCATCTCCTCATCACACACTCATCCTCTCATCATCCTCATCACATCATCCCCTCATCACACACTCATCCTTTCATCATCCGCATCACATCATCCCCTCATCACACACTCATCCTTTCATCATCCGCATCACATCATCCCCTCATCACCCCAGTCCGAACGGATTATTGTTGCGGTATGCCTGCTCCACTTTACGCTGGATATCCGTCCCCGAAGCGTTTCCATCCGTGTCTTCGTCTTCTTGTGTCGCATGCGGATCAAGCTCTAAGACTGCCCGGAGATCCTCTTCAGCTCCGGCAATATCGCCCAATGAACGACGAACTTCACTGCGCTCACGGAAGGCTTCGACACAGAAGGGATTCGCTTCCACTACCTTATTATAATATTGAAGAGCTTTCTCCCTGTCTTCCTGCGCCGTTGCGATGCGCGCTTCGAGCAGCAACACATCCTCCGTAGCAGGCATCCGCTGCAGCAAGAGATCAGCGTCCTCGGCAGCCTCCCGTTGATTCCCCATCTTGAGGAGAGTCTGTCCGCGAAGCAGACGAGCCTCGTCGGCAAGTGCCTGTGCGTGACTGTTGTCAGCCGAAACACCATCTGTAAGCGAGATACACTTGGTGAGCATGGCTATGGCATTGGCCTCATCGCCCTGTCCGACACATCCCCGGGCATAGAGCAATAGGGCTTTCGGATCATCCTTATTAATGAGCAGGGCCCGCTCGCAGGCATCTGTCAGTGCACCATAGTCTTCCATCATGTAGGCCACCTGAGCCATCCGGAGGAAGATCTCTTCGTTTTCGGGTTGGGCTTCAGCCAGCTTCTGGAGCTGCTCATAAGCCGGGAGCAGTTCGTCATTGCGTATATAGGCCTGCGACAAGTAGTCTCGCGTCTCCAAGTCATCCTTGATATCGAGCGCATGGGTGAAGCATCTGACTGCGTAAGCCACCTCTCCACTGCGCAGGGCGCGCACGCCGTCAAACTTCAAGACATCAAAATCTTTCTCTTGTTCTTGTTTCTTTTCCACCTCGGCATCCGTCTCCTTACCGCCGAAAAGAGCTTTCCAAAAATTCATAAGATTAAGGTCTGCTATTTGTTTTTCAATCGTTCGTAAATGTCATTCGTGATCACATCAGTCTTCACCCACTTCGGCCAGACGCCGACAACGTGTCCAAACTCGTTTCCGACCTCACGATATCGCTGGAACATAAACTTGGCATTGATGTAGCCCTCGGTACCATCCTTGCCCACGACGTAGCAGTACATCGTCTGCAGGTAGCCCTTGACCTGATCCTTTTCCTTGACAGTCGTGTTCAGCCATTTCTTCTGCGGCAGCACCACCGACTGGATCCGGACGTTCGGGTATTTATGTCTGAACATGTTGCGGCACGTATCCGTGTAGACCGGAGCGTCCTGCCCGCTATAGAGATTCACGAGATAGAGCGGCATATAGCTGACATCATCGATGGTGACATAGTCATCCGTGCCGTCCGCATTCTTGCTTCCGCCACCGATGCCGATGGCTTCTTTGACCTCCTGACCGGCGTGTTTGATATTCTTCTTGGTCTTCTTCCAGAATTTCGAAGCCTTCGTCACCAAGGGCTCCTGCGTCGCTGTCTTGCTCTGGGCCATAGCTCCCTGCTGACCGAAAGCACAGACGAGCATGATGGACAAAATCAATTTTTTCATGACTGTTGCTATTGATAAATACCCCACAAATGTAAGATAAAACATGAAAACCTCAAAATTAATTCACCTATTTTAGTTAAATTCCATAAAATGCAACCATATTTGGGGGCTAATCTTTATCTTTGTAAAATCACAACTACTATTAAAACAAGCAATCACATTCATGAAAACGAGACATCTTCTGCCCCTTCTGCTCATGCTGTGCATGGCACGTGCGGGGAACGCACAATCCACTTACCTCAACCCCATACTTGGTGGCGACTATCCGGACCCTACAGTCATGCGCGAGGGCAACGACTACTACATGACCCACTCGGCGTTCGACTACCTGCCGGGGCTTGTCGTTTTCCATTCCAAAGACCTTGTCAACTGGGAGCCAATCAGCTATGCGCTCAAGACGTATCTCGGCTCTATCTGGGCGCCGGACATCAAGAAGTATAAAGGGAAATATTACATCTACTTCACCGTTCATGGCAAGCCGACCACCAACTGCGTCGTCTGGGCCGACAGCCCCTACGGTCCGTGGAGCGATCCGACGGACTTAAAGATCGGCGACATTGACCCCTGTCATGTCGTGGGCGAAGATGGGAAGCGCTATCTCGTCATGAGCGGCGGCAACAGATGGACGCTGAGCGACGACGGACTGTCTGTAGTCCAAGGCTCGCGTATCCACTTTTATGACGGCTGGCCCTATCCCGAGGAGTGGGTCACCGAAGGTTTCTCGCTCGAAGGGCCTAAGGTTTACCGCATCGGCAACTACTTCTACTACCTCAGCGCACAAGGTGGGACAGCCGGACCGCCCACAAGTCACATGGTCACAGTGGCACGGTCGAAGTCGATCAACGGTCCTTGGGAGAACATGCCCACCAACCCTCTGATCCACACTTACCACAACAGCGACCGCTGGTGGTCACGCGGGCACGGCTCACTCATTGACACTCCCGACGGCAAATGGTACTGCATCTACCACGCATACGAGAACTCGTTCACCTCCATCGGCCGACAGACCCTCATGGATCCCGTCCATTTCACCGCCGACCAATGGATCAAGGCCGACGGCGGCGACGCTTCGCAGCCCCTGCCCGCCCCTTTTGCCCGTCAGACAAAGGTTGACCGGCACGGCCATCTCAGTGACTTCCGCATCGGATTAGACTGGAAATACTACATGGCCTTTGATCCTGCACGGGCCACGGCTGCCAACGGCAGTCTCACCTTGCAGGGCAAGGGCAAGACGATCAGCGAGTCTTCGCCGCTGATGTTCGTATCGGGCGCGCACCGCTACCAGATCGAGGCCGAGATCGAAATACATGGTGACGTGCAGGCGGGATTAGTCTTTCACTATAAGGCAGGATTCAATGCCGGCACCGGATTCGACCGACAGCAGCGCTATCGCTATCGCCGTGATGCAGCATCGCGCCGCGGACCGTCGGGCGGAGAGCGGCTCTGGCTGCGACTGGTCAACACGGACCAGGTCGTGACGGCATGGTATAGCACCGACGGAAAACAGTGGCGCCCCGAGCAGTGGGGACAGGAGATCAGCGGATACAATCACAATGCACTCTACGATTTCCAAAGCATCCTGCCCGGCATCTTCTGTATCGGCAACGGCTATGCCGTGTTCCGCAATTTCAAGTACACCGAATTCTGAAGCAACTCAACGACTCAAAAAAACAAAAACATAACTCACTGTTTTACAACATGTTACAAGTGAGCCGCGCGGAGGATACATATGGGCCGTCCAAAGCTATGCTCCGGGCGGCCCGGAGCATAGCTTTAGGCGGCCAAGAGCTATGCTTTCGGCAGACCGCAAGATAGCTCTGTCTGACGCACATCAAACATCCTTGCAAAACGAAAAGACAAAACACTGATCTCATGAAAAAACAATTGATTCTCTTCCTGGTATGTTCATGCCTCACGATGCAGGCACAAACCGATCAGGAAGTGCGCTCGACCATGAAGCGAGCCACCCGTTACATGATGGATGTCGTGTCCTATCGGGGCGGCTTCGTATGGAACTATCTGCCTGACCTCTCCCGTCAGTGGGGCGAACTCGAGGCACGCCGCACCATGATATGGATGCAGGCGCCGGGCACGCCGGATGTCGGACAGCTCATGCTCGATGCCTACCACGCCACCCGGGATGCGTATTACTACGACTGTGCCTGCCGTATAGCCTCCGCACTGATGAGCGCCCAGCTGCCTTGCGGTGGCTGGAACTACATGTACAACTTTGCGCCGGAAGACTCAACCCGCTACTGGTACAGCACCATCGGACGCCAGGCCTGGCGCCTGGAGGAGTTTCAGCACTACTATGGCAATGCCACTTTCGACGACGAAGCGAGCATGCACAGCGCCAACTTCCTCCTTCGGCTCTATTTGGAGAAGCGGGATCCGAAGGTCTATGAAGGTCTCCGGAAGGCCATCCGCTTCGTGCTCCAAAGCCAGTATGCCAACGGCGGCTGGCCCCAACGCTATCCGATCATGACCGATCACCCGTTCCGCGGCATGCCGGACTATACGCCTTTCGTCACCATCAACGACGATGTGCTCTCCGCCAACATAGATTTTCTGCTGCGATGCTATTCGTCACTCGGCATGAAAGAAGTGGTCGACCCCGTCAAGAGAGCCATGGACCTCTCTCTGCGGCTGCAATACAAAGCCCCCTTGGCAGGCTGGACGGACCAGTATACGCCCGATGACCTGCAGCCGGCCCATGCACGTTCCTACGAGCCACGGGCCATCAACACCGGCACCACCGCACGGATGATCGACGAAATGATACGCTATTACCGCCTCACAGGCGACCGTAAGTTCATCGAGGGCATTCCTGCGGCCATCCGATTCATCGAAGATCAGCGCCTCCCGGACAGCGTCGTGGCGCTCAGCAGGGTCAAGCCGCGCGTCGAGGGCGA
Organism: uncultured Prevotella sp.; assembly: GCA_900317545.1. Classification (GTDB taxonomy): domain Bacteria; phylum Bacteroidota; class Bacteroidia; order Bacteroidales; family Bacteroidaceae; genus Prevotella. Next base: position 3,806 of record ONHE01000065.1, on the reverse strand, counting down.
TATTCTGGTGGCCCGATTCATCAATCCCGACACCCGTAAACCGATGTATGTCCATCGCCATGGATCCAACGTGCAGAACGGGGCGTATTACATAGACGGCGACATACGCAACACCATCGCCCACTACTCGTCCATGACGGTCATCAATACGAAGCGTCTGCGTGCCGCGTATGATGCCGCCCTGCGTCTCAACCAGAAAGACTTGCAGCGCAACAGCCCGTTCCTGACAGGCTCGGTGGCACCGCTTCCCGAGTTCTATTACCAGCGGAGCAGCTTCCAGAACCGTCATTTCCAGACGCAGAAGACGGCTGCCGACGTCATCGCTTCATTGACTCCCGAAGGCTACTGGCTCTCCACGCTCTCCCAGATATCCAATCCCTGGAAGCCGATACCTAAGTCTGTGAAGGCCGGAAGCGACGACCGGACCTATGCCACCACCTTTGTGGGCGACGAATATGACACCTCTCCCTTCACCAACACATCGGTACGGGGCATCTCCACCAATGAGTTCATCCGCAATATGTCGGTACTTATCCAGTCCTTACGCGATGTCAACCAAACCCGCTCGGGACTTTCGCCAGAGCTGTTTGACGATGTCGTCGCCGGCAAACCGGTCAAGCTCTACACACTGACCAATGCCAACGGCATGGAAGCCTGCATCACCAACTATGGCGCAAGGCTCGTCTCGCTGCTCGTGCCCGACCGTTCGGGAAAGCTGCAGGATGTCGTTCTCGGCTTCAACAACATCACCGACTACCACCAGCAGAAACAAAACTTCGGCTCGACCGTAGGCCGTTACGCCGGCAGACTAACCCTTGGCGGCCGGATGATCTCACATGGCGGCTATCCGGGATTCGCAGATCTCATCTGGAAAGTGACTGAACAGCACCCTAATTCCCTGCAACTTCAACTGCTATCACCTGACGGAGACAACGGCTTCAAGGGTAATCTGACGGCGACGGTGACCTACTCCCTGACCGACGAAAACGAGCTGAGCATCACCTATTCCGCCACATCCGACCAGCCCACAGACATCAACCTCACCAACCATTCGTTCTTTAATCTCTCGGGAGATGCCCGCAGCACGGTGCTCAACGAGACGCTCCTTGTCAACGGGAAACAGATTGCGGAATACACGCCGGACAAGAACCTGACCGGCAGATTTGTCAATGTGAAGGGCACGCCGTTTGACTTTACCGTTGCCAAACCGATCGGACGGGACATTGACGCGGATCATCCGCAACTCAAGGTGACCAACGGTTACGACCACTCCTTCCGTCTCTCCACCAAAGGCGACATCCGAAAAGAAGCCGCGAAAATCAGCGATCCGGTCAGCGGAATCGTCATGCGGGTCTTCACCACGCAGCCCGCGTTACTCATATATACCGGCAACGGACTTAACGGAACGCAGGTCGGCAAGAACGGCATCGCCTATCAGCGCCGCACAGGCATATGCTTCGAGACCGTCCATTTTGCCGACAGCCCGGCTCACAGGAACTTTCCGCCGACGACACTGAAGCCAGGCGACACCTTCAGATCACAGACAATCTTTAAGTTCTCTGCAATTAAATAAAATAGACTTAAAATGTTTTGCGGTCTTGGACAGATGTCTTATCTTTGCCGTTGATGAAAAGATCAATTCTGACAATTGCCGCTTTGCTGCTCTGCCTGATGCTTCCGGCTCAAGAGCAAGCACCCGATACGCTGGCCGCACGAATGCCGACGCCATGGTACTACTATGGTCCGTGGCTCCACAAGGGGCTGAACGTGTCGCTCGACCTGTCGGTTTTCGCCTCCTTCGGGCACAACGTACCCCATCGGGGAGGCTTCTCCCAGAACCTCAGTGCCACCTACCTCACGCCCCTCAGCAAGGATAACCGGCTCTGGATGGCGGCAGGAGGCTATGTCAACAACACCACCTGGGGCGGCGACTCCTATCGTGACGGCGGTCTGTACGCCATGATCGGCTACAAGTTCAACGACCGGTGGGAAGCCTATGTCTATGGGCAGAAGTCGGTTGCCAACAACTATAGCTCGCTCTACAACCGCTACTGGGGCTACGGCCCTTATCTTCCGGGCATGGTGCCGATAATGGGAAGACCGCTCGGATATGGCATGGGAGCGGCCGGAGCGGATGTGATCGGGGCGGCTGTAAAATACAACTTCAACCCCAACTTCTCCATTCAGGTCAGCGTGGAAGGGGTATGGCCGCAGAACGGAAGACGCGAATTCTTCGACCATCACGACAATCCGGTGATCAAGGAGTAACGCTATAGGCAACATGCTGTTGCCGGAAGTCCATCCAACACAGCAGAGCGGCCGATCAAGGAGCAATGGTTTTGACGATATGAGACAATGGGCTGAAAGGACCGTCACGATCCTTTCGGCCCATCATCGTTATGGGATGGCCGGTCGGGCAGTGCCTAACGGACTAACTTCAGCCTTAAACTGTTGAGCACAACGCTCACACTCGAGAAAGCCATCAGCGCGCTCGCCCACATCGGCGTGATCTGAAAGTCGATGCCGAAGAGATGGAGGGCACCTGCCGCAAGCGGTATGCAGACGATGTTGTAGATGAATGCCCAGAAGAGATTTTCACCGATCATGCGCACCGTTCGCCTGCTGAGGCGGATGGCCTCGGGCACTTTGCGCAGGTCATCGCCCATCAGCGTGATCTGCGAAACATCCATGGCCACATCGGTCCCCTGACCGATGGCGATGCTGACATCGGCCAGTGCGAGAGCCTGCGTGTCGTTGATGCCGTCACCGATCATGGCTACGGTCTTCCCTTCCGACTGCAGTCGGCGCACCATCGCTTCCTTGTCGGCAGGCAGCACCTTGCTTCTGTAATGCCTGATGCCGGCTTTCCCGGCCCAGTAAGCAGCCGCTTCCTCCTTGTCTCCGCTCATCATGTAGACCTCGATGCCATGCTTCTGCAAATCCTCCATGGCTTCCCGGGCATGGGGCTTCAGCGTTTCACGCGCTTCGAGCGGCAGGTCATCGGCCTTCGTGAAATCAATCTGCTGATTCGGAACGGTCAGCGTACCGGTCTTGTCAGTGACCAACGCGTCGACCTTACACAGACTCTCCAAGGCCGTGGCGTCTTTGATGAGGATGTTATGCTGTGCGGCTTTGCCGATCCCCACCATCAAGGCGGTCGGCGTGGCGAGTCCCATGGCGCACGGACAGGCGATGACCAGCACGGCCACGGCAGACAGGATGGCCTGCGGCAGGGCTGCTTGGCCGCCGATCAACCACCAGAGAAGGAATGTCAGAAGGGCTATACCGGCCACGATAGGAACAAATACGCCGGCCACACGATCCATGACCCGCTGCACCGGGGCCTTGCTGCCCTGCGCCTCCTGCACCATTCTGACGATGTGGGCGAGGGCTGTTTCCTCCCCGATCTGACGTGCCCGCATGCGGAACTTGCCTTGGTTTGGGATCGTTCCGGCCAGCACTTGGGATCCCTTCCGCTTCTCGACGGGTGTCGGTTCGCCCGTGATCATGCTCTCATCCACATAGGCCGCGTCGGCCGTCATGAAGCTCTCGGCCGAGATCACCTCACCGTCGACAGGCACTTTCTCGCCCGGACGGACCTCTAACACATCGCCCTTCTCAATCGTGGAGATAGGTACCTCCTCCACTTGATCGCCGTTCACGATGTGCGCAGTCTTCGGGGCCATGCCCATCAGCTGCCGAATGCTGCTTGCAGTGCCGTTTTTTGCCTTCTCCTCAAGCATCCTTCCGGTGAGGACGAAGGTAATGATCATCACCGAAGCATCATAATAGGTGTGCCACGCAAT
>ONHE01000111.1 GCA_900317545.1 uncultured Prevotella sp. | reverse complement strand
GCGCAGGTTGAGCGTCCAGGCGATGTCGTCGAGGGCTGACAGCAGGATGCCGTCACAGTGGTGCAGCCGGAGCGCCTGCCTGATGCGGCTGATCTTGGAGGCGGTCTCCTCGCCGGCATATTCCGCCGGATGGACCATGACAGGACCAGCGGGCAGCGCCGGGCGGTCGTGCCAGATGCGCCCGAGGGGGTCGAAATTGACCCGCAGCGTCATGCCCCCGTGACGCCGCAGGTCATCGGTGAGCTGCCGGGCCATGGCGTCCGAGACCACCGAACCGTCGACACCCACCTCACATCCGGCATCCGTCTGCGAGGCAATCCACTCGGCGATGCTGGGCGTTCCGGGCATCTTGAGTTTCATGAGCTCGAATCCGGTGCCGCGCAACTGTTCCTCTGCGGCAAGAAAATAGCGGGAGTCGGTCCACAAGGCTGCCGAACGCATCGTGACAACCGCCGTTCCGGCCGAGCCCGTAAACCCGCTGATCCATTCGAGGCCCTGCCAATAAGGGGCCACATACTCACTCTGATGCGCATCCGTATGTGGAAAGATGAATGCGCCCAAATGCTCTGTCTGCATGACTTCACGCAGATCCCGCAATCGTTCTTTGATCGTGTTCATCATCGTCATGATTGGTTAATTTCCTCCACGAATGTAGGGAAAAACTTTCCAACCTGCAAATAATGGCCTCAAAAAATGACGTTCTTGCGCTAAATTGACTAACTTTGTATCTCCAATGATGAGGTTTTGTTTCATGAAGATCAGAATTCTGCTGTTGCTTGCTTACATCTCTCTCTTTCCGACTTACGTCCCGGGCAAGGAGCGCATCAGCTTTGCGCGCCTTGAAGTGAATGAGCAGCTGTCACAAAACACCGTGCTGGACATCGAGCAGGACAGGCATGGATTCCTCTGGATTGCCACCAACGGCGGGCTGAACCGGTATGACGGCTACGAGTGCAGGATCTTCCGCTACAACGAACGCGATGCCGGTAGCATCGGCAGCGACTTCATCAAGACGCTGCGCGTGGACCGTCGGGGGCACGTATGGATCGGCACCGACCGCGGCCTCTCCTGCTTCGACGCTGACCGCGACAGGTTTCGCAACTTCACCTACAGTCATCCCGGCCTCGTCAGCCACATCGTCGAGATGGACTCGACACATCTGCTGGTCAACTATAACGGCCAGCTCGTGATCTTCAACACGACCGACTACCGCTTCCGCAAGTTAGGGCTCTGCCGGCTGAAGCTGCCGACCGTCACCGCCTTGCACGGCACCGGCGACAACATCTATATCGGTACGCGCCACGGGGTCTACCGCTACAGCATCTCCGCCCGGCGCCTCAGCCGCCTCCGCATACCCGGCATCGACGGCCAATATATCCAGGTCATCTACCTCCAGTCGGCCTCCCGCCTCTGGATCGGCACCGAAGGGGGCGGCCTGTTCATGATCAACACCTACACGAAAGCCTGCCGCCACTTCACCTCCGACAACACGCCGCTCAGCTCATCCTATGTCCGCGCCATCTCCTCCGACAGGCAGGGACGGCTCTGGATCGGTACGGTCAACGGGCTGAACCTGCTCTCCGCCAACGGTGAATTCACGCACGTCGACGCCGAGCGACCCGAGACAGCAGGGGCGACCCATACCTCCGTGCGCTGCATCAAGACCGACTCGCAGGGCGGGATATGGATCGGGACCTACTTTGAAGGACTGAAATACTACAATCCAAAGCGCAGCCGGTTTGCCAACCTGCACCATATACCCGGCATGAACTCGCTCAACAACGACGTCATCGGATGCCTCGTCGAGGACAGCAGGCAGCGGCTGTGGATCGGAACCAATGGCGGCGTCAACTGCTATGACCCTAACAGCAATCCCAGGTTCACCCACTACACGACGGAAAACGGACTGCGTTCGAATGACATCAAGGCCATCTACGTCGACGAGAAGCGCAACATCGTCTACATAGGCTCCCAACTCGGCGGACTCGGACTGCTCCACCGGGGCAGCGGCAAAGTCACATCAGTGGTGCTCGGCACAGCCAACGCTGATGACAACAGCCTCTACGCCATCGTCCCTGACGACATGCAGGCCGGCCTCTGGCTCGGTACACTGACCGGACTGAAATACTATGACTGCGAGACAGGGCGCGTCTACCCCATCGGGAAAGATGCTGCCGGGCAACCGATCACGCCCCGTAAGATCCGCACGATCATCAAAGACAGCCGCGGCAATCTGTGGATGGGCGGCGATGAAGGGATCTCGGCCTACACCGTCAGACAGGGGAAGCTCCGGAAGCTCAAGCCCGCCCTGCGGGGAAATCAGGTGGGCGACGCGACCGTCTACACCATCTGCTATGGACGCAACGACGACCTGTGGGTCGGAACACGCCAAGGACTGTTCCACTTAGACCTGAAGACGCGACGCTCCACACAGCTGACGGCCGACGACGGGCTGCCGAGCAACGTGGTCTACGGCATCCTTCTGGACAGCGACGGGAAGCTCTGGATCAGCACGGACTATGGACTCTGCAGCTACACACCGGCCACACGGACGTTCCGTCAGTTTGCTGCCGACGACGGAATCCCCAACCGCCAGTTCATGCCCAACTCGTTCTGCCGCACCCGCAGCGGGCACTTGCTCTTCGGAGGGATCAACGGCGTGACCGGCTTCATCCCCGAGAAGCTGACCGACAATCCGTTCACGCCACCCGTGGTGATCACCGAACTGAGGCTCTTCAACAACATCGTGCGCCCTGAGAAGGATGGCATCCTCCGCCAGCAGATCGAGACCACGAAGCGCATCACGCTGAAGCACAGCCAGTCGATGTTCTCGCTCAAGTTTGCCGTTGCCAACTATTCTGCCGGCACGCACAACACGTTCGCCTACATCCTCGACGGTTACGAGAAGGCCTGGCACTACATCGAAGACGCCCGAACGGTCTCCTACTCCAACCTTCCACATGGCACGTACCGCTTCTTGGTCAAGGCCGCCAACAATGACGGTATCTGGAACGACACGCCCACGCAGCTGGAGATCGTCATACTGCCTGCATGGTACAACACCTGGTGGGCCAGATTGGCCTACCTGCTGATTGCTTCGGGCATCGTCTTCGCCGCCTTCCGCTATTTCCTCTATCGCAAGACGATGGAACTGAAGCTCGAACAGGAACGGCAGGAACAGCGGCGTGCCACCGAAATCAACGAGATGAAGCAACGTTTTTTCATCGACATATCTCACGAATTCCGCACCCCGCTCACCCTCATCGCGTCGCCCTTGGACGAGGTGCGGCACCAGACGCAGGATCCGTGGACACAGAAAAAGCTGGACATCGTGCATAACAACGTCAACCGGCTGTTGCGTTTGGTCAATCAGCTCATGGACTATCGGCGCGTCGAACTCGGCGTCTTCAAGCTCAAGGTGCGCCCCACAGCCCTCGACAAACTGGTCCGTCAGACGTTCATCCTCTACACCGAGACGGCCCGGAACCGTCAGATTGACTATACGGTCGACATCGGCAGCGGATGCGGAGACGTGCTCTGCGATCCTAACTACGTCGAGCTGATCCTCAACAATCTGCTTTCAAACGCCTTCAAGTATACCCCTGACGGTCAGTCCATCCGTATCCGGCTGGGCCGCGAGGCCGACCAGGTCGTACTTGAGGTGGCCGATACCGGTCAGGGCATCCCCGAGAGCAAGCAGGAAAAGATCTTCGAACGATTCTATCAGGGCGACGGCATCCACATGGGAAGCGGCATAGGTCTGTCGATCGTCAGCCGCATCGTGCAGTCACATCATGGCACCATCCGCCTCAAGAGCCGTCCCGGCGAAGGCAGCACGTTCACGATCCAACTTCCGGCAACGGCAGCCGCCTACACCGCTGAAGAGACCGCGACCGAGAAAGAGATCGCAGAGGGCAGTCTGGCACAATATACCATCAACCGCACCGACACGCTGCGGTCATCGGCGAAGCCCGCTTCCGGCACCGTCGACACCACGGATGCCGACAGCCCACGACCACTGCAGCAGGACGAGAAGCGAGAGACGGTGCTCGTAGTCGAAGACAATGAAGGCATCCTCGCCTATCTCCGTGAGGCGCTCATGGAACATTATGCCGTGCTGACCGCTCCCAACGGCAAGAAAGCCCTGCAACTGCTCGATCTCCATGAGGTGAATCTGATTCTTACGGACGTCATGATGCCCGTCATGGATGGCATCCAGTTCTGCCGGCAGGTGAAGCGTAACCTCCAAACGAGTCATATCCCCGTCATCATCCTTTCGGCCAAGGCCGACGTGCAAGAACAAATGGAGGGGCTCGAAGTGGGCGCCGACGACTATATCCCGAAGCCCTTCTCGATCGCTGTGGTGACAGCCAAGATCCGCAATATCCTGCGCACCCGGCAGCTCACACTCATGCACTACGCCGGCTCCACCGAGGTCGAACCGGCCCGATTGGCAGCCAATCCCATTGACGCCGACTTCCTCGACAAGGCCATCCGGACCGTAGAAGCCCACTTGGATGACTCCGATTTCTCCACCGAACAGTTTGCCCGTGAGATGCTCATGAGCCGTTCGAACCTGCATCTGAAGATGAAAGCGCTGACCGGAGAGAGCACCAACGACTTCATCAAGCGCCTTCGCTTCAATAAAGCCTGCACGCTTCTCAAGGAAGGACGCTACAACATCTCCGAAATCAGCTATCGTGTCGGCTTCAGTTCGCCGTCCTATTTCGCCACGAGCTTCAAGAAGCGGTTCGGCTGTCTGCCTACGGAGTATGCCGATCGGGCAGCCCATGATTTTTCGGCATCGCCCGAGTTGCCCCCGGAAACACCGGTAGCCGAGTAACCGGAAAACAAGTATTCCCAAAACACTTGATCCTTTCCGGAAAGCCTCCCCAGCCCCCTCCGACAGGAGGAAGGCTGCAATCAGTCAGACCGGTAAACCGTAAGGGCGGATACGCTGATCCGCCCTTACGAGAAATGTATGTATTCGGGCCGTATGTGGCGTAACAGTGCCCTATCGGATTGCCTGCTTGCGGACGGGCACAAGGCTCTTCCTTGCACTTCATAGAGGTCTTATGATGAAAAAACAGCTCACCAATCAACACTCGATATCACTACTCTATCATTGACAATTGGTCCGCCCCGGATTTCCATTAATT
>ONHE01000072.1 GCA_900317545.1 uncultured Prevotella sp. | reverse complement strand
TTTTTCTTGAAAAAAGCGATGCGCCGTCCTGCCACACGGCCGGAATGGCGGCGCAGGGACGATGGCGCGAAAGGGCTGCCGCACAGAAACCGGCGTGGTTGCCGCAGCCGTTCACGACGCCTGAGGGGGCAGGATCAGGGCCGCGGGCGGAACTGCATCACGTTGGCTGGCGGACGCTGTGCCTCTAATTCGGCTTTCATGAAGTCCATATAGGGAGCCACATGACTGAAGAAACGGCGATAGCCTTCGCAGAGATAGTTGAGGCCGGGCTCGCCATAGCGGTCATGCGTGAACCGGTTCTTGGGACATTCGCCATGGCAGGCAAAACGGAACGGGCACTCCTTGCACTGACGGGGAAGCAGCTGGCGCTTCATTTTGGCAAACTCGCGCTGCCTGTCCGAGTACATCATCTCGATGATGGTGTGGTCGTGGAGATTGCCCAACCGATGCTCGGGATAGACGAAATGGTCGCACGAATAGACATCGCCGTTGAACTCCATCACGCCTGCATGTCCGCATTCTTCGGCCAGCGTGCAGACGCCGGGGACCACCCCGACCCAGTTGGCGAGCGTCGCGTCGAAGAGCTGGATGAAATATTGGCCAACATCCTGCTTCACCCACTCGTCGAAGATCGTGCAGATGAAGTTGCCCCACTGCTCGGGCGTGACCGAGAAGTCGGTCACCTCGCCACCCTCCTGCATGCCCGGGGCGAACGTGAGCCCGTCGTCCCGATGCACGATACGCTCCACGATGGGCGTGAACTGGATGTAGCGGCAGTGGATATCCTTGAAGAAACGGTAGAACTCGAGCGGATAGTCGGCATTGAAGTCGTTGACAACGGCGAGCGCATTCCATTCCACGCCATGCTTGTTGAGCAGGTTGATGCCCTGCATGACTTTATGAAAGGTAGGCCGTCCCGTGGCTGTCCGCCGGTACTCGTCATGAAACTCCCGGGGGCCGTCGATGGATACGCCGACGAGGAAATCATTTTCCCGGAAGAATTCACACCACTCATCGTTGAGCAGCGTGCCGTTGGTCTGAATGCTGTTGCTGATCCGCCGACCCTTCGCATACTTCTTCTCGAGTTCGAGGGCACGCCGGTAGAAGGAGACGGGACGCATGAGCGTCTCGCCTCCGTGCCATGTGAAGAGCACCTCGGGCGTGGTCTGTGCCTCGATGTACTCTTTGATGAACTTCTCCAGGAGGGCGTCGCTGATGATGTGACCCGCACTGTGCCCGTAGAGGTTGGCCTTCTCCAAGTAGTAGCAGTAGCGGCACCTGAGGTTGCAAAGCGAGCCTGCAGGTTTGAGCATCACGTACAAGGGCCGGCCGAAAGGATTGATGGTACTCATAGCCGGTCACTCTTCCACGCCGAAGCGATAGATCGTCTTCTGCTTGTAGGTCTCGCCCGGGTTGAGTGTGGTAGAGGCAAGATAAGGCAGGTTGGGCGTATTGGGGAAATGCTGGCACTCAAAGCAGATGGCACTGCGGCGCGGGAATGTGGCTCCGTTCTGTCCCGTGTAGCCGGTCGCCCAATTGTCAGAATAGAACTGCATGCCCGGCTCCGTGGTCAGCACCTCCATGGTGCGCCCGCTTCCCGGCTCCTTGATGCGGGCTGCGAAGGTCAGTTCTCCGGCCTCGTGCTTGTTGAGCACGTAGCAGTGGTCATAGCCCTTGCCGATGATGAGCTGCTCATGTCCCGACTCGATGTCGCGCCCGATGGTCTTCGGCTTGCGGAAGTCGAAGGGGGTGCCTTCGACGAGCCGGATCTCTCCGGTGGGCAGACAGGTCTCGTCCATGGGCATGTAGTAGTCGGCATTGATCTCGCACACGAGGTCATCGATGGTCGGCGTGGGGTTGGAGATGCCTGTCAGGGAGAAGTAACCATGGCTTGTCAGGTTGACCACCGTGCGCTTGTTGGTGGTGGCCATGTAGTCAATGATCAGTTCGTTGTCATCGCTGAACGTATAGACCACCGTCACCTTGAGCTCGCCCGAATAGCCTTCCTCGCCGTAGGGGCTGATATATTTGAGCACGAGCGTCTGGTCATTCATCTGCATGGCCTGCCACACCCGGGCATTGAAACCTTTCTTCCCGCCGTGCAGGGAGTCAGTTCCGCGGTTGGCAAAGAGATGATACTCCTTGCCGTCGAGCTGGAAGCGCGAGTTGCGGATGCGGTTTCCGCAACGGCCGATGAGTGTCGACAGATAAGGCTCCGGGGCGTTCAGATAGGCCTGGATGCTGTCATATCCCTGAATGACGTTGGCCCGGATGCCGTTCCGGTCGGGCACCATGATGGCCGCGATGGCCCCGCCATAGTTGGTCACAGCGACCTCATTGCCCTGGCTGTTGTGCAGGAAGTAAAGGTTAGTGTCGCGTCCGTCGACGACCGAAACGAAGTTCTCGCGCTTCAATCCACTGATGGTGGAATAGTCAGAAATGTTTGTCATCATATTGTCAGATATTTTAGTAAGACCCAAAGTGGCCGGGGCTGCGTTCCGCGAACTGTCTTCCGGGAACCGGCAAGGCCTGATCGGGGGCGAGCCGGTAGGACGAAAAGCGAAACGGGAGCCGCACCACGCTGGCTTTAGGTTCGTCGTTTATTGGTTCCGGATTCAAAGATAAGAAAAAAGAAACGGATCCCGTGCAAGTCGCGGCGCAAATCTTTGCACTTTGTACGCCAAATGAGTCAAAACGGACGATTTCGCACTTGCCGGCGATGCCGCCGTCGGCTTCCGGGCGCAGACCGGCTGACCGCCGGAGCGGCTGGTGCGTCGGCGCATCGTCAAGAAAACGGAGTGTTTTCGCGGCCCATAACTTCCGCGTTTTCCATCAACGGACTTCCCGACTTGAAAATCAAAATTTCGGCCGTTTTGCCAACTTGTTGTCTGTCAGCGCATTGCGCATCCCGCCCCTCAGGGAGCATTCCCCCGCATGGGCGAAAGGATAGCTCCCGGGCGGCCGAAGGGGCCTTTCGGGCGCCGGTCAGACCGTTTCCAGCCGGCGCGGAGCATCCCTTTGGTGCTCGCGGAGGATAGCTCCAGGCACGACAGAGGATAGCTCCCGGGTGCACGGAGGTCACATCCGGCGCTTCCGAAGCTGTCGTCCGCCCTTTCGGTGGAGGGGCTGCGGACATGGAAGAGGAATTTCCGTGGACACGATTTTGTCAAATAATTACCGAACATTTTCAGCCTTTCTCACCGCCTCGGCTATCGTCCCGTCCGGCTTCGGTGAACAGGCAGCCACGACAGTCGTCAGCTCCCGAAGGGCGGGAGCCTTCGGAACCGGGCGGCGGAGTCGGTCGGCAGGGACCGGGGAGGTGGCTGGCGATGGGCGCGAAAGCGGCGCAAAACAAGCGGAAAAACCGCCCGACATGAGGGCTACTGACCGTTCACGGCCCTTCCGTCGGCCGACTGCGGGAGCGGTTCCGCACAACTATTATGGGCGGAGATATTGTGTATTCCTCATTTTTTTCTTAAATTTGCACGCATACAAAGAGGACAACCATGAAGAGATACCTTGCCACTGCAGTGATGCTCATAGCCGTTTTGCTGGCCGAGGCACAAAATATCTATTTCAATCACCTGACACCCGACGACGGCCTGTCACAGATCAGCGTGGTCAGTCTCTATGCCGACGAGGACGGTGTGATGTGGATGGCCACCCGCGTAGGGCTGAACAGCTACGACGGCAATTCCATCCAGGTCTACCGGCAGAAGCAGAACGACAGTCAAAGCCTGTTCTGCAACAACGTGCTCAGGCTCACCGGCGACCGCCAGGGACATCTGTACCTGCTCTGCACGGAGGGCGTGGCCCGTCTCGACCTGCATACCCGGAAATTCCAAACCCTGAAATACAGCAACAACATCGGGGCCATCTGCTATCACGGAGGTCTCTATGTCAGTGTCGGGAACACCGTGCAGCGGATGACCACGGCCAGCGGCCGTTTCACCCCCTTCATCAAACTGCCGGGTGCGGCGCCGGCCTCCTGCCTGACCGTCGACAAGCAAGGACGGCTCTGGATAGGCACGCAGGGAGAAGGCGTCTACTGCCATGACCGGGGCCGACTGACCCACCCGATCACCGAGGGTAACATCACGACCGTCTATGAGGACAGCCGTCAGGAACTCTGGATCGGCAGCTGGAATCACGGATTCTGGCACATTGACCGCGAAGGCACCGTCAGGAACATGCGCCAGGGGCAGCAGTTGGTGTCCGACTTCGTCCGCGCCTTCTGTGAGGACGATCAGGGCGACATGTGGATCGGCACTTTCCACGGCCTGATGCGCTACTCGCCCCGCACCGGAAAGTCACAACTCTTCACCGCCAACAGGGATCCCGGAGGCCTGTCAAACTCGAGTATCTGGAGCATCATCAAGGACCAGCAGGGCACCCTCTGGATCGGTACCTACTTCGGAGGTGTCAATTATTTCAATCCCGAATATGAGATCTATACTCACTATCGCATCGCCGACAACGAGCCGTCAGGACTGAGCAGTCAGATCGTGGGACGCATGACCGAGGACGAAAAGGGCAACCTGTGGATCTGTACCGAGGGCGGCGGACTCAACATCTACAACCGCCGGACTCATCGGTTCACGTGGCATCGCTATCCCGGATCCATGGTCTCGCAGAACAATCTGAAAGCAATCTACTTCGACCAATCGCGCCATACCATGTGGATCGGCACGCATTTGGGCGGCTTGGACCGCATAGATCTCGCGACGGGACGGACGACCGTCTACCGACACATGAAAGGTGACGCGTACTCCCTGCCATCGGACATCGTGCGCGACATCGTCCCCTACGGCAAATATCTCTACATCGCCACGCAGGAAGGGGTGGCCCGGATGGATCCCGAGAAAGGGACGTTCACACGCCTGCTGCCCAAGGAGCGCTTGATGATCATACCGAGCCTGTGCGTTGACCGGCAGCAACGGCTATGGATAGCGACTGACGTGAAGGGCGTCTACTGTTATGACCTGCGACGCGGAACCTACCGCCACTTCGCCAACTCGAAACAACCGGGATCGCTGAGCTGCAACAACATCAACAACATCATGGAGGACAAGCTGGGACGGATCTGGTTTTCGACGGCCAACAGCGGCATTGATCTCTGGTCGGAACACACGGCCTCATTCATCAACTACGGCGAGCACGAAGGGCTCGATGCCGACTGCGTCTACACCGCTGTCCCCTCCTCGCTGAGCAACAAGGATCTGCTGCTGATCACCAACCATGGCTTCTCGGTCTTCGACACGCAGGCCCGGACTTTCCGAAACTACGATCGCGAGAGCGGATTCCCACTGGCCACGGCCAACGAGAACGCCCTCTATCTGACCCGCGACGGCGAAGTGTTCGTAGGAGGGGTGCAGGGCATGGTGTCGTTCAGGGAAAAGAGCCTCTACAAGACAACCAAGCCCTACCGATTGGGATTCTCACGCCTGTTTGTCAACGGACACGAGATCACACCCGGAGACGCCACCGGCATCCTGAAAAACACGCTGAGTCACACGGACAAAATCGTGCTGGCGCACAATCAGGCGGTGTTCAGCATCGAGTACAGTACATCCAATTACATCAAGGCAAATGCCTCCCGGCTGCTCTATCGCTTGGAAGGGTCTTCGGATCACTGGACCCCCCTGCGCTCGGGACAGATGCAGCAGGAGTTCATCGGCTTAGGACCGGGCAACTATACACTTGAGATCAAGTCGAAGCGGGAGGACGTTCCGGTGGCCCGGCTGATGATCACCATCCTGCCCCCATGGTATCTGTCGTGGTGGGCCTACATCCTCTACTTCCTCCTGACGGCATTGATCGTCGGCTGGATCGTGCGCGAATACCGCAACCGAATCCGACTGGCCGAATCGCTGAAGTATGAGCAGCAACATGTCAGGGACGTCGAGGAACAGAACCAGTCGAAGCTCCGCTTCTTCACAAATGTCTCCCACGAGATCCGCACACCGGTGACGGTGATCACCGGTCTGACGGAACTGCTACTCCACTCAAAGGATCTCTCGGCCAACCTCTACAATAAAGTCGTCAGCATCTATCAGAACAGCAGTCAGCTCAAGGAACTGATCAGCGAGCTGCTCGACTTCCGCAAGCAGGAGCAAGCGCACGCCCGACTGAAGGTGCAAGAGCAGGACTTCGTGCTCTTCGTGCAGAACATCAGCATGCTCTTCAAGGAATATGCCGTCAGCAAGGACATCAACCTCGTCTTCCGGAGCGACAGTGCCTTCAGGCTCTGGTTTGACCGCAAGCAGATGCAAAAGGTGGTCAGCAACCTGATCTCCAATGCCCTGAAGCACACGCCGCAGGGAGGCACGGTCACCATCTCCGTCAGATGCGACGGGCAGAGGGGCTATCTGTCCGTGGCCGACACCGGCAACGGCATCGCCCCGAAAGACTTGGATCGCGTCTTCAACCGCTTCTATCAAGCCGAACAGATCGAGTCACTCGCCGCCATCGGCACCGGCATCGGACTGCATCTGACCAAGGAGATCGTCGAGCTCCATCACGGCACAATACGCGTTGACTCGGAACTGAACCGGGGAACGACCTTCACCGTGACGCTGCCACAGGGCAACAGCCACTTCAGCGCGGAGGAGATCATTGCCGAAAAGATCATCGAGCCGACGGGGCGGCAAGTACAGGAGCACGGCAAGCACACCGAAAAACAAGGAAGGGAACAGGACTTGGACAACAAGAGCAACAGCACCTCGATCCTCATCGTGGAGGACAACGATGACATCCGGGAGCTTTTGGTGACCATATTCAGCCCCTACTACCGTTGCCTGACTGCCGTCGACGGGCAGGAGGGATTGGAGATGGTCAAGGACGAGATGCCGGACATCGTGCTGAGTGACATTCTCATGCCCAACCTCTCGGGCACGGAGCTGTGCCGGGCCATCAAACAGGACTTCTCCATCTGCCACATCCCCGTGGTGCTGCTGACCGCCCGGACGGCAGCCGAGCAAGCGATCGAAGGCCTGAAGACGGGTGCCGATGACTACATCACAAAGCCCTTCAACAACGATCTGCTTGTTTCGCGCTGCAACAACTTGGTCAATTCGCGCCGGATGCTGCAGCGCAAGTTCAGCGAACATCCGCATACGGAGGCCGACCTGCTTGCCACAAACCCGCTTGACAAGGATCTACTCGACCGCGCCATGAAGATCATCGACAAGCATTACAGTGATCCCGGCTTCAACGTAGAGACCTTCGCGCAGGAGATGTTCATGTCAAGGACCACGCTGTTCAACAAGTGGCGGACGCTCACAGGGCAGACTCCGAAAGGCTTCATCCTGAACATGCGGCTCCGGAAAGCGGCCGACATGCTGCGCAATCATCCCGAACTGAGCATCTCCGAGATCAGTTACATGAACGGATTCTCCAGTCCACGCTACTTCTGCAAGTGTTTCAAGGATGCCTACAAGCAGCAGCCGTCGCTCTTCAGAAATGCTGATCACATGGAGACAGAGAAGGAAGAAGCGGAATGAAAACCCTCTGAAAGGATAGCAAAAGAACGGCCGACTGCCATCACAGCAGCCAGCCGTTGCACATAACCAAAATTTATTTTATCGAGAAACTACTGTTCCTGCCATGAAGAACCTGCATCGAGTGCGCCGATGCAGGCTCACTTCTGCGCTGCATCACTTCACGACCTTTCGGCCATTGACGATGTAGATGCCCTTGGGTAGCTGATTCAGGTCGAGCCCGACACAGCGTCCGCTGAGATCATAAACCTTGTAATCCCCGGATTTCAGGCCGCTGACGGCCGTTGTCACCGTCTTAATGCCCGTGGCGACGGCATCCTTCGGCTTGACATTGCCGTCCTTGTCCTTGACGGTGATGTCATAGACGTAGCATCCGCCGTTGGAACGCAGCACGACATTACCGTCTTTCACAACCTTTGATTTGCGGGTGAACTTCAAGTTGAAACCGGATTCCTGCGGCTTGAAGGCCGGTGTCAGGTTCATCGAGGTCAAGTAGCGTGCTTCAGTAGTCGTATTGCCAGCCATGGTCACCTCGACAACATCGCCTGCCACCAAGTTAGGGATCACGATGATTATATTCGTAGCTGCAAGATAAATCCTTGGCTTGTCGCTCTGGATCTTGAAGTTCTTGTAGATGGCAGAGGTTGAGGCAGGAGTTGACTCGTCGCCATTAGCCCATAAGCCGAAATGCAATCCCTTGGTGTAATCCGGTTCGGCTTTCGTAGCCAGATCCGTATAAAGCGGCTTTGTCGCCGTCTCTTTATACAGGTCGGCATAAGCCACCACGTCCTTGCTGTTCTGTCCGACGGCTTTGAGATTGTACCACCAATTCTTATCCACCATCCATTCGCCGCCCTTGGCAATGTTCGCTTCGAACGCGGCTTTATCAGCTTCACTCATGACCGTAAAGTCCCAAGTCTTGGCAGTCTGGGCATTCATGCTGGCTGTGTAAGCCAAGGCAGCACATATGACGGCTGCAAATCGTGTAAAAGTCTTCATCATAACAAAAAGGTTTAAAATGTTGTTTATTATTTACTGCTCGCAAAGATACATCATTAAGAGATAAGATGTGTCCAATAAAGTATGAACAAATTCAGTTTTCGTACAAATCGTTCAAATAGCGAAAAAATTCATTCACGCTGGACGAAATTTGAACTAATATGAACATTTAGTGGCCATGACCTATTCATAATATATCTATATTTGCATCGAGATTTAAGCTGTACAACAATCTATTAACTACGTAATATGGATAAAAAATCAAAACTTAACCCGAAAAGGGGCATCCTTTCGTTTCTGCTGATGCTGTCAGTGTTAGCGACATTTGCCCAAAACAAAGTGACCGGAGTCGTGAAAGACGAAACCGGCGAAGGCATGCCCGGCGTGAGTGTGCTTGTGAAAGGCAAGTCGGCCGGCGTGGTCACCGATCTGAACGGCGGGTTCTCCATCCAACTGGATCAGCATAATGCGATCCTTCAGTTCTCATTCTTGGGCTATGTCACCCAGGAACAGAAAGCCACTCCCGGCAAACTGATGACGATCACCCTGCTGGAAGACAACAAGATGCTGGACGAAGTAATGGTCATCGGTTATCAGGAAGTGCGCAAGAAAGACCTGACCGGGGCTGTCGCAAAAGCCGATGTCAGCTCGCTGGTCAGCACGCCGGTGGCTTCATTCGACCAGACCTTAGGCGGCCGTTTGGCCGGCGTGAACGTGTCTTCGAACGAAGGTATGCCCGGCGGAACGATGAACATCGTGATCCGAGGCAACAACTCGCTCACACAGGAGAACTCCCCACTCTATGTGGTTGACGGATTCCCGGTGGAAGATCCGACCATCGCCAGTTCCATCAATCCGTCGGATATCGCATCAATCGACGTATTGAAGGATGCGTCGGCTACAGCTATCTACGGTGCCCGAGGTGCCAATGGCGTCATCATGATCACGACGAAGAGCGGTCAGGTGGGCAAGCCGAAGATCAGCTATGACGGTTCGATCGGCTGGCAGGTCATCACCCGTAAGATTCCGATGATGAACGCCTATCAGTTTGTAGGCCTTCAGAACGAGATGTATCCTACAACCGTGGCCGACACTTACCTTGCGCTCCATGAAGGAAAGCAGTGGACACTGGATGATTACCGCAACATTGAACAGTACAACTGGCAGGACATGATCTTCCAGTCGGCACCGCTGCAGAGCCATAACATCAGCCTCAACGGCGGCAGCGAAGGCGTAAGATATAACGCTTCCATGTCTTATTATGACCAGGACGGTATCGTGCTCAACTCCAACTATAACCGTCTGCAAGGACGTTTGGGATCTACCGTGACCAAGAAGAAACTCAAGATCAACCTCAACGTCAACTATTCGCAGACCAAACAGATGGGCGCTTCACCCTCGCAGTCGTCCTGGTCGGGCATGAACAACTTGTTCTACAGCGTTTGGGGATATCGTCCCGTCACACAGCCTGGGCTGCCCTTGCATTCGCTCGTTGAAAATGCGACCGACGAGGATGTCAACAATACAAACGACTATCGCTTCAACCCGATCATGTCGCTCAACAATGAGTACAACAAGCGTGTCACGACTTTCATCCAGTTCAACGGCTATGTAGAGTACGAGTTGCGCAAAGGATTGCGCCTGAAGGTATCCGGCGGCTATACCGACACACGCTGGGAAAACGACAACTTCAACAATTCGAAGACCCGTTACGGCGGACGCACCTCCACGGAGAAAGTCAACGCGCAGGTCACACGTGCAAAGCGCTCCACATGGCTCAACGAAAACACGCTGACATGGCAGACCAATTTCAACAAGAAACACTATATCAACACGATGGTCGGCCTGTCTTTCCAGAACTCAGACTATGAATATTATCAATTCAAAACCATCAAGATCCCGAATGAATCATTAGGCATGGCCGGCATGAGTGACGGTACTCCGACGATTACAAGGTCGAACAAGTCGTCCTGGTCAATGATTTCCTATTTCGGACGTTTCAACTATAACTATAAGTCAAAGTATTATGCAACGGCGACGATGCGCGCTGATGGAAGTTCCAAATTCCGTGACAGCAACCGCTTCGGTTATTTCCCGTCAGGATCATTGGCCTGGAACTTCACCGAAGAACCGTTCATGAAGCCCATGCGCAAGGTGCTGAACTCGGGTAAGATCCGCCTGAGCTGGGGTCTCACCGGCAACAACCGTGTCGGCGAATACGACACCTACAGCATCTATGAACTGTTGAAAGACAGACGCGGAGACTTGGTCTCGCTGGGCAGCATTCCGAGTGGCGTATATCCATATAACAATGATAACAGCAACGTGGGCATGGTCCCAACTTCGATTCCGAACAAGGACCTGAAATGGGAGACAACCGAACAATGGGACTTGGGATTCGATTTAGGATTCCTGAAGGACCGCATCTCACTGACCGTAGACCTCTATAACAAGACCACACGCGACCTGCTCTTGGAGTCCAGTCTGCCGCTGTCTTCCGGATTCATCAGTGCGATGAAGAATATCGGAAAGGTCCGTAACCGCGGTATCGAGATCACGCTGAACACAACGAACATCAAGACCAAGAACTTCCTGTGGTCCAGCAATTTCAATATTGCGTTCAACCAGAACCGGGTGCTGGCTTTGGCAGAAGATCAGACGGCCCTCCTGACCTCGGCCCAGTTCGATCAGAACTTCAATGCGCAGACGAGCTATATCGCCCGAGTGGGCCAGTCGATGGGATCGATGTACGGTTATATCTATGACGGGACTTACAAGTTGGATGACTTCCTCAAGTCGGGAGAAACTTATACCCTGAAGTCGAACGTGCCCCATTACACATCGGAGGCAAACACGCAGCCAGGTATGCCGAAATATCGTGATATCAACGGAGACGGAACCATCGACGGCAACGACTGCACGGTGATCGGTAACGGACTGCCAATACACACCGGAGGATTCACCAACAACTTTGAATGGCGCGGCTTTGACCTCAGCATTTTCTTCCAATGGTCATACGGCAATGACATCCTCAATGCCAACAAACTGATGTTTGAAAGTTCATGGAACAGAGCCAGAGATCTCAACCAGTATGCCAGCTATGCCAATCGTTGGACCTTTGACAATCCGACCAGCGACATCCCAAGAGCGACTTCGTCGAGCTCGAACCGTGTTTTCTCATCAAGAATCATCGAAGACGGATCCTTCCTTCGCCTGAAGACCCTCACCTTTGGCTACACCCTGCCGAAGACAATCACCAGTCGGGCAGGTATCGATAATCTGCGCATCTACTTCGCTGCTCAGAATCTTTTCTCCTTTGACAATTACAGCGGATACGACCCCGAAGTGTCCATCAAGGACAGTGCTTTGACTCCAGGACTTGACTTCTCAGCCTATCCGAGAGCCCGCAGCTTCAGTTTCGGTGTTAATTTAGGTTTCTAAACATAAAAGGCAGACATCATTATGAAAATCATAAAATTATCAGTCATTATCTTACTGGCGGCCATGACCTTGAGCGCATGCAGCGACTTTTTGGAGAAAGAACCGACCAGAACGACTTCGGGAAACTATTTCAAGACAGAAGCGGAGGCAGAGTCGTTCCTGAAGGGCATCTATGCCATTCTCACACAAACATCATTCTATGGCAATGATTATTTCTATCTCGCAGGCGGAGATGACCTTGAAGCCTATGGCGGAGCAGGTCGGTCACCTTCGGCAAGAGGCTTAATTTGTAATAATGCAAACAGTAGCGACCCGGCGGTAACTTCCTTCTGGTACACCCTGTACTCGGGAATCAATCGCGCCAACATATTCATGGAGGAGATCGGGAAAGTGCCCAACATGGATGAGAACAAACGGAAGGTCTACACGGCAGAGGCTCGTTTTCTCAGAGCTTTCTATTACTTCAACCTTGTTGAATGCTGGGGAGATGTGCCGTTCAGGACTTCTTCGACCCAGTCGGTCGAAGGACTGCAGATCGAACGCACGCCAAAGGCGACCATCTATGACTTTATATGCAAAGAAATGGAAGAAAGCGCAGAAGACCTGAACAACGCGGCAGAGATCGGTTATCTGCCCGGAAAAGTCACTAAATCGGCCGCATGGGGAATGCTCGCAAGGGTTTATATGTTCAGAGCAGGTGAGCATTTCCGGGACGGATCTGCCCCAGACAACGCCAAGATCAAGGAGTATCTCACCGCAGCCAACACGTTCGCACAGAAAGTAATGACAGCAGGGCATACGCTCGCACCGAATTACTGGGACTTTTTTATCGACCAATGCTCAGACAAATACAACACGACCGGAAAGGAAAGCATCTGGGAAGCAGAGTTTGCCGGAGATTATTCCACCGACGTACGCTCTGAAGGACGCGTAGGAAATACGATCGGCATCCAGGCTCCAGACTTGTCAAGCGACTTGTCTATTACGGGCAAGAGAGATCCAGGCTATGGTTACTGCTTCTTCTGGAGCACACCCAAGCTGTATGAACTATACGTGGCCAACAAAGACATCAACCGAATGAACTGGAGCATTGCACCGTTCACCTATACGCAGTCAAAAGCGGGAGCCGGCGTCGATGGCCGTCTCTTTGAGAAAGGAAAACGGGAAGAGGTCAAATTCCAGTACTGGGACAAGTCCTACAGCTATGGCGACACGCAGTCATCCGCAAACTACGGCGACCGCGAAAAGACGACTGAAACGGTGGACTACAGCAGAATGTGCGGCAAATGGCGCCGAGAATACGAGCCTGGAAAGAAAAACAAGAACTACACTTTGATCAACTTCCCGATTCTCAGGTATGCGGACGTTTTGCTGATGGTGGCAGAATGCGAGAACGAACTGAACGGCGGACCCACCGACTTGGCCTATCAATGTATCAATGCCGTGAGAGATCGGGCCGGCATCTCAGAACTGGCTGGCTTGGACGAAAACGCTTTCCGGCAGGCAGTCAAGGATGAACGCGCCATGGAACTTTGCTTCGAAATGACACGGAGATTTGACCTCATCAGATGGGGAGAATTCACGAAGAACATGAAAGAACTGGCACCACGGGCAAAGAGCGGCCTGAACTGGACGCTTGGACCGACAAACGTCTATACCTACTTTCAGGTTTCCGATGCCTACAACTATTTCCCAATCCCGTCCAATGAGTTGGCTGTCAACAAATTAATCAGAAACAACAACCCAGGATGGTAAGATTTGACAATCACACAAATAAAAAGTACAGAATCATGAAACGAAATATGATTTTCACACTTCCACTGCTGGCCTTGGGCATGGCAATGGCCAGCTGTGACGATGAACTGAAAGAGCAGGCAGCCTTGGAGGTCGGAGTCGTAGAGAACGACCAGGTTTCGGTGGTCGGAGACACAATCTTCGTGAACAGCGGAGAGCCCTTGACATTCCAGTTTGCCGGCGATCCGGACTTCATTACTTTCTTCAGTGGAGAAGCCGGAAAGAAATACGAATATCGCAACCGTGACCAGGTGGATCCGGCAGATGTCGTATCCTCCAAACTCAAATTTTCCGTCTGGTATCAATACGGAAATGCAAAAACAGCCGAAAACCTGTTGAGCCTGTTTATCTCCGATTCGTTCCCCGGACTGCTCAAAAATAACTTCAAGGCAGACTCGGCATTGGTGGAGCAATTCAACTGGAACAATCTGGTGGATCCGGCTATGCTGCCAGCTGCGCCCGGAAATGCTGCCGGAGCTGCCAACTTGGAAGTTGACCTCTCACCATATCTCGGAAAACGTTTTGCCATCGCTGCCCGATATATGGCACATAACAATTCTGCAGCCCAGCCAAGGGTAAACTTCGTCCGTATGAGAATTGAGAACCAGATGAAGGATGGGAGCATTTCCACCCTCTATGCCAACGATTTCGGACTTACAGCAGTCAATATGTTAGCAAACCATAATTTAGATGACCAGCGCGGTATGACTGCCAACAGACTGTATGGAACGGTGACCAACAACATCAGTGGTATATGGAATCTGGCTTCCGCAGGATCCGGGAACTTCTTCATCCACAGTTCCAACGCCGGTAAAACGCTTAAATACAGTTGGCTTGTATCGGGCTTGATCATCGCCAATGCGTGCTCTCCGGACTACGGAATGGCTATCAAAAACATCTCTGGACGATTGGACACCTACTCCTACACCTATGACAAGGCTGGTGTCTACAAGGCTACCTTCATCGCTACGAACAGCAATTACAAAAGCGAGTCACGCGTGATCCGCGAACTGAACATCAGGGTTAAGAAATAGAAAATTGATGAAAGTTCAAACAGTAAGAATCATTTTAATGATCATGAGTTGTGTGGCAGGGATTCAATCCCTGTCTGCACAGCTTTATCAAGATGCCCGCATGTTCTCCTTCGAAACAAATGGAGACCTGCAATACATCAAGGCCGACAAATCAAAAATCTCATTGTCGGGGGCTCACTACAAGAATGGCTCCAAGTCATTGGCATGGGATTTCCAGCCCGGAGCAGTGCTGAGTTTGAAGAAAGACCTGCAGTTTGAGCCTCGCGTAAAGACCGGACGGGACAATTATCTGGCAGCTTTCATCGTATGGGTTTATAACGAAAGCCCAATCAAAGACTCTCCTCTCCAATTCCAGTTCTGTAAGGACGGGAAAGTATGCACGTCGTTTTCCATGAGCGCAAACTTCAAAGGATGGCGCGGTGCATGGGTTTGCTATGAGCGAGACATGGAAGGAACGCCTGAAAAAGGGATGAACGAGATCCGCATGATCGCTCCGGCCACCAACGGACGACTCTACTTTGACCATCTCATCACCGCCATCAAGGTGGACCCACGCTACCAGACTGCTGACATGCAGGTACCCTTCGTCAATAAGAATACGACTAATGACTGGCTCCAAGTGCTGAAAAACTCAAAAGTGAAGTCAGACCTTTCACTGGAGCCTGTGACACCACGGCAGCACCAGGAAATGAAGACCATGGAAAGCAGATTTCGCTCGCTCATCTACACGCCGTCAAAACTTTATCCCAAACAGATGGAGGAAATACGAGCCAAATTCAAGACGTATAAGATTAAGGAGAAGAATGGCAGCGTAACGGGTATACCGATCTGGTTTGTCAGACATGCAGAAGCCTATGAACGCATGATTCCTTCATGGGACAAAGGAATCCTCACCCGCACGGGCTTTGAGATGAACGACTACTTCCAACTGATGCAACGCATAGCCATAGGCTACAACAATGCCACAGACATGGAAAGCATGAAGGAACTCAAGGAGATGTTCCTCCTGATGTATGACCACATCACTGATCAAGGTGTCACATACGGTTCGTGCTGGGGTAACATACACCATTACGGCTATAGCATGAGAAGCATGTATATCGCTTACTTCTTGATGAAAGATGTCCTAAAAGCTGCCGGTAAGTTAAAAGAGGCGGAAGCAACGATGGCCTGGTACTCACAGGTCAATCAGCTCTATGTCAAACCGACAGGAAACGGTATGGACATGGATACCTTCAACACCGCTTCCATCGGCTGCATGGCCAGTATTCTGCTCATGGACGATTCTCCCGAAAAAGTACGCTATATCCGATCGTGCTCAAGATGGCTCGACTGGGGATGCCGCCCTGCTCCCGGACTGACGGATGCATTCAAAATCGATGGTTCGGCTTATCATCACTGCAACAATTATCCCGCTTATGCCATCGGCGGACTGAATGGTGCCACGCAAATGATATACATATTGAGCCAGACAGAATTTGCGGTCGGAGAACTCGCTCATCAGACAGTCAAGAACGCCATGTTGGCCATGCGCTTCTACTGCAACAAAACTTTCTTCCCGCTATCCATGTCGGGGAGACATCCTGATGGCAAGGGACACCTCACCCCGATACACTATGCCTACATGGCATTGGCTGGAACACCTGACAGAAGTAAGCCTTTCGATGATGACATGGCTGCCGTTTACATGCGACTGGGCAAAAATCCAACCTATACATTAGACAAGAAATTGTACGCCGATTTCACCAAGCGTGGCATACAGCCAGAGGCGGACCCCCAGGGAAACATGGCTTTGGGATATGCCTGCGTATCTGTGCAGCGACGAAGTAACTGGTCTGCCGTCGTCAGAGGCATGAGCCGTTATCTGTGGAGCAGTGAGCACTATGTCGGCGAGAATCAGTTTGGACGTTACCTTGGGTATGGAAGTATGCAGATCATGACTGCTCCACTGGGAACCGATGTGACTCCAAAGACGAGCGGATGGCAAATGGCCGGATTCGATTGGAATCGCATTCCGGGAGCCACCTATATCCATCTGCCTCTCTCTGCATTGAAAGCCAAGATCCGCAATGTCGACATCTCGTCAGGCGTTGAAGAAATGCTCTACTCTGATGAAGCCTTTGCAGGTGGGCTGTCCTCGTTGGGATCAAACGGAAACTTCGGTATAAAACTCCACGAGCATGATAAATACAATGGTTCCTTCCGTGCCCGCAAATCCTACCATTTCTTTGACAATGTGATCGTATGTTTAGGTAGCGACATTGAGGATAATGATGCGGAGAACCACACGGAGACAACTATCTTCCAAATCGCAGCAGCCGATGAGCAGTCGCAAAACTATTGGAAGGCTGTCAGCCAGGAAGGACTTGGCGGTGGAAAATGCTGGATAGATCCGATGGGAACCGGCTACTACACTCCTCAAAAGCCGGTTTTTACAGGTTTGACACACCAACAGTCACGCGACAATGACACTGATGCGCCCAATGAAGGGATGTGGGCTTCATTGCTCATCGACCATGGGACAGCTCCCAAGAATGGTTCATACGAATATGCCGTATTGCCACAGACCACGGCTGAGAGGATAGCTGCTTTTGCAGCTGCTCCCACCTACACCGTAATCGAAAAAAGCCGCAACGCCCACATCGTACGGTCTGACGCCACAAAATCCATATCGTATGTCATTTTCGAAAAGCCGCAATCACTGCTCCCCGGCGGTCCGCTGCTCTCGACCGACACGACCTGCTTGGCGATGATCCGGCAACTGAGCAGTGACAAGATGGTGCTTACGGTCGCACAACCTGATATTGCATTGTATCGAGGACCGAGTGACGACGTCTATAAAGACGGAAAACGTGTAGAACGAAGTGTATACGGACGGCCATGGATCAAGAACCAAAGCATGGAGATTCCCGTTACGGTAACGCTGCTCGGAAAGTGGCAGATCAAGGAAAATGAGAACGTCAAGATGATCGCGCAGACTGGAAAAACAACAACGCTGCAGGTGATCTGCAAAGACGGATTAAGCTATGACATTCAATTAAACAAATAACTGACATGAACCTTAAGAAATTGATGTTTGCAGCAGGAACGCTGCTTCTGATTCCGACAGGGTCCCACGCACAGCTCGCAAAGGCGGATCAAGTCTTCAATGAAGACGTGACCTGCGCCTCCCGACAGTATTCATTGATGCTCGACCATATTGGTACGACGGGTAAAATCAAAAATCCCAAGACCATTGACAAGATGGGACGGATGATCCTCATACCTAAGGATGACTGGTGCTCGGGATTCTTTGCCGGAAGCATGTGGTATCTGTCCCAACTCACGAATGACAATAAATGGACGCAACAGGCCCGTCGCTATACGCAGGCATTGGATTCGATCCAATATCTCACCTGGCATCACGACGTAGGCTTCATGATCGGTAGCAGCTACCTGAATGGCTACCGCATCAACCCCAACAAAGGTTATAAGAAGGTGATCATACAGACAGCCAAGTCGCTTTGCACTCGCTTCCGTCCCGGGGCCGGCATTATTCAGTCGTGGAATGTGGATCGTGGATGGCAATCGCAGCGCGGATGGAAATGCCCGGTGATCATTGACAACATGATGAACCTTGAATTACTCTTTGAGGCAACAAAGCTGAGCGGCGACAGCACCTATTGGAAAGTAGCCGTAGCGCATGCCAATACCACAATGGCAAACCATTTCCGGAACGACGGCAGTTGCTACCACGTCATCGACTATGATCCACAAACCGGTGCCGTACTGCACAAACAGACGGCCCAAGGCTATGCAGACGAGAGCGGTTGGGCCCGTGGACAGGCATGGGCGGTATACGGATATACCGTCTGCTACCGCTACACGCACGACCAACGCTATCTTGACCGTGCCGTGAAGACATTGTCTTATATCCTTGGACATAAGAACCTGCCGGACGATCTTATTCCTTATTGGGATTTTGATGCACCGAATATCCCGAACGAACCTCGTGACGCTTCAGCCGCTGCATGCATTGCCTCTGCACTATATGAACTGAATGGGTATCTCCCCGAGAAAGGCTACGCTACTCTCGCCGACCGAATCATGCTGTCACTCTCATCTCCAGCCTATCGGGCACCGATAGGAAAGAACGGCTGTTTCCTGCTGATGCACTCCGTGGGCAGTATTCCTCATAACAGCGAGATTGACGTTCCGCTAAACTATGCAGACTATTACTACTTGGAAGCGCTGATGAGAAGAAAATGAGAAAGCTACAAATAATGGCCGGTATGCTGGCTTTGGCGCCGCAGATCTTGTTTGCATCAAACAGACAGAAAGCGACTCCCAACGTGATTTATGTATTTCCAGACCAGTTCCGAAACTGCGCGCTGGGGATCTGGCGCATGCCCGAATACGCCAATAAAGTAAGATTCAAGGGTGATCCCACGGTCACCCCACATCTCAACGCATTTGCCCGAGAGGCGGTAGTCCTCACCTCTGCCCAAAGCAACTTTCCGCTGAGCAGCCCCCATAGAGGCAGTCTGCTCACGGGAATGTATCCAAATCGCAGCGGCGTACCCCTCAATTGCAATTCCCAGAGACCGTTCAGTTATATCCGCCCTGAGACAGAATGCATCGGAGATGTATTCAGAAGAGCAGGCTACGATTGCGGTTACATCGGCAAACTGCACACAGACCGACCGGAAAAGAACAATCCACAGAACCCCGGACACTACGTCGAAGGGTCTGATCCCGTTTGGGACGCCTACACACCTGCCGAACGTCGGCACGGATTCAACTATTGGTACTCCTACGGAACCTTTGATGAGCACAAGAATCCGCATTATTGGGACACCGACGGAAAGAAGCACGAGCCGCACGAGTGGTCTCCTCTGCATGAGGCGAAAATGGCGGCTGACTATATCCGGAACGAGCATGGCGAGCGCGATGCCCATCGTCCGTTTTTCCTAATGGTGTCGATGAATCCGCCCCATAGCCCCTATCGCTCCTTGAACGACTGCATGGAAGAGGATTATGCACTCTACAAAGACCGGCCCATAGACAGTCTCCTTGTTCGGCCTAACGCTGATCGGAATATGAAGAAGGCGCACGCTGCGGCTTACTATTTCGCCTCGGTCACTGGCGTCGACCGTGCCTTTGGGCAAATACTTGAAGCCTTGACGGAAAGCGGACTTGAACGCAACACCATCGTGATCTTTGCTTCCGATCATGGAGAGACCATGTGCAGCCAAGGCGTAGAAGATCCCAAAAACTCGCCCTACACTGAATCGATGAACATTCCTTTCATGGTTCGCTATCCCGGAAAACTCTCCCCGAGAGTCGACTCGCTGCTTCTGTCTTCACCAGACATTATGCCCACAGTGCTCGGATTGGCTGGTCTGAAACAGGAGATACCCAAAAACGTACAGGGAAAGGACTATTCCTCACTGCTTTTTAATCCCCAGGCGAAGGTGAAACGGCCTGAAGGAGCACTCTATATCCGCAACATTGAGGGGGACAAAGAGGCTGACGGAACTGTGAAGAACTACTTTGCCTCAGCAAGAGGCATCAAGACAGACCGCTACACATTAGCACTCTTCATCAACAGGAAGCACCAAATCGTCCGTACCCTCTTCTTTGATGACTGGGCCGATCCTTATCAGATGCACAACCTTTCACTCCAAGATCGCGCCGCAGACTATCAGCGCCTTTGCCGCAAGATGGGCAAGATGCTGAAGGACATTGACGACCCATGGTACAGACAGGGAATATTAACAAAAACCATGAAATATTGACCTATATGAAATATGTAAAAAGGCTCATAACCGCATTAGCCCTCTGCGCCATGCTCCCGGTCTCGGCACAGACCTCTTTCACCACAGCATGGAACGAGTTCGTTTCCGGAGCAGACTCCAACGTGCTACTCGACTTCTCTTATGCGGGCTATGATCACGGACTGACCTTGCCGGGTGACGAATACCCAGGATATACGGTCTACGACGTGACCCAATATGGTGCTGTCGCAAATGACGGAATCTCCGATCGTCCGGCATTGGAAAAGATCATCAACCTCTTAGGAAAGAAACCGTCAGTCAAGGCGATCATCTATTTCCCAGAGGGTGAGTTCATCCTCCACAGTGAGGCTGATGACGTCATCGACTCGAATACCGGCTATAAAATCTCTACCTCCATCAATCTCATCATGGGCAATGTCATTCTCAAAGGGGCCGGTCGCGACAAGACCATTCTGAGCATGACGGCTCCCATGTTGCCACGTGACCCGAAGGTGCTCTACAGTTCTCCCGTCCTGATGTCAATGCGCAACAATGGCACCAGCAGCCCTGCCGTCTATGCAGACGTAACGGGAGCAGCGGCCAAAAACACCTTTTCCGTGAAGGTCAGCAGTACGAGCTTGCTAAGCGTGGGTCAATGGGTATGCCTGTATATGGCCCCTAACAACGCGGACGCAGTTATCAAGGAAGAGCTGCTTGGCAGGAATCCGTCTTCAACCATGACCGATCTGATCAACAATGGCGTGACGGTGAAGGACTATCATCAGATTAAGTCGATCAGTGGCGATATCGTCACTTTCGAAGAACCTATCATGCATGCCGTTAACCCGGCCTATGGCTGGAAGCTGATTGAATACAGACACTACGAAGGAGTCGGCGTCGAGGATCTGACTTTCAAAGGTCAGTCGACAGATCACTTTAAACACCATGGTACCTGGAATGATGACGGCGGCTACAAACCTATAGACTTCGTCCGACTGACCAACTCATGGATGCGGAGAGTCAACTTTGAGAGCGTGAGCGAGTGTGCCACTTTCCAAGACTGTGCTAACGTGAGTTGTTACAATGTGGAAATAAAGGGCAACCGCGGGCACTCTGCCGTGCGCATGGCAGCTTCGTCACGCGGCTTCATCGCCAACGTCTATGACCATAGTGACGGCTATGCAACAAGCGACAAACAGTTTACCATTTGGAAAACCGGATTGGGGCAGTATCACGCCTGCGGCGTATCAAAACCAAGTATGGGCAATGTCATCTGGAACTGCAGATGGGGCGACGATGCCTGCTTCGAGAGCCATGCCACACAGCCGCGTGCCACACTCATTGATTGCTGTACGGGCGGATTCATGCAGCTTCGGATGGGAGGTGATCTCTCTCAATTGCCAAATCATTTAGATGATCTCACGATGTGGAATTTCGAATGCACCGTGACCAATCCGGCGGAGTTTCCATTCGAATGGTGGTCATCCAACTCTTCGAAATGGTATCTCACGCTTCCTCCGACACTCGTAGGGTTTCACGGCACAAATGTAGTATTTGCCGCCAATCAGATCAAACGCAATGAGGCGCAGGGGCAGACTGTTAATCCACGGTCACTCTATATGGCCCAGTTGGAGAGACGCTTGGGATATATGCCACAATGGATTCAGGAGCTGAGCGGAGATATACCGGCTGTTCAGGGCAAGACATGGGACTTCGCCATAGCATCTCCTGCTGACGAACAGCTGTTGCAGAATGATGCCAACTGGACATCGAAAAATGACGGCGGTCGCAATTACTTTGTCAACCAGCAGTCCATCGGCTCTACGAGTGGCACCACACAGGTAGATCCCGCCGACATCAGAAACTATTGCGCGCCATTGACCGCTGGTGACACCGAGTTAGCGTTCACCAAGGGACTGCTCTTCGGACTTTATTACAATGGCAAGTGCAAACAGATCGGCACCGAAAAGATGATGATCTGCACCGATGACGGTTATCGTGCCCTCCGACTCAACATCAACGGACTCGCCATCGTCATCCCCGACTGCAAGAAGGGGCAGCAGGTGATCATCCATAGCAAGTCGACAACGTCCACTATTGCACGCTACATCAACGTCCTGGCCAATCTCAACATCCAGAAAGGGTTTGCGGCCCCGGATGATCCGTCAGTGGTTCAGGAAAGCAGTGGCACAGTCCTGAAGGACGGGGATGTGGTCCTGTCGGCCGTCAATGGAAACTTCCTCTACGACATCACGTTGAAGGACGCCAACGGAAACACGATCCCCGCTGGAATCAGCACCATTGTCACCAAGAGCCGCCGTTGTTCCAACGATGCAATCTATAATCTCTCCGGCCAACGCGTGACAGGTGCCTATAAAGGTATCGTGATCCGTAACGGCAGAAAATACTTCCAACATTGACCCGTCACGACGTTGTTTCTTAGCCTTTTAAAGCTACAGCTAACTGATGCGGATCGGTCTCCCGGGACGGTTATTGATGACATTCAGCACATCAGCTTGGGCACTTTCTTTGCCCAAGCTGTTTTTTTTGTAGCCCCATCACTTATAATTGTCAGAAAAAGAACCTGTAATCCATCATTTTTTTATTATCTTTGCGACGACTTAACAAATGACAATCAACCATATGAAAAAAACGATTCTACTAATTCTAATGCTACTATCCGGCATCTTGTCCCTCTATGCCCAAAAGCCCTATCAGAATCCTAAGCTGTCGGCGCAACAAAGGGCAGAGGACCTGTGCAAGCGACTCTCTCTCGAGGAGAAAGCACGCCTCATGTGCAACGCATCACCGGCCATTCCGCGGTTAGGCATCCCGCAATTCAACTGGTGGAGCGAAGGCCTGCACGGCATTGCGCGCAATGGCTTCGCCACAGTGTTTCCCCAGGCCATCGGCATGGCCGCTTCATGGGACGATGCGCTCCTGCAGCAGGTCTTCAATGCTGTCAGCGACGAGGCGAGAGCCAAGAACAACTTGGCACGAAAGTCTGGCAAAATCGGACAATACCAGTGCGTATCAATCTGGACACCAAATATTAACATCTTCCGCGATCCCCGTTGGGGACGCGGACAGGAGACCTATGGCGAGGACCCATACCTCACCGCGCGCATGGGTGTGGCTGTTGTCAACGGGCTGCAAGGCCCGGCGCAGAGCAGATATTACAAGACCTTGGCTTGCGCAAAGCACTTCGCCGTACACTCCGGGCCTGAATGGAACCGGCATGAGTTCAACATCGAAGACCTCCCGGAGCGTGACTTGTGGGAGACCTATTTGCCTGCTTTCAAGTCGCTCGTGCAGCAGGGAAACGTCCGCGAGGTCATGTGTGCCTATCAGCGATTTGACGGACAACCTTGTTGCGGAAACAACAGGCTTCTGCAACAGATCCTTCGCAATGAATGGAAATTCACAGGCATCGTGACAAGCGACTGCGGTGCCATCAGCGACTTCTGGGTTCCCGGTCGTCACGGCGTCAGCCAGACCAACCATGGTGCATCGGCCAAGGCTGTCTTGTCTGGCACAGATGTCGAGTGTGGCAGCAACTATCACTCACTGCCTGAAGCGGTCAGGAGCGGCGAAATCAGCGAGCAACAGATCGACCGCAGTTTGATCCGACTGCTGAAAGAACGCTTCGAAGTGGGTGACTTCGACGACGAGAGCCTCGTCGAATGGAAAAAGATCGGACCGGAAGTGATCGCCAACAAGGCGCATAAGCAGCTGGCGCTCGACATGGCACGCAAGACGATGACGCTGTTGCAGAACAACAACGCGATCCTGCCTTTGAGCAAGGATGCCCGGATCGCCGTGGTCGGTCCGAATGCGGCCGACTCCGTCATCCTTTGGGGCAACTACAACGGTTTCCCGACCTCCACGACAAGCATTCTGAAAGGCATCGCCGGCAAAGCCCACCAAGTCACCTACATTCCCGGATGCGGCTATACGCGCAACGAATCCATGAACAGCCGATTCGACAGACTGATCACTTCCGATGGGCAGAAAGGCTTGCGAGCCACCTTCTGGAACAATGAACAGATGCAGGGTAAGCCCGCTGCGACAGCAATTTACCACGAACCGATCAGGCTCAGCAATGGAGGAAACACCGTATTTGCACCGGGCGTCAGCCTCGAAGGATTCTCCGCACGTCTCGAAGGAACCTTCTCTCCCACCCGAACGGAGCAGCTGACGATCTCCCTTTCCAATGACGACTTGGCGCGTGTCATCATCGGCAACGACACCGTCATCAACAGCTGGAGATCCCGTGAGCGTGTCAGCGAAACCACGAAGGATTATCTTTTCGAGGCCGGAAAGACCTATCGCGTTCAGGTCGACTATGTGCAGCGGACAGCCATGGCCATCCTTGCCTTTGATATTGCAAAGAAGGAGACAGCCTCGCCCGCACAGATCGTCAGCCGTGCAGCGGATGCTGACGTGGTGATCTTTGTCGGAGGCATCTCGCCCAGATTGGAAGGAGAGGAAATGAAAGTCAGCGAACCGGGATTCAAAGGAGGCGACCGCACCTCGATCGAACTGCCACAGGCGCAGCGTGACATGATCGCTGCCCTGAAACAGGCAGGCAAGCGGATCGTGCTGGTCAACAGTTCGGGCAGTGCCGTGGCACTCACGCCGGAGACAAAAAACTGTGAAGCCATCCTCCAGGCATGGTATGGAGGCGAGGCAGGCGGGCAGGCTGTGGCCGACGTATTGTTCGGCGACTACAATCCCGCGGGCAAACTGCCGGTGACATTCTATAAACATGACGCCGACTTACCCGACTTCGAGGACTACAGGATGCACAACCGCACTTATCGTTATTTCAAGGGTGAGGCGCTCTTCCCCTTCGGCTACGGACTGAGCTACACCACTTTTGCCTACAGCCAGTTGCGTTACGCCGACGGCAAGGTGTCCGTCAATGTACGCAACACGGGAACTCGGGACGGCGAAGAGGTTGTCGAAGTCTACGTCAGAAGAGTCGCCGATGCCGACGGCCCCATCAAGTCGCTGCGTGGGTTCAAGCGCATCGCACTGAAGGCTGGCGAGAGCCGGACGGTCCGGATCGACTTTCCGCGCGAACGGTTTGAGGGTTGGGATCCGTCGACCAATACCATGCGCGTGGTCCCCGGGCGTTATCAGCTGATGGTGGGAGGATCCAGCCGAAACGAAGATCTTATCAAAACTTATCTAAATATCAAGTAAACATGAAAACTGAACAGAAAGGTAGCAGAGCCTACCTCATCTCAATCGTGATGGTTGCCGTTCTCGGCGGCCTGCTCTTCGGCTATGACACAGCCGTCATCTCTGGTGCAGAAAAAGGATTGCAAGCATTCTTCCTCGGAGCGAAGGACTTCCGTTACACCGACTTCATGCACGGTTTCACCTCATCGAGTGCGCTGATCGGCTGCATCATCGGCAGCTCGCTCTCGGGTCTGATGGCCACGCGCTTAGGCCGGAAGCGGTCGCTCATCGTAGCGGGTATTCTCTTCTTCATTTCAGCCTGGGGTTCCATGGTGCCCGAATCGGGTGTCCTGCCCAAGGGTGAAGCCACTTACACGCTGCTCATCGCATTCAACATCTACCGCGTCATCGGTGGTATCGGCGTCGGACTGGCTTCTGCCATCTGCCCGATGTATATCGGCGAGGTGGCCCCGAGCAACGTCCGCGGCATGCTCGTCAGCTGGAACCAGTTCGCAATCATCTTCGGTCAGCTCGTCGTTTATTTCGTCAACTTTCTCATCCTCGGCGATCACACCAACCCGGTGATCGAACAGATAGGCCAGGGATTCAGCACCGTCGCCTCCAACAGCGATCCTTGGACCATCGCTACCGGATGGCGTTACATGTTCGGAAGCGAGATGGTGCCTGCCGGACTGTTTGCCCTTCTCATCTGTTTCGTGCCTGAAACGCCACGCTATCTCGTCATGGACGGCAACGACAAGAAAGCGCTGCTCATCCTCTCGAAGATCAACGGAGCTGACAAAGCAGCCACTATCTTGGAGGAAATCAGAAATACGATCTCTGAAAAGACTGAAAAGATGTTCGCTTATGGCTTCATGTGCATCTTCATCGGTATCATGCTCAGTGTCTTCCAGCAGGCTGTCGGCATCAACGCCGTGCTCTATTACGCGCCCCGCATCTTCCAGGATATGGGCATGGAGAACCCGATGGTGCAGACGGTGATTATGGGCGTGGTCAACATCACGTTCACCTTAGTGGCCGTCTTCACGGTCGAGAAACTCGGACGGAAGCCGCTTCTCATCTGCGGAAGCATCGGCATGGGTATCGGCGCCTTCGGTGTGGCGATGACCTTCGGCAATCCTGCCCTCAGCATGATCACCATGCTCAGCATCATGGTCTACAGCGCCTCCTTCATGTTCAGCTGGGGACCGATCTGCTGGGTCTACATCGCCGAGATCTTCCCCAACACGATCCGAGGCGCAGCCGTCGCTGTCGCCGTCGCCTTCCAGTGGATCTTCAATTTCATCGTCAGCTCCACGTTCGTCCCGTTGTTCAACATGCACCTGTCCAAGGGCGATCACTTCGGCCACTGGTTCACCTATGGCCTCTACGGCATCATCTGCTTCATCGCCGCCGTCTTTGTCTGGAAATTAGTTCCCGAGACCAAAGGTAAGACACTTGAAGACATGAGTGCGCTTTGGAAAGACAGACGATGACATCCAATGAGACCTGACCTTCCGTTGACACATGCCGCCAGAAGGTCGTCCACAATGATCCTCCCGCTCGTCCGCAAGACATCTTGTGCCGGGCGGGAGGATCTTTCTTTAACACGGATCGGTCATGAGCGTCCGAACTGATTTTGTTCGATCAGCAGCCGGAAAGCATGAAATGACAAGCATAAATGCGCCTCTGCAGCCTAATGGCCGATCAGGGTTTATATCCCGGAATCATAAATGGCAGGTGAGACCCGCCTTCAGTTCGAACGTGTTGACTTGCACATCGGCATGGGCCGAATAGCGGGAGTGGCGGATGAAATAGGATCCTCCGAGGACCACACTCATCGACCGGCTGAAGTCGAATTCCCAAATGGGATTGAACTCCACCAACTCCGCGTTCCCCTTATTGCCCTGCACATTGAGGAAGAGTGGATTGACACCTTCCACCTGACGCCCTTCCACGCCTTTCCAAGTGAAGAGACGGTAGTAGTTGGCGTGCATGATGAACCGCCCGAAGTTGCGCAGTTCCATCTGTGTCTTGGTCTTGATGCTGTAGCCGCTGCCGAGGTTGTAGTCGCGGTCGATGATGTTATAGAAGTCGGTCTTATAGCCGCCGAGGAAGATCCCACTGATAAAGGCTCGCTGTTCCAATCGCTGCAGTGCTCCCGCAGCAGGCAGCGAGATGATGATGCCAGGGCCTATGGCAGCCGCTTCGGAGATCAGATAAGGAGTGATGGATGTGCCGTTCTTGACCGGCTTGGAGTCATAATAGTTGAAATGCTGATAGAGTCCGATATCCGCACGCAGCCCCGACTGGCTCTCAACCGTTCTTCCCAACAGACGCCCCAGCAGATGTACCGTATTGAAAAGTGGCTGATTGCCCGACAGACCAATCGTTGCCTCTGCATTGAAGAAGTCGAATGGCTTGCGCTCATCCGTGTTGAAGGGATCGCCATAGGATAAATAAAGAGTGACAAAAGGATTGGGCTCGCCACGAAAAAGACCGCCGTCATCGGCTAAGTAGCGTATGCCGGCCGAGACGGAGAAATCGATCGGGAACCGCGAATAGTCGTGATAGAGATAGTGGTCTGTCCGCACGCGCCACGCATCGCCTGACAAGAGGCGGTTGATTTCCTGTGCAGGATTGAGAATCGTGCAGCTCAGCTCGCGCAGGAAACGACCGAAGCCTCGCGTACGGTCGTTGAGTATGAGGTGGGAAACACGGTTGGTGATCTCGCCGAGACAGATTCCACCCATCGAAGTGGCGAAAAGATCATTGATCGCGGGAGGCTCGCACTCGCCGAGAAATTCCCACATCATGCTGCCGCCGATGGCGTAAGGCACCGACTGCCAGAAGCTCAGTCCGTTGCTCCGCGCCGAATTGAAATACAGACTGCCATGGTATGGATGAAAGAAAGTGTTGGTGTGGAAAGGATCATTGTCCCATACGAAGGCGTGCTGGAAGTTGCTTTTCCATGCGTTGAGCGAAATCCGGGAGAAGTCCTCGTTGGTCACGAAGCGGTCAAAGGCCCAGACCAGCACGTTCACACCGGCCGTCTCGATCGCCGCCCTGCCCGGGCGACGCTGTCCGTACCAAGGTGCATCATAGGCGTAAAGACTGCCGGGACCATCTGCCGCTGCATTCTGCCGGATCAGCGGATTGTCCTCACGGACCACCGGCTCTCGACCGCTGCGGTTACCCCGCCATCTGACGAAGAGACCAAGCTGCCCGATCAGTCCGTTCTTATAGGAACGGTTGTGGGCATAGTAGCGCGTGTCACCGTAGCCGATGGAGCCGAACAGGCCCAACGCGGGCGTCAGCTGATAGTCCAAGTTGGCATGAACCTGCAGCGAATAGAGCCGCTCCGGGCTGTCCTGATTGTTTTCCTGGAAACTCTCGATATGATAGAAGCCCACGTCACCGCTGACTGACCAGCGTGGCGAAAGCGTGAAATACTGTCCTAAACGATAGTACAGCGCACCCGAGAAATGCTTATCCAAGCCGAAATAATGCGTGCCAAGACCCACGATGTTGTAGGTGCTGCGGTTGCGGAAGCGCAGACCGACGTTAAAGGCCGACGTGTTGCCGACGAAGGTGAGAATGTCTATCCGTGTCTTCGGATTGATGTTCACCAATCCCACTTTATGCGCCACGGTGTCACGGGAGTAGTTGACAATCCCGAACTGCCATCCCCTCGGATGATGAAGGGCGATGTTGAGCAGGCCGAATTGTGATCCGCTCAGGGTGTCCGCATAATTGTATGCGCCCACCTGAACGCCGCGCATGCTCGACGAACAGATGTTGGAGATGGGCGAAAACTGCATCCCGAGATCAAGCCCCATGGCCACATTGGTCACGCCCGCGATCTGGATGGCATGTCCGGGAGCGGTCATGATGTTCGTAAAACCAGCCAACTGCACACCGCTCAGACGATGGGCGGTGTTGGTGACGAAGGAGGCTTGCAGGCCCTTCATACCACCGATGCTGAAATTCCCGTTCACTGCAGCCTGCACACCGGATGCCTTTCCGACATTCAGCGTGTGGAATCCGCCAATGCTCAAGCCTGACATCTTCCGCCATGTGACGGAAGACAGAAGCCCCGCCTGAATGCCTTTCAGACTGTCCACACTGCTCACAAGACCCACTTGCGCATGGGTCACCAGTGCCGAGTCAGACGACCGGTGGTTGATGCCTATGCCTATATTTTTGATTGAGCGGACGGATTGGGCGGACAAAGACAGACTGCAGCAAACGGACAGAACAATTGAAAGGAAACGGACTGACATAGACGGTGCATGGAATGGTTAGACCTCACAAAGATACAGAATATCTTCCATCTCTCCACGCATTTGCCCAAAAAAATGCACCGAAAGTCTGTCGCCGCCCTGCCCGCTGCTGATCACGGGCATGCAGGCTACAGGCTGTCGGTGCATCCGATGGATCCGCTCGGGGCGGAGCCTATTTACGCGTCACGCGGAACCAGTCGGCATCGATCCAACCGGAATTGCCTTTCACATTCGTTTCTTCTGCCACGAAGCCGATCTTGGCGCCGATCCACTTGCCTTCCTGCATTTTGAACTCGGATCCGGCTGACTTATAAGTTTTCCCGTTGTGGCTCCAGGCAAACTGGCACTTGCCGTCAGCAACGCGCATCTGAAGATAGATGTCCATATAGATGGCCGGACTGTACGCTATCTTGTCTTTCTCCGACGGGTCGAGCGTGGCGATCACGGTCTCCTGCTGACGGCCTTTCCCGTCGGCCCCGACACAGGTCAGTTGCTTGAGCTGGAACTTGTCGCCCACGCGTTCCACGACCAAGGCCGAATAACTGCGCCCCATCATGACGAGCCCTCCATACTGATGTTCCTGCTTCGCGGCGAATCGGATCTTCGCGGAAGCGACAAACGCATCGGCCGGCGTCTTCTGCAGCAGCAGGTTCGGGGCGTGCCAGAGTGTCCGGTCGCCTAACTTCTGCGTGTAGAGACGGTAGCTGCCTGTGGCCATGGGCATGCCCCACTGCTGGCGATAGTCGCCGTGCCACTGCCACTGCAGCCCTAACTTTCCGCCGTCAAACTCATCGCTCTCGGCCGGATTGACGATCACCGTCGAAGCCGACTTGGGCTTGCGGAACTTCAAGACGGGCTCGCCGCAATAGCTGCCCTTGGCCGCACGGCCCATCACAGGCCAGTTGTCGCGCCACTCCACGGGCTCCAACCAAACCACGCGGCCATACTCGTACTTGTCCTGGAAGTGCAGGAACCAGTCCTCGCCCTGTGCCGTGTGGACCCAGCCGCCCTGATGAGGGCCGTTCACCTGCGTCTTCCCCTGCGCCAGCACGATCTTCCACTCATAGGGGCCGTAAATGTTTCTCGACCGCATAGCCAACTGCCAGCCGGTCTTCACGCCCCCGGCAGGGCACATGATCCAGTACCAGCCGTCGCGCTTGTAGAGCTTCGGACCTTCAGCCGTATGGTTGTCGTTGCCGCCGTCGAACACGATGACAGGATCGGAGACCGCACGCGTGCCGTCAGGAGACAGCTCACGCATGGTCAGGACCGAGTTGAAGCCGCAGCGGCTGCCGGCCCATCCGTTGACCAGATAGCAGCGGCCGTCGTCGTCCCACAACGGTGAGGTGTCAATCATGCCCTTTCCTGCGATGACGTGTACAGGCTCTTCCCACTTGCCCACCGGATCTTTGGTCTTGACCATCCATACCCCCGTGTCCGGGTCACCCCAATAGATGTAGTACCATCCCTTGTGAAAGCGGATGCAAGGTGCCCACACTGCATTGCCGTGCTGGGGCGTGAGAGAGTCGGGGTAGAGCCTCGTCAGCGCGTGGCCGATGATCTCCCAGTTGACTAAATCCTTGGAATGGAGCACCGGCAGACCGGGCATGCAGTTGAAGGAGCTGGCAGTCAGATAATAGTCATCACCTACGGCGATCACGTCGGGATCACTGTAGTCGGCGTTGATAACGGGATTCGTAAACGTCCCGTCGCCGTTGTCGGGACTCCAGACCTGCGAACGGTACTGGGCGCATACGGCAAGCGGAAGGGCTGCCAGCAGCATGATCAGGATTTTCTTCATATCGGTTTGAGTTGATTGAATTAGTTTTTCAGTATTCGCCTGCTGTTTTCCTGACAGGCGTCTCTCGTCTTTGCAGCATCTATGATCCTGCTCCTTCCGGCAGACATCCATTTGCCTGACAGCCGGGAGCTATGCTTTGGAGCTTGTGCAGCATGCCTGCACGGGGCGTGCAGCTGTCATGCACGTGACGTGCAACTGCCCTGCACCCCTCCGGAAGCGATGTGCTATCCCGGCAGAAAACAATACGTTACTTGGCGGAAAGCGATGCACTACCTGTCAGGAAGCACAGTTCTCCTGGACGGAAAGCGATAGGATCAAAGACCGTGAATGGTACATTTCCTCACGGAGGGCACGCCCGACGGTGAGGAAGAGACCGCCCGACGCTTCCCTTCCGAGGAAGGACGGGAGGCAGGCGGGCGGTTTCCCGGCCGTCCGGCGTTCAGATCCGGACGGTCGGAAGGGGCTTCGGGGCGCTTACTTGGCGTAGAGCGCGACGATCGTCTCGTAGAGTTCTTGCTTGCCGGAGATCTGTTTCGGCTCTCCCACTTGCTTGGCATAGTCGGCCAACTGTTCCAATGTCAGTTGTCCGTCTTCAAACTTCTTGCCTTCGCCACTGTCGAAGCTGGCGTAGCGGTCATGCAACATCTGAGGCAGTGGGCTTTCATCTAAGATCGCGGCAGCATTCTCCAAGGCGCGGGCCATGGCATCCATACCGCTGATATGGGCGATGAAAAGATCTTCGGGATCAGTGGAGTTGCGGCGCACCTTGGCGTCGAAGTTGCTGCCGCCATTGCCGAGTCCGCCGTTGCGGATCACCTGCAGCATGGCCTGGGTCAACTCAAAGTTGTCGATAGGGAACTGGTCCGTGTCCCATCCATTCTGATAGTCGCCGCGGTTGGCGTCGATGCTGCCGAGCATGCCGTTGTCCACTGCCACAGCCAATTCATGCTCGAAGGTGTGGTGTGCCAGTGTGGCGTGGTTCACTTCGATATTGACTTTGAAGTCCTTGTCCAGTCCGTGGGCACGCAGGAAGCCGATCACGGTCTCCACGTCGACATCATACTGATGCTTCGTAGGCTCGCACGGCTTCGGCTCGATGAGGAATGTGCCGGTGAATCCCTGTGCACGCGCATAGTCGCGGGCAGCCTTCAGCATGTTGGCCAGATGGTCTTTCTCGCGCTGCATCTGCGTGTTCAGCAAGCTCTGATAGCCTTCGCGGCCGCCCCAGAAGACGTAGTTGGTTCCACCGAGCTTGATGGTCGCGTCGATCGCATTCTTGATCTGCAGCGCCGCATGGGCCACTACGTCGAAGTTGGGATTTGTTGCCGCACCGTTCATGTAGCGCTTGTGGCTGAAGACATTGGCTGTTCCCCAGAGCAGATGGATATGGGGAAACTGCTTCATCTTTTCGAGTGCATAGTCCGTAATGGCCTTCATGTTGCGCTCGTATTCGTCTATGTCGTCGGAAGGATCGCAGAGATCAACGTCGTGAAAGCAGAAGTAGTTGATCCCGAGCTTGTCCATGATCTCGAAACCGGCATCCATCTTGTCTTTCGCACGCTGCAAGGCGTCCTCGGCTTTGTCCCATTCATAGCTTCGGGTCTGGCCACCAAACTGGTCGCCACTTGCCTGCCCGAGGGTGTGCCACCATGCCATGGCGAACTTCAGCCAGTCTTTCATCTTTTTTCCTTTGACCATCTTTTCGGGGTCATAGTAGTGGAAAGCCATTGGATTCTTGGACGCAGGTCCTTCAAAAGGAATCTTGCCGATTCCAGGGAAATACTCTTTAGTCATCATAAGTTGTAAGTTGTAAGTTTATGAGTTGTAAGTTTAAGTTTCTAAGATATGAGTTTGG
Source organism: uncultured Prevotella sp. (assembly GCA_900317545.1). Lineage (GTDB taxonomy): Bacteria > Bacteroidota > Bacteroidia > Bacteroidales > Bacteroidaceae > Prevotella. The sequence goes on along the minus strand of ONHE01000072.1, from coordinate 13,174 downwards.
ATTCTGTGAGTTGGATGTTTTGAGTTTTATGTGTCGGGCATGTCAGATTCGTTCAGGCGATGGTCTGAGCCAAGACAGACTTCCAACGGGCGTAGGCTTCCATGCAGGCCGCACGGGCGGAAGCATCGGGGGCGATGACTGCAAGCTGCCGCAGCGTCGCGAAAGCTTCGTTGTGGTCCTTGTAGATGCCGCATCCGATGCCGGCTCCCTTGGCTGCTCCGACACTGCCGTCAGTCTCATAGAGTTCGATGGTGGCACCCGAGACGGTGGCTAAGGTTTCACGGAACAGCGGGCTGAGGAACATGTTGGCGCGCCCGGCGTGTATCTTACGGATGTCCATGCCCATTTCCCGCATGATTTCCATGCCATAGCAGAAGCTGAACACGATGCCTTCCTGGGCGGCACGCAGCAGATGCGCCTTGCCGTGACGGTTGAAGTCGAGGCCGTGGATGCTGCATCCCACTTCCCGATTCTCCAGCACCCGCTCGGCTCCATTGCCGAAGGGAATCACCGTCAGCCCGTCCGAACCGGTCGGAACGGTTGCACACAGCGCGTTCATATCTGCATAGGAAATACCCTCGGGGGCTATCGTCCGGCGCGCCCAGGCATTGAGTATGCCCGTCCCGTTGATGCAGAGCAGCACGCCTAATCGGTCCGTGTCGGTCGTATAGTTCACGTGAGCGAAAGTGTTGACACGGCTCTTGGGGTCATAGTTGACCGATCCGAGCACACCATAGACCACCCCCGACGTTCCCGCCGTAGACGCGATCTCACCCGGGTTGAACACGTTGAGACTCAAAGCATTGTTCGGTTGGTCGCCCGCACGGTAGCTGATCGGCGTCCCTTCCTGCAGTCCGAGTTCGGCGGCAACCGCCTTCGAGACCCGGCATTGTATGCTGAACGTCGGCACGATGTCAGCAATCAGATCGCCTGAGAATCCATAATAGTCCATCAGAAAGTCTGCCACGCGCTTCTCTTTGAAGTCCCAGAACATGCCTTCCGACAGTCCTCCGATCGTCGTATTGATCTCCCCGCTCAGCCGCATGGCGATATAGTCGCCCGGGAGCATGACTTTGTGGATCCTTTCGAAGACTTCTGGTTCGTTCTCCTTGACCCAGGCGAGTTTGGAAGCGGTGAAATTGCCGGGCGAATTGAGCAAATGGCCGAGACACCTTTCAGCTCCGAGCGTCTTGAAGGCACGTGTTCCGTAGGGCACGGCACGCGAGTCACACCAGATGATCGCATCGCGGAGCACCTGCTGCTCCTTGTCTACGCAGACCAGTCCGTGCATCTGATAGGAGATCCCGATGGCCTTCACGTCCTCGCCCTTCGCACCTGTCACTGCCATGACCTTGGCCAATGCCGACTTCGCATAGCTCCACCACATCTGTGGGTCCTGCTCTGCCCATCCGGCTCTGATGGCTTTGATCGGAGCCTCATGCTCGGGATAGAAGGCCGAAGCGGCACATTCGCCTGTCTCGACATTCACCAATGAAGCCTTCACGGAACTGCTTCCGACATCGAAGCCTAATAAAAAATGTTGTCTCATGCGTATTGTTTTTAGTTAAAGTGTTGATACGTGCAAGTTAAAGTTTTTATGTTCTGATGGCAAAGATAATAAAAATGACTGAAACGGAAGTGTATTTTTTACTCTTTTATGGTGTAAAATCAGCGGTCCGAAAGTATTTTGCATTCATTTAACAGTATTCATCGGCATTTCCGGGTACTTTGCTTTCAATTCGGCAAACTTTTCCTGCGTCCGGGCCATGAAGGCCTGATACTCGGCTGACTCGGGATGGAACGGCCGGTGAGCCAATGCTTCCCGGATCGGCTCCCATTGCCGGAGGAACGCGCGCACGGCCTCGCCGAAGTAGCATTCGGCAAATCTCTCCCAGATATAAGCCACGGCTTGTTCGCTCGGATGGATCATGTCGGCGGCATAGAAGCGATAGTCGCGCAGCTCATCGTTCATGATTTCATAAGCCGGAAAATAGCTCACGTTCGCATACATGCCCGTGATCCGCGCAGCAGCCAACAGGAGTGTTGCCTTCGAAAGTTGGCTCCCGGGATAGCCGTACTTACGATAGCGCACCGGACTGACGGTCACGATGACCTGCACTTCAGGATTCCGCCGCGTCAGGAGATCTACAGTCTGACCCAAATACGATGCGCAGGCATCGACGGAGAGTAATTCTTCACGAAACAGAGACTGCGGACGCTTGCGGCAGTTGTCCACGATGGCCTCCGTTCCCCGCTCTATGTAGACGTGATTGGTGCCCAATGTCAGGACCGCCACATGCGGATCGCCCTCCCACCGCTCCACAGTATGCAGGACGGAAGCCGGATTATACATGACCCCATACGGATTCACGGTGGCCCGGAACATGTTTTCCTGAAACCGGGAACCGATGTTATGGGCGAAGCAACTGCCCACAAAGAGCATCTCCTCACAGGGTCCGATCTCGAAAGAAGCCTTCGGGATCTCTACTTTAGTGCTGAACTCCATAGGCTGTATGCGGCTTCTAAGATTTCCGAATGATCAAACGCGAGCGACGGAAGATGCTTGAGGCTGAACCATCTGGCACTTCCGGCATCGTCTCCGGGCTTTACGCACTGCACGGAAGGCAGCTCCGCATAGAACGCGACGGTCACCACGCGCTCCCGGGGATCACGGTCGACCCGGCTGAAGGCTCCCACTTGCCGGACCGAAGCGATCTTCAGTCCCGTCTCCTCCTCCAATTCACGCACGGCGGCAGCCTCGGCCGTCTCGTCGATATTCATGAAACCGCCCGGAAAGGCCCAGCATCCGCAGAACGGATCATGCAGCCGTTGGATGAGCAGAACCAGCACGTCATCGCCATCGTGGGCAAATACGATGCAGTCGGCCGTTACTGCCGGATGCGGATATTTATAGGTATACATATTATATATAGTGCTTTTGCAGTTTAAATATCATTCTTCCGAAGATCCAATACCGATCTTTAAAAGATTCAATATCGGTCATGAAAAGATACAACAGTGATCTTTCCCGTTTGTCAGCGTTATCCTCCGGCCTCAGCTCCTTGACACTTGGATGCCTTGATTGCTAAGGGTCATGCGGACAAAACGCGCATTCCGGTTCCTGCGGTTGTCATTTAAGACCTGCTTGATGCGTGCTGCCGCCTCGGGATCTTTGGCCACCATGTAGAGATAGCCGCCACCTCCAGCACCGGGAAGCTTGTAACCTAAGCACAGATCATCAATCAGATCGGTCAGGCACTGGATGCTTTCGGGATTCGTTCCGCTGTCGATCGCTTGGTTCTGAAACCATGTCTTACGGATCAGGGAGCCCATCATGGTGAAGTCGTTGCGCTGAATTGCCTCGTAGAGATCCATCGCATGGCCTTTCATCTGCCGCAATATGGCCAGTTCGTCATGCTGGTTGAGGAACATCCTACGCACGATATCGGAGAGAATCGACTTCGCCGTGCGGGTGACACCTGTATAATAAAGCAGGTGGCAATCCTTGTATTCAGGCTGCGTGAAGAGATCGACGGGAAGCCAGCGTGTGACGGGATTCTGATCAAAACCACTGCCAGTCTGCAGCAATTTGATACCTGGGAGCAGCCCTCCGAACTGATCTTGCCATCCTCCGCCGGTGGTCAGGAGTTGCTCGAGGACCAATGTTCGCTTCCCGATCTCGCTCTTATCCCACATCAGACCACAGAAATCATTGAGTGCTCCGAGCACTGTTGAAGCCAGCAGACTGCTGGTTCCGAGACCACTGCCGGCAGGAATGGCCGAGAGCAATGTCACCTCCATGCCACAGCCGAAGTCGTTCAGCTGGTCCTGCAAGGTGTCATAGCGCTCGGCAGAGAATCCGGGCTGGAATCCCGCGAGCACCAAAGCAGCCTTCGGAATGGAGAAAGGATTGCCTACGCGACGGAAGTCTGCCAGCTGCTCAAAGGTCGTGATCTCCTCCGAAGCGCCCAAGTCGATGCTTCGAAGGATGATGTGCGACGCCTTGCAAGGCTTCACATACGCCTGCAAGGGCGGCTGTCCGTTCAGCTCGATGGCCACATTGATGACCGACCCACCTTCCATGAGGCAATAGGGCGGCGTGTCCGTCCAGCCTCCGGCAAGGTCGATCCGTACCGGGCTACGTCCCCAGACGATCTGGTCTTCATATACGGATTTGCGCGGAGACTGCCGCTGTGCCAGTACCGGAGCGGTGAGGCCTTCGCGCAAGAGACTGAAAGCGCGGTCGGCATTGGATTGATATTCCTTGCCCTGAAGACGCTCCATCTCCGACCGGAACATGGCATCATGGATGCGCGTAAGCAGCGGTTCGCGGTCGCTCAAGGGTGAAGGCTCGGCGATATGGCGGTCAGCAAACTCATGTGCAGCATCGTCAAGGTCGATCTGATAGAACACGCTGTGGGCGTGATTGCGTGCCAGGAAGGACCAGTTCATGGTTCTGTTCTCCCGCCGCTGATCCACCAAGCGCTGCAGATTGGCCTCGGCAGCGATCTGGTCCGCACTGATCTTGCGGGCCGTCTGCCACACGATGCGGCCGCCATCCAGCGTCGGTTCGTTGAGCATCCACCGCAGCACGAGCCCCAAGTCGTTCAAGTTGTCGACGACGGGGAACAGCTCTGCCGACTGGAGATCCTTGTTCCCGTTGATGCGTTCGATAGCTATGGCGCGCGCGGAAGCCCATGCGGCGAACGGAGATCCCATGTAGCGCGTCGACGGATCATGCAAGTCGCCGCGGAAGGCATCTTGGATGCCATAGGGACGGACGGCATATCCGGTCTCACCGACGGGCACGACGTCTACGCACTGGCCTGCTTCGAGCCGGACGGTCCAGTTGTTTTCCGGCACGCCCGTGATGATATGGTCATGGCTGATGGTCCACCCCTCGCTCAGGAAGCTGTTCTCAATCCAGAGGTTCTGATTCTCCTCGGTGATCCGGATCCATACTTGCGCGTTCTGAACGAACATGGACGGATGCGGCTTGAGCGACCTGTGCATGATGAGGCGCTGGTCATTGACGAGGTTCTGGATGGCAAGTGTCGACGAGATGATCTCGCGGGAGGTGCCGAAGTGATAGAATTCGCCACCCGGAAGAGGGAGGATCGCAACTGTCAGCGATGCGATGTCGGCATCCGAGAGCGTCGGATCGGTACCTAAACAGCAGCCGAACTCCCCGTAGAGATCATAGCCGACGGTCTTGCCCTCACGCGTTGCGCGGGCCATGAGTACCTTCACCGCCCGGTCCGAAAGCAGCCAGATGCCGATGTCCGTCAGGTAAAAGTGATCCTTCTGAAGCTCACCTAAGGTCTGCAGAGACGGTTTCTGGAGCATGCACTTGAGCACCGACGGCGACTGCCGGGATGACACGAAGACGCCGTGGTTCTTTGCAATCTCGGGACCAAGCCATAGTCCATAGCAGACCACATCAGCCTCCGGAATGGGCTGGAGGGGCTGTGTGGCGCGAATATAGACATCCCCACTGACGATCATCGTATGCAGATGAGCCGGCGCAGCATCCATGATCTGCCTGTAAAGGGGGATCTGCAACGACAGCAGATCCTGTGAGAGGCGCTGTCCCCGCTCCCATCTGAAGACGGGAATGGGCGTGAGTATCTTGCCCGAAGGTGCATAGGCCGGCAACCGCCTGCTCTGTCCTCCGGCATGGAGCAACAGTCTGCGGTCCTCTGCAAGCCACTGGCTGAAAGCCTCCTCATCGCCGTCCGTAACATCGTAGCCAAGCGAACGGTCATGCCGGAAGGCTTCCCGGAGCAGCCAAGCCGATCCCCCACCCGACCCTAACTTATGTCCGACGGGATCGTTGGTGCAGAACCAGTCGCGCTCACTGTAGCCTGTCAGCGCATGGAAACAGCCCACCAAATTGGGCGGGAGCGATAGTAGTTTCTTCATAGATGCATAGAGTCTGTTGCATGCAAAGTTACAATTTATTCGGCAGAATTTGCTGATTTTGACTTTTTTATTGTATTTTTGCATCATCATTTACTACAACAGAATCAATCATGAAAAATCGGAGAGACAGCCTGCTTCGCAAGGACGGAGCCAGTTTCCTATTACCATTCATCGCCATCACGGCCTGCTTCGCCTTGTGGGGCTTTGCAAACGATGTGACAAACCCGATGGTCAAAGCCTTTTCCAAGATCTTCCGCATGAGCGTGACGGAAGGTGCGCTTGTTCAGGTGGCCTTTTACGGAGGCTATTTCTGCATGGCATTCCCGGCGGCCATGTTTGTTCAGAAGTATTCTTACAAGGCGGGCGTCTTGCTCGGGCTGTCACTCTACGCAGTCGGCGCGCTGCTTTTCATCCCCGCAAAGTTTACCGGGATGTACTATCCTTTCCTGCTTTCCTACTTCATCCTGACATGTGGGCTGTCATTTCTTGAGACGAGTTGCAACCCCTACATATACAGCATGGGCAGCGAGGAGACGGCTACGCGGCGTCTGAACCTTGCCCAGGCCTTCAACCCCTTAGGCTCGTTGTGCGGCATGTTCGTTGCGATGAACTTCGTGCAGGCACGCCTCAACCCGATGGACACGGCCACCCGGGCCACTCTCCCGGCTGACCAGTTCGAGGCATTGAAGGAACAAGACCTGACCGTATTGATCCAGCCCTATGTCTACATCGGCCTCATCCTGCTGGCCATGATCGCCTTCATCCGTCTGACCAAGATGCCCAAGGGTGGTGACACGCATGAGGAGAAATCGCTCTGGACGGCTCTCCGGCAGATCTTTTCAGGCAAGAACTACCGCGAGGGCGTCATTGCGCAGTTTTTCTACGTAGGTGCCCAGATCACCTGCTGGACCTTCATCATCCAGTATGGCACACGCGTGCTGATGGCCGAAGGCATGGACGAGCGCGCTGCCGAAGTGATGTCGCAGCAGTACAACATCTTCGCAATGGTGCTGTTTGCCTGCAGCCGCTTCATCTGCACATGGTTTCTGAAATATATCAAGCCCGGCAAGCTCTTGCTGATCTTGGCCTGCGCCGCTTTCTTCAGTGTCTGTGGCGTGATCTTCTTCACCGATATCAAGGGGCTGTATTGCTTAGTTGCGGTCAGCGCATGCATGTCCCTGATGTTCCCCACGATCTATGGCATTGCGCTCTACGGCCTTGGTGACAACGTGAAGTTCGGCGGTGCCGGTCTGATCATGGCCATCCTCGGGGGCAGCCTGTTGCCTCCGGTCCAGGCGGCCATCATCGACGTGAAGCACACCATCATGGGTTTGCCGGCCGAGAATGTATCCTTTGTCATGCCGCTCATCTGCTTTGTCGTGGTCGCAGCCTACGGATATCGGTCGCATCTGCGCGATCTGAAATACGGGAAGCATACGGCTTGAAGGGGCCGGGCTAACGTAGGGTCGGACCAGCGTAGCCGTCCGCAAAGGAAAGAAAGGCGCGCTTGGGCAAACAGGGCGCCCGTTGCGGACGGGCACAGGGCCCGACTCAGCATTTCATTGAGGATTTTTAGGGGAAGCAGAAGATGCGTTTGACTTCTGCGAACGGGAACCGCAATCCATTTGGAACACGCTGCAATCTTCTGCACAACGATTGCTTTTGTCATCTGAATTCTGAAAAAACAAGGCCTGCATGACCGGTCATTCCAAAGCAGGGCATAGAAACGGACAAGGCCCGAAGGATATCTTCGAAGACCATTTCAACCATATCGTCCGGACAAAAACAAGATTTCTATCAGCCGGATGTGCCTTCCACAGCAGTCGGAAGTGCCCTCTCCCCGTACGGAAGACAACTCTTCATCCTCCGGAGCTATCCTTTCGAGCATCCGGAGCTATCCTTTCGAGCGCCCGGAGCTATCCTTTGGGCGCGGCGGAGCGGTCGCTTGAAAGAGGCGGCAAGCATATGCCGACGTAACAAATTGATTATCTGTAACTTGCAAAAACCGCTCATAATTGCCGTATTTGCGATCAATGGGCGATTCGGTGAATAAGAACGCCGTATTCAGAGACATTTTGTCAGATAAATTCATGGGTATTCATGCACACGCAAAATGCAAATAACGCACGGGAACAAGGATGCTGTTCCCGTGCGTTATTGATGAAATGTATCCTTTACATATAGTCTATCCTCTGCCCTCTCTTATCGCTTCTCAGAGAGAGGACACCGGTGTCGGGGCTGCCGGGCGACGCTCGGCTATTCGCTCGTAGCCTTCCCGTCCCTTCGGCGCCATGTCATATAGAGGCCGAAGAGAATGACGAAGAGCAGGAGGACATAGCCGATATAGGCCACGGTCTCCGTCGTCCGCACCGACTGAGGATGGAAGTCGAGCTCCACCTTGTGGTTTCCGGGTTTCACGTTTAGTGCGCGCAGGATGTAGTTGACCCGTCCCAACTCGGCTTTTTGGCCGTCAATCGTAGCCGTCCATTCGGGATAATAGATCTCCGAAAACACCAGCACGCCGCCCTTGTCGGATGAAACGTGATAGACAAGATGATTGGGCGCATACGACTCCAACTTCACCAACGAGGCCTTGTCCTGCACGGCGGCCTGTCCGAGCTGCGTCTTGAACTTCGCGTCAGCCACCGCCTCATGGCGCAGGTTGATCTTTCCGACCTTATCCAATTCCTCGTTCGCATTGTTCACATAGCTGATTCGGTCCACGAACCAGGCATTGCCGTAGACGTAAGGATTCTGTACCGGCACCGTCTGACCGCCCTGCAGCGGGAGGATGAAGTATTTGGCGTTGAGCGTGTTGAGCACGGGGAAGATCGAGTCGCCGTTGACCTTGGTCATATCGCCCTGTGCTGCGCTGACGGCAGACATGAGGTTGTGCATCTCCTTGCCGATGTAGCTGTCGATCATGTCCTGGTATCTGCGCAGTTTGGCGGCATGATATCCACCTATGCTCTTATGATAATAGGAAGTCTCATTTTCATTGAATGTGTTGGACGCGAGATTGAGCACGCGGTAGTTGAGACTGCGGTCATGGAGGATCTGCTTATCGGTAGCCGTCATCGGAATCGGCTTTTCGCGCACGCTCTTCTCTACAAACATGTCATCATTGAGATAGCGTTTGTTGACCTGCCACATGTCCACGAGGCAGAGCAGCGTCAAGGCCCCGATCAGGTATTCGGCCCGCAGTTTCCGTGCCTGATAGAGAAGCAGTAGCAAGGTGCCCACGACGATGATCCAGAACGATCGCCACGCGTCGGCCGTGAAGATCGCCTCGCGGATGCTCCGCAGGTTGGCCATCAGCCCGGCCTGATATTCCGCAGGGATCGTTTGCAGTGCCTGCATCTCCTGCGAAGATATGAAGCTCGGGAAGAAGGTGCCCGGCATCAGCGCGAAGAGCAAGGCCACGCCTCCCGTAAGCAGGAAGCTGACGGTCAGCCAGCGCCTTTTGGCGGTCAGCAAGGACGGCTGTTCGACGATCTCCTTGAGCGCCATCATGGCCAAGAGGGGTATGGTGAACTCGGCGATGACCAAGATCGAAGCCACCGTACGGAACTTCGAGTAGAGCGGGACATAATCGATAAAGAAGTCGGTGAAGCCCATCAGATTGCGTCCCCACGACAGGAGGATCGACAGGATGGTCGCAGCGAGGAGCGCCCATTTCATGGGTCCCTTGACGATAAACAGTCCCAAGACGAAGAGCATCAGCACAAAGGCGCCCACATAGACCGGCCCGCTCGTTCCCGGTTGCTCACCCCAGTACTGCCCGAGCTGCTGATAGATGGGGATGAAGTTGGGATCCGCCTTCTCCTGGGCCGTCTTGTTGTTGTATAAAGGCACGGATGCTCCCCCCTTCGTATCAGGCACGAGCAGCGTCCAGGTCTCCCCTATGCCATAGCTCCATTGCGTGATATAGTCCCGGTCCAGGCCGCTCTTGGTCTGGTTGGCGTCGCCTTTCTTGACCAGTTCGGTCTTTCCCCGCATGCTCTCTTGGCCATACTGCCACGTGTGGTAGAGCATGGAGAGATTGAGGCTGACGGCGATCGCGGCTCCGGCGAGGCAGATGCCCGTGGCCTTGAGGAATCGGGCAAGCTGCCCTTCGCGTATGGCCTGGATGAGAAAAGCAATGAGCATGAGAATGATGACGAACAGATAGTAGTAGGTCATCTGTATGTGATTGGCCTTGATCTCGAATGCGCCGAAGATGGCTGTGAGGATCAGTCCCCACAGGAAGCGCCCCCTATAGGCCATCACGATACCTGCTATGAGCGGCGGAAGATAGGCCAACGCCATCACCTTCCATATATGGCCGGCGGCGATGATGATGAAAAAGTAGGAGGAGAACGCCCATATGATCGCGCCTAACACGGCCAATGAGCGCCGGAAATCAAACGCACGGAGCAGGATGTAGAATCCCAAGAGATAGGCAAACACATACCACACGTTCTCCGGCAGCCCCAGATGGTAGACCGTCATGGCCTTGCCCAGCACGCGGTCGCTGCTGTATGAGGGCGAGAGCTGATAGGTCGGCATACCGCTGAAGATGGCATTTGTCCATCGCGTATGCTCTCCGGTCTGCTGCTGGAAGATGGCAGTCTCCCGACCGGCACCCACTCCTGCCGACGAGTCATGCTGATAGAGGATGCGTCCTTCGATATCTGCGGGCTGGAAATAGGCAAATGAGATCAAGGCGAAAACTACAATGGCCAGAATGTCTATCAAATATTTCTTCAATGCGTTCATAACATGATCTTGATTGATTTTGTTGCAAAAATACAAAAAAACTTGCTTTCCTCGCCATCCATCTGTTATCTTTTTCGTAATTTTGCAACAAAAGTACAGGTAATATAAGTAACAGGAGACGCACCCGGATGAAAATAGGCATGATCGTAGCAATGGACAAGGAGTTCGCCGAACTGCGGACCTTGGCCGACCATATCGCCACAGAGCATCACCATCACAAGGACTTTGTCACCGGCAGGATAGCCGGACACGAGGTCGTCATGGTGCAGTGCGGCATCGGAAAAGTCAACGCCGCCGTCGGCACAGTGGAAATGATCAACGGCTATGAGCCTGACTTGGTGCTATCGACCGGCGTGGCCGGCGGCGCCGATGCCGCGCTGAACCCGCTCGACGTGGTCGTTGCAGCTGAGTGCGCCTATCATGATGCCTACTGCGGGGACGAGGTCGCTTTCGGCCAGATCATCGGCATGCCAGCCCGGTTTCAGTCGCCCGCGTGGCTCATCGACAAGGCCTCGCAGCTCGGCTCGACGCTTACGGGCTTTGCAGGACGGATCCGCACGGGGCTGACAGTCAGCGGAGAGTGGTTTGTCAACACCCGGGAGAAGATGCGGGAGATTCTCGACCGCTTCCCCGAAGCCATGGCAGTTGACATGGAGAGTTGTGCCATCGCCCAGGTGTGCCACATCTACGCGACGCCCTTCCTCTCCTTCCGCATCATCAGCGACGTGCCCCTGAAGGATCTGAAGGCCGCCCAATACTACGACTTTTGGGCACGGATGGCCGAAGGGAGCTTCCAAGTGACCAAGGCATTCATAGAGTCCCTCTCATCGACAACGATCAAACCATAGCATTATGAACAAGATACCGAGCTTCACCATCAATCACGAACGACTGCTCCGCGGCATCTACGTCAGCCGCAAAGACGCTGTCGGAGGGGAGGTCGTGACCACCTTCGACATCCGAATGAAGCAACCGAACGTCGAACCAGTCATGCACAACGGCGCCATACACACCATCGAGCATCTCGCCGCCACCTATCTGCGCAATGACCCCGTATGGAGTGACCGCGTCATCTACTGGGGTCCGATGGGCTGCCTGACAGGAAACTACCTCCTGTTGCGCGGAGATTTGGAGAGTAAAGATATCGTGGAGCTGATGAAGAACACGTTCCGCTTCATCGCAGACTATGAAGGCGAGATCCCCGGGGCCACAGCGAAGGACTGCGGCAACTGGCTTCTGCATGACCTGCCGATGGCACGCTGGGAAGCCCGAAAATACCTCACCGAAGTGCTCGAACACCTGACGGACGCCAATCTGCACTATCCCGAACAGGCGGGATAATGCAGGCGCAAAAGCCGCAGCTACAGTTCGAACTTATAACCGATGGTCACCGTGACCGACCGATTCTTGCTGTCGCCGGCCAGCTTGTAGATCTTGCGCACGCCTAAGTTGTAACGCGCGTCCAAGACCATGTGCTCATATTCGTAGCTGAGGCCTAAAGGGATGGAGACATCGATACGGTTCTGCATGTTGGAAGCACTGCCATCGGACACGTAGTTGGTGCCATAAGTCTTCACGTTGGTGTCGGGATCGACCGTGTAGGTCTGCATTTCGCTATGCCGGGTGCTGGTCACCAAGCAACCGACCTGTATGCCCGCCTTGACCGCCAGATTGGGTGCGACATAGCAATTGAGCATCAACGGCATCTGTATATACCCCAAACTAAGATAGCTGTCATGCAGGACAGAAAACTCATTCTTGGACGTTTCGGCTTCCGCATACCCGTACTTGCAACCCGAGTTGGCAAAGAACGCGCCGAAGGAAGCACTCAGCCTGTCGGCAAACTGATATTCCAATTCGGCCCCCGCACAGAATCCGGACCGGTATTTTGAGCCACCCGAAGACGCTTTGTCATTCGAGATGCCGAGATAGATACGGTCCGTCGGATTCAGGGTGGATATGGATATACCCGCCTTGGGAATGACCGACAGGGTGCCCTGATCACTTTGAGACCAGGCGGAAGCGGACAGCAGACAAGCCAGGACAACCGGCAGAAGATGTTTGATCATTGCAATTTCGTTTATTGATAGAACGTCTTCCGCTCCGGATTATTGTATCCCACAGGCTCAAAAACACAGGCATCAATCCGCTATGATCGGCATATAGCGCGGCAGAACGGTCTTCCGACCGGTGAAAAGTCCATCTTTTTATCTTCTTTATCTATTGGGCGGTCCGGATGAATCATCTATCTTTGCGGTCGAAAGCATAGCTGAACGTCATCGATATGATAACCAAAGACCAACCGAATATGATGCACAGACTGATGATAAGCCTGCTCTGCGCAGTGTGCAGCATGGCTTCAGGGGCGCAAGAGACGATCGACCTGAGCGGCAAATGGCACGTCAGACTGACCGACAAGGGCGGCAAGGAGGTGCAGGCGGAGGCTTCCCTGCCCGGCTCACTGCAGACCAACGGCCTCGGCGACGACCCTGCG